>DASPGV010000001.1:0-8523 GCA_035620415.1 Nitrososphaera sp.
CCCCCGACCCGATGCTGACGGTCCAGGACCGCGACTTGGGCAAGATCCCGAGGGGCGAGGCGCTAAAGATATCCGCGACTCGAGTCCCCCGGCTGATAGGCAAGCGCGGCTCGATGATACAGACGATAGAGCAGGCGACCCAAACTCGGGTGCTGATAGGGCAGAACGGCATAGTCGTCGTGACCGGCAGGACTCCGGAAGGAATAAAACTGGCGGTCAGGGCGATCAAGATGGTAGAAGAGGAAGCGCACACGGCCAACCTGACGCAGCGCATAAAGGTGCTCCTGAACGTGCCGGACACTCCTCCGGCGCAGCAGGAAGTATCGCGCGCTCCAATAGGTGGCGATCCGAAACAAGAAGTCGAAACGGCCGTGGAAGAAGTTGAAGAAGAACTTGAGGTAGATGAAAAATGACTCAAACAAGAAATTTGATAGATGAAAACGGAAAAAGGACGGACGGGCGGGGCATTGACGATCTCCGCGAAGTAAAGATAACCGTCGGCACGGTGAAGAACGCCGACGGCTCTGCGTTCATTGAATTCGGAAAGAACAAGATACTGGCGGCTGTGTACGGGCCGCGCGAAGTGCACCCAAAGCACCTTGCCCAGTCGGACAGGTGTGTGCTCCGCTGCAGGTACCACATGTCGCCGTTCTCGACTGACACGCGCAAGAACCCGGCACCCTCGAGGAGGGAGGTCGAGATTTCTAAAGTCATGCGCGAGGCGCTCGAGCCGGCGCTGATGCTCGAGGACTATCCCAGGGCGGCAATAGACGTCTTTGTCGAAGTGCTCCAGTCAGACGGCGGCTCACGCTGCGCGGGAATCACCGCGGCCGCGGTGGCGCTTGCTGACGCCGGCATCAACATGCGTGACCTTGTGGCCGCGTGCGCGGCAGGCAAGGTCGACGAAAAGATCGTCCTTGACATCAACGACACAGAGGACAAGGAGGGCGGCGCCGACATGCCAGTGGCATATCTGCCGCGCCTTGACCAGGTGACGCTTTTGCAGCTGGACGGCAGGCTGACTGCCGATCAGTTCAACGAATGCCTCGACAAGGCGATAGGCGGCTGCAAGATGGTCTATGAGATCCAGAAGCAGGCGCTCATGCAAAAGTACTTTGGCAATGAAACCGAAGTGAAGGAGGAGGCATCACAATGAGCTCGTCAAAGAGATCTACCATAATAGTGGAACACCTGCGCAAGCAGGCAATGCTAGACTCGCTTGCAAGGGGCAAGAGGCTCGACGACAGGGACTTTACCGAGCAGAGGCCGCTTGAAATCGAAGTCGACGTCATAAAGAAGGCCAACGGATCCGCGCGCGTAAAGCTGGGCGATTCTGAAGTGATTGCAGGCATCAAGGTGGAGACGGGAGAGCCGTTTGAGGGGCTCGAGGACAAGGGCGCCCTAATCGTGACTGCTGAGGTGCTCCCGACCGCGTCGCCACACGCCGAGCCGGGGCCGCCGGACGAAGAGGTGATCGAGCTGGCAAGGGTGGTCGACAGGGGAGTCAGGGAATCGGAAATGATAAACCTCGGCCAGCTGGCGCTCGTGCCGGGCAAAATAGTCTACACGATATTCGTGGACTGCAGCGTGCTCAACGCGGACGGAAACCTGTTCGACGCGACTTCGTACGCTGTCGTATCGTCGCTCCTGACAGCCAAGCTGCCGGTATTCGAAATGAAGGACGACAAGGTCGTCGACACGGGCCAGACTAGGCCGATGCCGTTCACCACGATACCGGTGTCGATAACCGCGGCAAGGATCGGCGATCACGTGCTGGTAGACCCGAGCACAGAGGAGGAAGGCTGCATGGACGCAAGGATAACGATAACCACTGCAGAGGACGGCTTTTGCGCGATCCAGAAGGGGTACCCGAGTGGGTTCACCGTCGACCAGCTGAAAAAGGCGGCCGAGACAGCAAGAATTAAAGGAGAGCAGGTACGGGCAAGACTGAAGGAGCTGGCAAAGAGTGGTTAAGAAGGGCTCGACAAACCTGAAGGGTCTCGGCATAAAGTTTGGCGCCACGGTGCGCAAGCGCTACGGCAAGGTCCACCGGACGCTGCACAAAAAGCGGCGGTGCCCGTCGTGCGGCTCGCTCAGGTTCGGCAGGCTGGCGGCAGGTATATGGGCGTGCCCCAAGTGCAATTTCAAAGTCGCGGCAGGGGCGTATGACGTCAACCTTGAAAAGCTACAGAGCTAAAATCAAAATATCACCAAGATCAAGGCGCGTTGCTGTTTCAATTCGCGACGCGCTTGCACCCGACCTAAAGCGCCTGCCCAAGGCCGAGGGCAGGACAGAAATTTCTTTGAAAAACTCTGACATTATTTTTACCATCGAAACAAATGACATTGCGTCCCTGCGCGCAAGCGTCAACTCTTATATCCGGCTGGCGGACGCCGCCTACAAGTGCATAACGCTATGATTTTATAGGCTGGAGTACGAATAACTGCAGTTTATGAGTGATCAGGAACTTCCCCCGTGGCTGAGAGAGCAGGTCTCTCGATTGCAGCAGCTCCAGCAGAACCTGCAGGCGATAATGATGCAAAAGCAGCAGCTGGAGGTCGAAACCGTGGAAACCGACCGCGCGCTTGAAGAGCTGAAAAAGGCCGGCCCCGACGACGCAATATACAAGAACGTCGGCTCGGTTCTGATCAAGGCAAAGAAGGAAGAAGTGATGAAAGAGCTGGAGGAAAAGAAAGAGCTGTCAAACACGCGCGTGATGGTGCTGGGCAAGCAGGAGACAAGGGTGAAGGAGAACCTGAAGGAAGTCGAAACCAAGATCAATGAAATGATCCGCGGCATGCAGGGCGGCGCGACGGGCCCGGCCGGCGGAGCGGGACCCAAGCCCAAGGCCGAATAAAAAATTATAGGGTGGGGCACGCTCAATTCTGGCGTGCCTGTCAGAATAGTCGTCGACGAAAGGGAGAAGAGCAGCGGCATCCCTGAATTATTGAAGAACGCCGGCGCGGTCATTGACTTTGCGCAATTGAAGGTGGGCGACTATATCGTTTCGCCAGAGACTGCCGTCGAGCGCAAGACTGTGCGCGACCTTGTCAGCTCGATCTATGACGGCCGGTTGTTTTTGCAATGTTCTGACCTTGTCAAGCACTACCAAAAGCCGCTGCTAGTCGTGCAGGGAAACATAACAGAGCTTGCGGAAATCCCCGAAGATGCGGAGAACGGCAAGCGCCTTGCAGAGCGCATGCCCCTTGCCTACGACGCGCTTGCCACCGTCGCGACAGAATTCCGGATCCCGATAATACACACGCCATCCGCTGACCAGACAGCGCAGCTGCTGGTGACTCTCGTGAACAAGAGCCTGAGAGAAGGCAAGGCAACAGGGCCGCTGTTGAGAAAGATCAAGAAGGAAAACCCGGTCTACATACAGCAGCTCTCCGTGCTCTCGTCGGTGCCCGGCGTGGGAGAAAAGCTCGCAGCCAGGATGCTTGAAAAATTCCACACACCAAAGAGGGCTCTCAATGCGTCTGCGGCAGAGCTAGCCACGATACCGGGCTTTGGGCTTGCAAGGGCAGAGCGGGTACGCAAGATACTGGACTCTCCCAACAGTATTAGCAAGGTCGTGCAGCGGACGCTCTTTGAGCAGGACGAAGTCAGGTAACCTTGTATTTTCGCTTCAATTTGTTGCCGCACAGCGGGCACTCTTTTGCGGCAGGCCCGAACGCCTTGCCGCAGGCGCTGCAGTAGGCGATCCACTTCCTTGTTTCCCTGATGCCCTTGCTCGAGCTTGACTCGACCGGGATCTTCAGCGATGTTGCAACATTTGCAACAGCATAGTCGTCTGTCAGCAACTTTATCTTTAACTGCAGAGCGAGCGCGATTATGGAAAAGTCGGCCTGCGAAAGCTTCTGGTAGTCGCCGGTCTTTTTTGAAGCCGCTCTTGCCTTTTCAATATTATTTTTGTCAGGGTCGATTATCTCCAGACTGCCGATTTCAAGCAATACTTCAATTGCGCCGTGCGACTTTTTTATGTGCTTTACCTCGTCAAAGATGGCCTGGGTGGTGCAGTACCTGCCGGACGAGAGGAACGGGATGCCGGCGTAAAAGGCGCCCGCGTCAAGCGCGTGCCTAGAACTCGAACTTTGAGAACCCAAGCTTGGACAGCTGCCTCATTCCCTTTTTCTGGAGGCGCAGGAACGTTGCGTCGTCAGAAAAACGCGATATCCTGATCGGCTTGTCGGCGTCTACCCTGAAAGTCTCCTGCCCGTCGATTATGACGTGCGACTCGTGCGAGCTCTGGATGACAATGTCTTCCACCGGGATCACCAGCTGCGGCATCCTGTTGACCGACGCAATCGGGCTCAGGATAAGGCAGCTCATGCCTTCGTGGAGCACAGGGCCGCCTATTGAAAAGGAATGTCCCGTCGAGCCGGTGGGAGTCGAAACCACGATCCCGTCCATCCTCTGCTTTATTTCGTCGCCCATCAGCTTTATAGACACGAGCGGAGTCCTCGTCAGGCTCACCCTAGTTATCAGAATGTCATTTAGCGCCGGCGGGAAGGCCTTGCCGTTGACAAAGGCCCGGATCCTGATCCTTGAATCGTAAAAGCACTTGCCGGCGAGTATGGCGCGGATTGCCTGCTCGATCGAGTCGGCCCCGACCTCGGACAGGATGCCCCTGTGGCCGCCGCTGTTTATGCTAAAGAGCGGGACCTTGGGCGACGCGGCGCGGAACGCCCGGAGGGTGGTGCCGTCGCCTCCTACCGCAAACACGAGGTCAATTTTTGCGTCCTTCAGCTCATCCTGCTCGACTGAAGTCGCGCCGTCCGTCTTGAGCGGAAGCACCGTGTATACCTTTATCTTGTTCTTTAACAGCAGCCTGGCGACTCTGGCTGCGGCGGCCTCTGCTTCGCTGTTCTCCTTCTTTGCTACTATGCCGACGCTGCGGATGTTTGGCGCCATTGACTGCACCGCTATGACGGCAGTCCAGTTCTTAAATGCCTTTGGCAGAGGTTTAAGTAGGTGCGTGAGGTATCAAACGTATGAGTAGTGCATACGCTCACCCTGAGGTCCTCTGCGAGACCGACTGGGTTGCAACCAACCTGAACAGCAATAACATCAGGATTTTGGAAGTTGACTACGATCCTGAAAGCGCGTACAGGCAGGGGCACGTGCCGGGCGCCCACCTTGTCTGGTGGAAAAAGGACATCAACGATCCCGTCAGGCGCGACATTATCAGCAAGCAACAGTTCGAAGCGCTGATGAGCCGGGTAGGTGCGACGCCGGACACCGGACTTGTAATGTACGGCGATTTTAACAACTGGTTCGCGGCGTTCGCGTTCTGGGTCTTCCAGTACTACGGCCACAGGAACATCCGGATAATGAACGGCGGCAGGAAAAAGTGGGAGATGGAAAAACGCGACTACAGCAAGGACGAGCCGGCGGCACAGCCTACAAAATACGTTGCAAGGCCGGCCGACGAAGGCGTGCGGGCATACATGCCGGACATCAGGCGCGCAATAGAAAAGATGGACCAGACGGTGCTTGTGGACGTGAGGTCGCCCAAGGAATTTTCCGGCGAGATAACAGCCCCGCCAGAGTACCCGACAGAGCACGCGCAGCGGGGAGGCCACATACCGGGCGCAAAGAATATCCCCTGGGCGCAGGCGGTCAAGGACGCCGACGGCACCTTCAAAACACTGGAAGAACTGAAGGCATTGTACGAAGGAAAAGGTGTGACGCCGGACAAGCACGTGATCGCTTACTGCAGGATAGGCGAGCGCTCGTCGCACACCTGGTTCGTGCTGAAATACCTTCTCGGCTACCCGTCGGTGCGCAACTACGACGGCTCGTGGACCGAGTGGGGTAACATGATAGGGAACCCGATAGAGAAATAAGACCTTCCCTCCCTTCTATTTTTGATGCAGCAAGGCAACCTCGTAAAGAAGGGCCAGTTCTACTTTATCTATGACGCCGGCCCACACCTAGTTCTCGAGGACAAGACCAAGAGGGGCCTCGAGGTTCGCGAGCGCGTCCTTGACGAAAATTACGGGGTGGAGGCCGACAGGGGCATGATCCACGACATGGACGGGATCGGCCACAGGGTCGGAATCAGGTGGTACTTTCCGCAGGAAAAATACACGCTCGACCAGGTCACGAAAATGGCGGAAGAAATGGAATCGAAATACAAGGCGATCCGGGACATGACGTGCCCGGACGACGAGTAAAAGCGAAATCCTTTTAGGAGATGTAAATTTTAGGTAGATTGATGTCTGCCTTGCTGAAGGACAGAGTCTGGACGATGCTGTCCGAAGTCGCCAAGAGGGGCGTCTACCCGCTGCACGGAAACAAACTGGGGATATACAGGATACCTGTCGAGATCACGGAAAAATCAGAGGTGTCAAGCATTATGAACGACCTTCGCAGCTCAGGCTTCAAGATGGACACCCACGCGGACAGGATCTACATCACCCACAAGTGGACCGAGAAGGGTGAGGACTCAATTACGCACGAAGAGTTGTCGGCAGACCTCAACATCACGGTCGAGATTGTCACCGGCGAGGTCGTCGACTTGATCTACCAGATAAGGCAGCTGGAATACTTTGGCGATCCATACTGGATAAAGAACTACCGGCAAAAGGCGGACCAGAACGCCAAGATGATAATCGATACTATTATCAGAAATACCAAGATAGGCGACAAGATGATCGCCCACTGGCAAAAGGTGGAGAAGCTGACTATGGAGCAGGCGCTCAAGAAACTTGAGGAGCTTGCGCCAATGGCAAAGAACCCCAAGGCGCGCAGCGCGACGGCACCACCGCCTGCAGGACCATCAGCAGCACCAAAACAGGCAGCCACGCCCCAGATGCCGCCACCAAGCGCGCCTGCGGCAGGCGGAGCCGGCGCAACTACGATCTCGCTCTCCGGCACCGGCACAAGCTACGGCAAAGTGGAGGGGCCTATCGATCAGAAGTTCAAAGAAACAAGGCAGCAAGTCGGAACTTTCCAGGGGATCAAGGTATGGGGACCGTACGACGCGCCCGGCCAGCTTGGAATCTGGGGCGATTACGTCTGCATCGACTTTGACATCTGCGTCGCCGACGGCGCGTGCATCGAAGCGTGCCCCGTTAACGTCTACGAATGGCTCGAAACGCCCGGCCACCCTGCTTCGGACAAGAAGGCCTTCATGATAAGGGAGAAGGACTGCATATTCTGCATGGCATGCGAGAACGTCTGCCCCCCTCAAGCTGTAAAGATCTTCAAGAAGGGTTAGTCAGAAATTATAAATAGATAGCAAGGTATCACTCGTTCCGAGAGCTGATACCATGTACGGTCCAGGTCCGTTTCTATACGTCGTTTTCTTGATGATTGGCTGGATCCTGCTGGTATACGTGCTGAACTTTTACTACCTTGCGTACCAGTCCCGCAACAACATCAGGCATGAAAAAACGATACGTAAGAGGGTAGAGCTGCCAGCGGTCCTACCTGTAGTCACGATACAATTGCCATTATACAACGAAAAGTACGTGGCAAAGCGCCTGATAGACGCGGTCTGCAGGATCGACTACCCGAAGGATAAGATGCACATTCAGGTGCTTGACGACTCTGACGACGACACTGTTGAACTTATTAAGTCCATAGTCGACGAATACCACTTCAAGGGCTTTGACATCGTGCACATGCACAGGACCGACAGGTCCGGCTACAAGGCCGGCGCCCTCAAGGAAGGCATGAAGCACGTCAAGGGGGAGTTTGTTGCGATATTTGACGCCGACTTTATTCCGCCGGCGTGGTTCCTGAAAAAGGCGGTCGCGCACTTTTTCGCCGACAAAAAGCTCGGCCTCGTGCAGTGCAAGTGGGGGCACGTCAACGAGAACTACTCGACCCTGACGGAGGCGCAGGCGGTGTCGCTCGACCTCCACTTTTTGATAGAGCAGAAGGCAAAGAGCCTGACGCACCTTTACATGAACTTTAACGGCACGGCCGGCGTCTGGAGGACGTCTTGCATCGAAGACGCCGGCGGCTGGCACACCACAACGCTTGTAGAGGATCTCGACCTTAGCTACAGGGCCCAGATGAAGGGCTGGAGGTGCCTGTTCCTTGAAGGCGTCGAAGTAGACGCCGAGCTCCCGGTGCAGATGAACGCGGCAAAGCGCCAACAGTTCCGGTGGGCGAAGGGGTCTATACAGGTGGCGCTCAAGCTCTTGAGTGACGTGATGTTCAACAGGAAGGCGCCTGTCGACACCAAGATGCAGGCGTTCATACAGCTCACGAGGCACGCGGCAAACCCGCTCTTTCTCGCGCAGTTCCTGATATTCCCGATGCTGCTTGGGATGGAATACGAGCTCTACACCGTGGGCTGGGTGCCCTTCATCTCTGTGGTGATGTACGTACTGATGGGGCCCGGAGGCTACCTTATAGTCATTAACCAAGTCTGGAACGGCAACCCGGAAAAGCTGCGCGAAAAGGTGCGGCAGTTCTTCTTCCTGATGTTCTTTGCGTCGGGGATATCCGTCAACAACACCGTGGCAGTGTTTGACGCCGTGTTTGGCAAAAAGAACGAGTTC
>DASPGV010000002.1:0-18728 GCA_035620415.1 Nitrososphaera sp.
GGCTACGGCGTCGCGCTAGTTGGACACTGCAACGACAGGGTTGTCGCTGCCATCAAAAAACAGGCGGACACGCTGATAACTGCACACATGTCAGTCTACAACGATGTGCGGCTCAAGTTCATGGAAAAAATGTCGACTATAGCGCCGCCGGGCCTTGGCAAGATGTTCTTTACAAACAGCGGAGCCGAGTCGGTGGAAGGCGCGCTCAAGTTTGCGCGGAAATACACGGGCAAGCACGGCATAATAGCAATGAACGGCGCGTACCACGGCAAGACCTTTGGCGCTCTTTCAGTCACCTACAACGAGAAATATCGCAGGTCGTTCATGCCGCTCTTGGACGGGGTCAAGTTCGTTCCCTACAGCGACCCTTCCAAGCTGGAAGAAGTGATCGACGACACGACAGGAACCGTGATCCTGGAGCCGATACAGGGCGAGACCGGAATAATCGTGCCGCCAGACGACCTGCTGCCAAGGATAAGGGAGATCTGCAACAGGCGCAACATCATCCTGATATTTGACGAGATACAGGCAGGGCTCGGCAGGACCGGCAAGATGTGGGCAGGGCAGAACTGGAACACAACGCCGGACATCATGTGCCTTGCAAAGGGCATAGCCGGAGGAATCCCGATGGGGCTAATACTGGCAAAGCCGGAGATAATGGAGGCGACAAAGCTTGGCGAGCATTCATCGACGTTTGGCGGAAGCCCGATTGCGTGCGCCGCCGGAACGGCGACGCTCGAAGCGCTGACAGACGACAGGCTGGTCGAAAACGCGGCCAAGGTGGGCAGGCACTTTAAGGAGAACCTGAACCGGCTGAAGGAGAAGCACAAGATAATCCGGGAAGTGAGGGGCCTCGGCATGATGCTAGGCGTGGAGCTCCGCTTCGAGGTCAAGGACGTGCTGTATGACGGAATTCGCAACGGATTGCTGATGTTATATTCGGGAAGAAACATCATAAGACTCCTTCCGCCACTTGTGATGGACGAAACGACGGTTTCCCGCGCAGTTGATATAATGGACTCTGTATTAACTAGCGAGGAAAAGAGAAGGAATGTCAGCTAACATAGACGATACAGACGAGAAGATAATCCGCATTTTGCAGGCAGATTCGCGCAAGGCGTTTGTCGAGATTGCAAACGAAATAGGGCTGTCCGAGTCGGCGGTCCGCCGCAGGGTCAAGAACTTGGTGGACAGCGGCGCCATCAAGCGATTTACGATAGAGCTTGGGGCGAGCGACAAGACAAGCGCCATAACGCTTATCTCCGTGGCTTCGACCGCGGACACGTCTGCCGTGTCCGGCAGGCTGATGAAGCTGGGCGGAGTCGAAGTGGTCTATGAAATAACCGGCCAGTACGACATTGCAGCGATTATCGCAGCGCCGGCCATAGCCGAGATCAACAAATGCATAGACGACATTCGCAAGATAGAGGGCGTGTCTGACACCAACACTGTAATCATACTGAAGACTATGCGCTAGACAGTAGTTCATATATTACCTGTCTTCTAAAATTACCTGATGTCAAGGCCTCAGGCTGACCCGGAGACCGCAAAATACAAGGATAAATGCAGCAGCATCCTCGCGATATCGCCGCGCATCCGCTACGCCGGCATCATGAACAAGTTTGGCCGCACGATGGCCGGCGGACTGCGCAAGGGGGTGGTGCCGCTGCTCAGGCAGGACGAAGCAAGGAACGAATACTTTATCGAAGCGACGAGGAACCAGCTCCGCAAGAACTTTGAAAGGTCGATAGGCAGGACCGAGTATACGTTCACGGAAAACGAGAAGGTCAAGATACTCACGATCGCAAGCGAGGAGCACTTTTACTACATCACGATGGACAAGGAAACGCCTGCAAGCGAAGTGACCAAGATCATCGAAGCTGCCAGAAAGCAAGTAAGATAGCTACAGTTCGGGCTCTCTTCCCTTGAAGTGCTTGTAGACCGGCTCGATTATTTTGTTGACGTAGGTCGCGGTCGCGCTCTTCAGGTCCATGGGGTGTATCTTTTTCGCCACGAAGTCGCGCTCTACATCATTGTAGCTGGAATATGTCGTGCTGCCGCCATACTTGGCAGGCCGGTCTATCGTGAACTCACCGAACTGGTGGAAGACGATGTACCGCGCCAGCTCCAAGACAGGGTTGCCCTCTGCGACTCCAACAGGGCAGAACGCCTTGGCAATCTTGTCCCTGATCGTCTTTTCGTCGTCGTGTACCAGTATCCCGCTTGACGGCTTGGTCTTGCTCATCTTGCTCGAGATCTTGGCATCTTCCGCCTCGTTTTCGACAAGGCCGGCCCTGACAGGCTCTGACAGGCCCGGCAGCAGATGATGATGAACAATCACCGGCACATTCCACTCGAGCTTAGGGAATATCTCCCGGACAAGCATGTGGATCTTGCGCTGGTCCATGCCGGCGTGCACGATGTCAAGGTCGAGTGCCTTGATGTCTACTGACTGCATCGGCGGATACAATAATTGAGAGAGGTCGATGTTCTTCTCCGCCTCGCTCCTCCCCATTATGGTGAGCGAGCGCATGGTCCGGGCAAGCGTCATGTGCTTGGAAAAGCGCACAAAGTCTTCCCAGTAGTTGTCCGTCTGCTTGTACAGGTCGCTGCCAAGGACGATGTTGACTCCGGGGCAGAAGAGCTTGAACGCCTCCGAATAGTACTGCGAGATCTTTTTTATCTTGTCCCAGTCGCCTCCCAGCTTGTCGTTGATGTAGGTGTGCCAGTCGGCGAGAAAGACCGTGGTATAGATGCCGGCCTTGATAAAGTCGTTTATCTTAAAGCCCGTCAGCACGAGACTGCCAAGGTGGAGCGCACCGGATATCTCCAGGCCGATGTAGTGCTTTGGGTGCGCCTTTGCCTGCAGCAGCGCCCGCATCTCGTCAGCCGTCACGACCTCCTCGGTCGGCTCCCGCGTTACTAGTGCAAGCCGCTCTTCAACATCCATCTTATGTGAAATGCCAAGCTGCCAGTTCTATAAACTTTGTACTAGCCTATCTTTATCACAGGCGCATAGCTGGCAAGCCACTCCTTGTGCTTTTTGTATTCCGGCTCTGCCTCTTTCACCAGCTGCCAGAACCGCGGCGAATGATCCAGCTCTACTAGGTGCATGAGCTCGTGGATGATGACATAGTCGATGACCTCTGGCGGGGCCGCCGCCAGGAGCAGGTTAAAGTTCAGGTTACCCTTTTTCGAGCAGCTGGCCCACCTTGACCTCTGGCTCTTTATCGACACTTTGTTGTACCTCAGGCCAAGCCTGCCTGCAAGCGCCGGGACACGCTCAGCTATTATCCTGCCTGTCTGCTCCCTGTACCACTCTTCCATATCCTGCTTGTGCCTGCGCCTGTCAATCACATGGAAGGTCACCACTTTCATTGCGTCTGAAACAACAACTGAACGTTGCCTGTCCTTTACGACATTGAACCGGTATTTGTTGCCAAGAAAATAGATCGTGCCCGGCTCGAGCCCGCCGCATCGCTCCTTCAGCCTGCTGTAATAGCGTGATATCTTGATTATCCAGTCGCGCTTTGAAGAAACAAAGCTCTCAAGATCTTTTGCGTTGTAGTCTGGCGGCACGATCGCTTCGACGCCGTTGATACTGGAAACAATCTGGAACCTCCTTGCCCTTTTGCTCGTGCGAACATCGATCCTGATCGCGCTGCCCCCAAGATCAAGCGATAAAGGCAACAGTTGATAGATTTTAGCAGTAGTTAAAGAATATTTTGCAAATCGATAAATAATAAAAAGAATTTTAGATACCCTAGTATCGGACAAGTATTTCAACAAGGGAGTCAAGGCGCTGGATTCGCCGCATGTCGGCCATGTTGTAAGGGAGACGAACGACAGGTACGACATACCCAAGTCTGCGATCAGGTTTGTCGCAGGCAACGTGCTTGTAGACCTGCCGTTTTACGAAATTGCCAGAAAATACAGGGTTGACAGGAAAGACCCGCTGCCTGCCGATAGCGCACCATTTGTATACCTGCCCGAACCTGTCGACCTAGCGACCTACGAGGGGAAATACCCCAAGTCGCTCTTTAACAAGGGCGTGAGGACGCAGGACGAAGAGCACGTCGGCCACGTGATGAAAGAGAGCGACGACAAGGTTGTGGTGTGGGGTCACTATGACTGGAGGTTCGACGTGCTTAAGTCAAAGATAATTGCCGTCGGCAGGAACGTCATCTTAGGGATGGACTACCCCGTCGTGTTCAAGTATCGAGTAGAAAGAGACGCTCCGCTGCCAACCGGCGAGCCTGTAGACACCTTGGCTTAGATGACGCCAGCTTCGCGCAGCTTGCGGGGCAGGTAGACCTCTGCCAGATACTTGAAGCCGTGCTTGAAGAACGCGTCCAGCTCGCACTTCTCCTTCTTCTTCAGGAACAGGTCGAGCTCCTTCTGCCATTTTTTATCTTGGAACCACGGCTTTTTCTTCATATCAGTTGCCCTGTTGATGTCCTCGTCTGTCGCGGCAAGCCTCGCTACCTCCGGTATGTTATATTCGTAAATGTCAGAGAACATCATTCCGAGCACCTTTGCGTCGGGCGTCACTAGCCTGTCGCTGTCGTAGCTGAGCGATTCGCTTCCGATCTTATAGCGGAGTGCTATGCCAAGGCCCCAAGGGTCGGCGTCTGCAAACACCACGACGGGCTTTTTCCAATCTTCGTTGAGGGCCTTGACCATCATTCTGGTCGCTCTATCCGGCTCGCCCGATCCTGTCATCAGTATAGCGTTATATTTCTGGATAAACCCTGACTTCCGGATGTTGTTGAGCACAGTGTCCTTCTCAACGACCATGACGAAGTCTGCCTTGACCTTCATTATCTCCACGTCGCGGATGTTGGTCGGTATAAGCTGCGAAGTTGCCCTGCTGCCAAGGTTGCAGTCTATTACGTCGCCTCCAACCCTGAGGGTGATCGGCCCGGAGATCATCCCCTTTGGCTTTGAGGTGACAGAGAACTCTTCCCTGGGGACGCCTGTCAAAAGTTCTATTGCCTTGATCGCGTCGTCAGAATTTTCTTGGCCTGCCCAGAACTTTTGCTTGTTCTTTTCGTCGCCCACCGTGCTCAAGGTCGCGTAGTACATGCCTCTTATGGTGCTCTCCATTTCTTCGTCCAGCAGCTTGCGGACTGCGTTTGCCATTACGAGATACTGGGTAAAAGTGGGGATTTTTTTGGTGCTGTCGGGGCTAATGCCGACTGTCTTGTCGCCAATAGTGAGCATCCTCTTTTCGTCAGACCAGACAGTGTTGTCAGAGCCCACCTTTGGGACGTTTAGCACCGGCATCGTCTTTTGAACCATAAGGTCGGCACTGACGTCCTTCATTATCTGCCTGATCTTTTTGACCACTTCTTGGTGTCGCTTGTCAGTTGCCGGCATTCGCTTTCTTCCTCCCCTTTGGCTTGTCTTCAATTACAGTATCCAGAGTCACCTGTTTTTCTTCTTTCTGCGGCGTTTCAGGCGCTTTCTTGGCCTTTGGTTTTGTGAGCTTGCCCTTTTTCCTGGCAGCGTTGATTGCAATCTGCTCTTTGTCTGGCTTGATAAGTTCGCCGTCGATCTCGACGGCCTCCTCCACCTCTTCCTCGAGGCGTTCGCTCGTGATCTTGTCTTCCTTTTCTTCAACGGGGGCATGAGCCAGCTGCTCGATCCTGACGTGCTTTTCTGCAAGCTCGGTGAACGCCTGCTCGAGCTTAAATGAGTCGACTTTTATAGACTCGGAAATCGCACTTACAACCAGAGGAATGTAGTATTTGTAAAGGTTCAGCCTGCTAGCCGCCTCTTTCATGCGCATCTCTTTTCTGATCTGCGCGCTCACCTTGCGATAGAGCTCTGACAGGCAGTATTTCATGTACTTTTTCAGCTCACCTTCAGATGCGATGCTCTCCTTGCCCGCAGTCTTGTAAGGGATCTTTGTCGAGCATATGTGGAAGAATATGTGCAACGGCAGTAGCTCGACGGCCCTATCCGATTTCACCTCGCCGTTTGCAAACTCTTTTGCCTCTTGCTTTGTAATGCCCATCCTGTTTATCGGCACCTCGGATACAACCTCTCTTGCGACGTCCGATCCTTCGTCGTACAGCAGTGGAATCTTGTTTGCATATCTGTACAGCTTGAACGACGGTATGTCGCCGCCGTACGCGATGCCGCATTCCACGATGGTGGGGCGGTTGTTAATGACGCAGGTGCGCGAAGCGTATGCAGTCAGCGACGGCTTTAGTATCTTGACTGAAATCTGCGGGCGCTGGACTCCAGGCGCGCTAGCAACTTCCGCCGCAGGGACGGCCTCCTTGGTGGTGACGATGGTGTATTCGGAGGTCATGCCGGTGGTAAGGATCCCCTCACCTATAGGGCTCAGGTGATCCGTATTTGCCTGCTGGAAGGGTGTGTGCTTGCACATCTTTACTATCTCGATGAGCTCGTGCTCGGAGTACTTGTCGGCCGGCTTGTTCTCCAGCCCTGCCTTGGCAATGATGTCTTTAGCTTTTTCGCTCGACATCTTTTGAAACGACGCCGACAGGACACCCTGCACCGTCGTCTTGTTGTTCATGAAATTCATTATCGCCTTTTTCAGAGTCTGGAGATCCATGTCAGCAGGGTGTGGCAGCACTTCCTTTGCGGGCTGCGGCATCACTTCGGTCCTTCGTTCAAACGTGACCTTTCCCTCGTCAGTCTCGTACTCGATGATGGCGTAGGGGTTGACCACGCTCGTCTGGCTGATGTATTCGTTGATCTTGCTCTTTATGTTGTTCCTCGTAATCGGGGAAAGTTTTGCGTGAAGCACCGCTTCAACCCTGAACCCAGAGTCGCCTACTATCTTGCTCTCCTCGCCCTTGACCGCCTTTTTCGCAAGGACGATAGGCTTGTTGGTGCTGATGTCTGTCCTAAGCTCAAAATAGTTTTCTCCGCCCTCTTCGAGCGACTTTGACCACACCTTGAGAGGATGGATGGTGTCCTTGGTAGAAAATGCCGCTATCATTTTCAGGCCGACTCCGAACAGGCCGCGCTGCTGCTTTTCGACGTACTTACCAGAAGTCAGGAACGAGCATACCGCGACAGGCACCTTGTCAGCAGGCACCCCTATGCCGTTGTCTTCGCAGGTTATAGTCCACAGGTCGTTTGCTTGGTCGCTCATCTTGAGTGACAGCGACAGCTTGGGCAATATGTGCTCGGTTTCACAAGAGTCAAGCGAATTTTCGATAAGCTCCCTTACGGCCATGTATAGGATGCGCTCGGTGGTAAAGCCTGCCAGAGCAGAATTATCGACAAAGAACTCTGATTCTGCCTTCTTGTCGTACCTGACCCTCCCCTTTGATGATTTTTGCTGCGCAGCTGCAACCTCTACAGTAGCCTTTTGCGTCAAAGACGATGGGATTATTTCACCAACTCAATTTAAGTGTGTGCTCAATTAATGTCTACCAAGTCAACAAAAATTGTTGCCGGCTAGTCTATCTGAGAGCCGTACGGCGTTGTCGAGCTTTTGAGCTCCTTTATCTTGAATGACGTAGATTCCAATAAGAGCCGCTTCCTGCCCTTCTGTATCACGATGAAATCTGATCCAGAGCCAACGACAATGCCGTCGACCAAGTCCTTAAGCTGCGCCATGAAATGGGGTGCCAGCCGTTGCTATATAACTGCTGTCAGTTTTTGACCTATGTCATGAACGCCAAATCTTATCGCCTTAGGCTTTCTAGGAAGATGTAGAGCACCGCGATCACTTCAAACCTGCCGACGATCATGTTTGCTACCAACATTAATTTTGAAAATATATCAAGGTCAATCGATGTTATGCCGGTGCTCAGGCCTGTCGTCGTAAGCGCGGATACTGCCTCGAAGATGCCATTTTCAAAGCTATTGCCAGATAAATTGCTAAGGACGACACCCGTTAAAATGGATATGACGATAAACGACGATACAACAATTATTGATTCCCGAAGCAGCCTGTCATTAAACAGTTTTTCTGCGGATGTCACTTTTTTCTTCTTTTCCGTAAGAACTTCTTCTTGCACCCGTGTCGGAACACCATCTCCAGAAGGCTGGTTGTAGGGCTTTGAGAGAATGGAAATTGATGACGGCATGTCAGTGGTTGTCCCCCTTTTGAACAGCCGTTGGAAGAGCACTAGCATCCTTGCGACCTTGATCCCTCCTGCAGTCGAAAAAGCGGTGCCGCCTATGATCATCAGGACTATCAAATGTATCTTGGCGTCCAGCGAAAGCGGCTGAACATCCATGTACTGAAAGCCCGAATTTGTTGACGCGCTGATAATGTGGAAGGCTGACGCGATCCAGTAGCTGCCTGTCTGTCCCTGCATCCAATTCTCTGCTGCTAGGATAGTAAAAATCGGAATCGACGTTGCCATCAGGATGCCATAGAGCATTACTTCGGAGGTCAGCTTCTTGGTGCGCGCTTGTTTGCTGAAAACAGAGTAGTGGAATGCAAAGGGAAGGGCCGAAATTATCATGCCGACTAGCAAGGCCGAAAGGATCTGGAACTGTCCGGGCGAAACAATGTCGGACGTCGGAACAAATCCGCCGCCTGTCACGGTACTAAAGATGAGCGAGACGGCATAGATGTCGGTGGTGCCGCCTGCGAGAACCAGAAATAGCACTAGCGCCACCGTGTATGCAGAAAATATCAGCCCTACCGTCACAAGTAGCTGCTTGAACCGCAGCATGCCTCCGCCAAGCACACCCTTCATCGCGCTCAGCTTGCGCTCTGGATAGAAGAGGGTCATTACAAGGTAGATGAAACTGAGCCCACCAACCCACTGCGTATATGAGCGGTAAAATCCCAATGTCTGCGTAAGGTTTTCCGGCTCGGCTATCAGGGAAAGGCCGGTCGTGGTAAATCCTGACGCGCTTTCAAAAAAGCTGTTGACAAACAAAGACACCGGGTCAATTCCCTCCCTGAAAGGGTTGACATACATGTACGGAATCGACCCGAACAGACTCAGTACTAGAAAACTGGTGACGATCAAGATTGACGCCTGTTTCAGGTTGAGCGGCCTCTTCTCGCCATAGGCGTTCAATATGAACCCCGCCCCGAGCAGGTGAACCGCGGCAAGAAATATCCCCGTCGCGCTGACTGTCTCGCCCAGCGCCGTCCCGAGGTATGTCGGCCCGATCATCAGTATGCCTGCAAACTGGAGTATGAAGCCAAGGTTTCCAAGAATAGGCTTGTAGTGCTCCCGGATAACGCTACGGTAGCTCCTGAACGTAGTTTCAATGACTGATGTCCTGACCGCATCCGCTAGGGTGCGCTGCGTGACCATTCCTATTATTGTTACGTTATCTGTTATTGGTATGCGCTTGACTTTGTTTATTCTCATAAGCTGCAGGGCCTGCCCGACGTTGCCCCGTGACGACAGCGTTACAATCGGAGACGTCATTATCGTCTTCAGGTACACCCTGTCAGAGTCTTCTCCCTTCATCACTACCTTGTCAAGAATGTCGCTGTCGGTAACTATGCCGAACGGGACATCCTCTCTTGTCACCAGTATCGTCTCGGCATGACGGGCGTGCATTTCTCCCACGGCAGCTGCGACATTGATGTTCTCGTCCAGCGAGACAAAGTTCCTGTGCATGTATGCCGTTACAGGACGCTCTAATGGGTCTTGCACTTCTTATGAACGGGGGAACGGACCTATTATTATAAATGATCATCTCGCGAGTTTTGAACTGCATTTCATAGTAACAGGCGTATTTTTACAAATAATATGCAGAAAGGCGCAGAAAATATATTGTGTATCCGTTGATTAGCAAGAAAGGCCTAGTGTTACCTAATTTTCAGTGGTGAACGGCATTTATCAACAAGGTTTATTTGTCATTACATGCAGGTTGATGACCAAGTTATTGCCCACGAATAGCGGAAGAATGGTCAAGACCTGCTCTACCAAATGTCCAGTCTGCCAGAGGCTGATCGCCGACAGCAATATAGATTCGCTTGTTGCAAGGGTAAAGCGTCACGCCCGTTTGAGACACCAAAAAGATCTGAAGGACGCGGATATCCAACTGCACGACCTGAGCCACATTACAAAAGTTTTTGGCTCAGGAACCGTGCAAAGCTACGCAGGCGAGGTCAACGAACACAACCAGCAAGCGGCCCGGCAGCGCCGCGAATCACACAGATGACGTAGCGACATAACTCGGCAGGGGAGGATACCGCGTACGGTGGATAACACACCGCCTATAGTAGAGGGGCAGGGTTTTAATATGCTGTACTAGAAAAATCAGATACATGTTTGTTCTGCTCAAGCAGGTCCTATCGCCGGACATTTTGATATCGATGATAGGTGTGGCGGCAGCGGCGCTTACTACTTCCAGCTTTCTGCCGCAGATATTCAAGGCATACAGGACAAAGAGCATGGAAGATGTGTCGCGCTATCTTATGAGCATGTTTGCGACAGGCACGGTTCTCTGGATGGTATACGGGATTTTCAAGGGCGACTGGGTGATAATAGGCGCAAACGCCACAGCGGCCGCATTCAACGTGATCCTGCTTTGCATGAAGTTCACATACAAGAAAAAACCTGCCAAGATCGCCTAGATGTCGCTTTCGTGCGTGAACTGATAGGGGTTGTTCCGCTCGCTCTTGTTCACTACTGCGAGAGTGTTCCTGACAAGTTGGTACGTGCTGTCGTGGCAGGGACACGCGCACATCTTGGTCAAGTCGGGTTCTTTGATTATGCCCTTGCACGACCCGTGCTCGTTGTTGACGCAGTCGTCAGACTTCACACATAATTTTCCACATGGATCGTATTTATATTGAGTGGGCTTGGTGAAAGTTACTTCCCCCTTATAAAAAAGGAAAATTATTGAAAATGTCAGAGATGGACTGGACAAGCTCGAGCGGTGCATGGCGATGGGGAATAGATGACATAGTGTCATGTATAGTGGAAATCAATACAGAGCAGGGAACTGGCATAGAATACACCGTGGAGGGCCAGAGCTTGAATTCCAGCGCCGGGAACAAGATAGTGGTCAACAGGTGCGAAAGCGGCAACGAAAAGAAACAAGTCGGTGGCATTGCTTCCCTCGGTCAGGCCACAAGCAACGATCTGGCATTTTGTTCCTTGAATCGTGAGCGCGCAATGGAGCAAATTGCAAAATCCAAGGCCGCGATTGTCCTTTGCAGTAAAGATCTGAAAGGCACAGTCCACCCGAGAACGGGCTCGTTGCTGGTGTTTGTGGATAATCCAAGGCTGGTCTTTGTGAGGTATGGTAACAAAGTGTTAAGAGCGAAAAAGAGCACAATCAAAAGAAACGATGATGCCGTTGCCGGCTCCTCGTCGATCGCCCCAACAGCAATCATCTCAAAAAACAACGTGAGAATCGAAGACGACTAAAACAGGGTTGCGCCAAAAACGCGGGTTGCGACCGCCTAGCGTTGATATATCTCTAAAGGACAACTTGGTCCGCTTTGGTAGAGCTGAAAATAAAGGGCGAAGGCATGTCTGTCTCTCTGGCGAAAAAGAACATCACCATAAACTCGCAAGGCGGCGTGCCTGTGCTTGAAATCTCCAACGAGTACGGCAACTCTGTCAGGTACGAAGTTTCAGACAGCCACCGCTTTGACAGCCTGCATGCAAGCCTGTGGCAGTTCGTCAAGGACAGCCAGCATTAAGCCTATATAGCAAAGTGGGATAGCGGCACTAGACAGTGCAGCTTGTAGACACCTTCAAGGCGAGTCTGGACCCGTCGCTTTTCAGGCTTTACCGCAGGTACCTTTACTCCCGCCACAAGGCCACGGACGAGCTCGCTCAGGCAGAAGTGGTGCACGAAAAGGCAAAAGAGCGCCTGATCAAGATGACGGACAAGTTCCGCAAGAACGCGTCATACTTTGACCCCGGAGACCAGCTGGCTGTTGAAATCGACAATCATAAATTGAAAGGCCCGGTGGGAATCGCTGCCGGCTTTGACAAGAATTGCGACGTACTCGAGCCAACGTCGTACATCTTTGGCTTCCTGAACCCCGGGAGCGTGCTGAAAAACCCTCGAGCCGGCAACCCGCAGCGGCCAAAGAACGAGGGCACGGTCAGGATCGTGGTGGACGACGAGAGGGAGGCAATAGTCAACGCGCAGGGGTATCCCCACAAGGGCCTCGAGTACACGGTCAGAAACCTGAAAAGGTTCAGCGAAGGCCCGAGAGGCAATGCAAAAATCCTGCTCAACTTTTCCGGCATTACTGAAACATACACCGAAGACGCGGTGCTGGATTCATGCAGGGAAATCCTTGTCAAGACGGCGTCCTATGTGGATTTCGGGTTCGAGGAGAACAGGACATCGCCCAACACCGATTTCAACAAAGTGCTGCAGACGCCAGAATTTACAAAGAAAATCATGGACCTGATGAACACGCATGTTCCCGGCAAGGTAAAGGGTTCAAAGATATCGCCATACGTCAAGCTGCCGCCGTCAGACGAAGAAAGAGAGGCCAAGCTCAGGCTGATCAAAGTATTCTACGAAAACGGGGGACAAGTCGTTACGCTGGGCAACACCCGGCCGGTAGACACAAAGGCTGCAAAACTTACCAAGAATTTTGCAAGGGGAGTAGCGGGTGAAAGCGGCAGGCCGCTCTTTCCCTACATGCTGCGGCTGTTGGAAGACGTGCACAGGGCTTTCCCGGACCTTGCCATAATCGCGTGCGGCGGCGTCTTTTCGGGCGAAGACGCATGGAAGGCGTACGAAAAGGGGGCGTCGCTGGTCTCGCTTTATACGGCCCTGACCTTCCACGGTTTTGGAGTCGTCAGGGAGATACACGATGTCCTGAAAAAGAAGCTGGGCAACGACACGTTGCAGGGTTTCATGGACAAGAGGGACGCCGGAATCCGATAAATCCTAACACAAACCACCACAGAATATTGGAAACCTTTTAATGCACCTGCAAGCATTTTCTTTTAAAAAGGGATTTAGAGCGTGGGAAGGTATCCTAAGGTAGTCCTTACCGCAGATCGCACTTTGATGTCGCCCTATCGGGGGATCTCACTTGCTTCGTTTTTTGGGTGCGCTCCGGCTCTCGACTTCAACAGGGACCACAACTCATTCTGGTACCACGTCATGCGCAACCAGGTCACCCCGAGGGTGCTGTTTGACTTTATCTGCAACCCAATAGACCACACGAGCGGCTACGCCAATTACGCCCCTTACGGCCTGAGAAAGGTAGAGGCCGCCCTCTTGAGGGACGGCTACAGCCGCGAAGACGTCGTAGTGGCCCACCCGGATCACGTCGAAAAGTTCATCGGGTCAGAGACCGAAGTGGTCGGTACGTACGAGATGGACCCGCTTGGAATGGGACCTGTCACTATGACCTTCACCTACGGCCGCAAGCACATGTCTTACGACGAATTTTACAACCGCGACCTTCACCACAGGATAAACGCCGCCAAGGCGAGGACAGGAAGCAAGGCCAAGGTCCTTGCCGGCGCTTCCGGCACCTGGCAGTACAACTATGATCCTGCCAAGATCGAGGAGTATGGCCTCTACGGCATAGTGGAGGGCGAGCTTGGCGGCATCGGTCCAGAGATCGACGGGGCCGCAGGCCCGTTCTTTGACGCACTCATTGCAGGCGAGTTTGACACCGCCAACCCGTTCAAGAAGAGCCAGTTCAAAGTCGAGATCAAGGAGTTTGTGAGAAATGACAGGACGCTCCACGGCAGGTTCATCCACTACTGGAACGAGCCCTCGGTGGATGAGATTCCAAACATCGTCAACCCGAGCATGCACGGCATGGTAGAGGTCATGCGAGGCTGCGGCCGCGGCTGCAAGTTCTGCGACGTGACACTCAGGCCGCTAAGGTACTACCCAGTTGAGAAGGTGCAGAAGGAGATTGAGATTAACATGAAGTACGGCGGATTAAAGAACGCCTGGATCCACAGCGACGACATTTTCGTCTACGGTCTCAACCCGAGGACAACAAAGAACATGCAGCCTAACAGGGAGGCGATCGAGGAGCTGTTCAAGGGCATCATGGCGACCGGCATCGAGCACACAAACCCCACGCACGGGACCCTCGCAGGCGCGATAGCAGACGAGAGGCTCATCCCCAATGTTTCTCGGATAATCAAGTCCGGCCCGGACAACCACATTGGTATCCAGTGCGGCTTTGAGACGGGCAGCATTAGGCTGATAGGCAAGTACGCCGACAGGAAGCTCTCGCCTTATCGGCCGGACGAGTGGCACTGGGTGGTCAAGAACGGCATCAAGACCCTCAACGAGAACTACTGGGTGCCCGCTTTCACACTAATAATGGGCCTCGACAACGACGAGACGCCTGAGGACAGCTGGGAGACGATCCAGCTCATCCACGAGATTGAGACGGAACAGCCTGAAAGCAGGTTCACCACCACCCCTCTCACGTTCGTGCCAATCGGCCTTCTCGAGAAGTCGGACTTTTACGACATCGGCAACACGATGGACCCGGCGAAGCTGGGCGTCATGTACAAGACGTGGCAGCACAACTTCAAGTACGGCATACAAAAGTTCATGGGCAAAGTCGGGCAGAACAACCCGATAAAGAACTGGTTCTTCACCCAGCTTGCCTCGACCCTCGGCGGCGTGCCCCTGTCGGCCATGGAAAAGTTTGCAAGAAGAAAGGGTCCCGAGCACGAGCGCGTCATTGAAAAGATAAAGGCAAGCTACTGGTAATTTGTAAGTAATGCAAATCGGCATTCTGGGATCCGGAGACGTGGGGCTCAGGCTTGCTGACAGTTTTATCGCGACCGGGCACACAGTCAAAGTTGGGACCCGCAGCCCGGAAAAAATCGCATCATGGGCCGCAAAGCACGCCAGCAAGGCATTTGCAGACAGCTTTTCTGACGCGGCGTCATTTGGAGAAATTATCGTGCTTGCGACCCTGTGGGAAGGTACGCCAAGCGCGCTGCAGCTGGCCGGAGCCAAGAATTTTTCCGGCAAGGTCGTCATCGACGTTACGAACCCGCTTGATTTTTCAAAAGGGGCGCCACCAGGGCTTTCCGTAGGTCACACCGATTCCGGCGGCGAAACTGTGCAGCGCCTGCTGCCAGAAGCCCGGGTTGTCAAGGCGTTCAATATAGTCGGCAACCCGCACATGTTCAAGCCGGACTTTCCGGGAGGCCCGCCGACAATGTTCATCTGCGGAAATGACGAGCGCGCAAAAAAGCTGGTGACGGAAATGCTTGCCGCGTTTGGGTGGGAGACCATAGACATCGGAGGGATTGAAGGATCGCGCCTGCTGGAGCCGCTTGCAATGCTGTGGATAGCGTATTATTTTAAAACCGGGACAGGCAACCACGCGTTCAAACTGCTGCGAAAATAATTTCTTAGCTCGCCGCAGTTTTAGTGGCGGCGGTTAACATACTGTATTTAATGGGTTGTTAGAAATAGGAAAATACGTACTATAAAATACTGGTTTATGCGATTACAAAAATTGGAGACTCAAACTGGATATATTTATGCATAGTGTATTAATTTAAGCGACTGGCTATTGTTTATACTCATACCAGACGGTATTGCCACTCATGAGTCACTTAATTCCAAACGTAACACCGGAATCGGTGATGGAACAAGAAACAATTCGCGCAGCAATGGAAATGGCGAAACCACAGGTTTCTGTCATCGGAGCAGGAGGAGCAGGCAGCAACATTGTATCCTGGATCAAAACAAAAGGCATCTCTGGCGGCAAACTGATTGCTGTTAACACAGACGCGGCACATCTGGGTATTAGCAAGGCAGACAGGAGGATCCTGATCGGCCCGAAACTGACGCAGGGTAGGGGCTGCGGCGGATATCCTGAAAAGGGTATGCAGGCAACCCGCGAAAGCCTAGCAGAAATCGTCAGGGAAGTGCAGGGATCGAATATAATCTTTCTATGTGCAGGTCTTGGGGGCGGGACAGGAACGGGGGCAATCCAGATACTCGCAGATGAACTGAAGAGGGCAACAGGATCACTGGTCGTTGGAGTCGTCACACTGCCGTTTGCAGTCGAGCGCTTCAGGTACACGATGGCAAAGGAGGCACTACTCAGTCTGCAGAGGTCGTGTGACACGGTCGTTGCTATAGACAACAACAGGCTAACAAGGGTGGCAGGTAACCTGCCGCTGCAGCAGGCACTGGGCGTTGCCAACGAGCTGGTCGGCCAGTTCATCAAAGGAACAACCGAGACCATAACCACAGCGTCGCTTATCAACATCGACTTTGCCGACCTGACGGCAATCATGGAAGGTAGAGGGTTGGCAGCGATAGGTGTCGGCTACAACGACGGTATTGACAGGATCGAGCAGGCGACAAGGATGGCTCTTGACACACAGCTCTTGGATGTCAAGGACATGTCTATGGCACACGGAGCATTGGTGCATGTAACCGGTGGCGACGACATCACCCTCGAGGAGGTCACTAGAGCAGGAGAACTGGTTACGAGATCCCTGCCACAGGATGTTAGAATCGTGTGGGGCGCTCGAGTCGACCCGGCGATGAAGGGCAAGGCGCGTGTGATGGTCGTCCTCACAGGCGTGGAAAGTACCTTTGGCGAGACAAAGGTCGCCCAGGCGCCAGTGCAGGAAGAAAAGAAGAAGCGTTTCCTTGGTATGTTCTAGGCTGGGGACCTAGCCTCTTTTTTATTTATCGGGGATAGTAAAGGTAAATGTAGCGCCTTTACTTTCATTGTTCTTCCCCCATATTTCGCCGCCATGGGCCTCGATAATGCTCTTTGATATGAACAGCCCAAGACCCGTGCCGCTCTGGGACCTAGAAGCGAATTTTGTAAAGAGGCGCGGAATTATTTCAAGTTCCATTCCCGTGCCAGTGTCCTGCACAGAAACGCTCACCTTCCCGCCATCTTCTTTCTTTGTGGTAATGACGATTTTGCCATTTTTCGTAAACTTGAGCGCATTATCAAGCAAGTTGGAGATGACTTGGGCGATCCTTTCCCTGTCCGCTTCCACAACGATGTCTCCCTCTGACTCGTATTCGATCACGGTGTCATGTCCATCAGCGAGCCGTTTCCGGTAGTCTTGTACCAGGACCGATATCAGCTCGCTCATGCTGAACTTTTCCCTGATGAGCTTTAGCGACTGACCCTCGATCTTTGCGACATCGAGAAGGTCGCGCGTAAGTCTCTCAAGCCTCCTAGCGTTCCGGGCAATCATCCTGATGTCTTCTTTCTTGTCGCCCAGCTCGTCTTCAAGCATCTCTGCCACACCAAGAATGGGCTGGATAGGGGTCCTGAGCTCATGAGCCGCAATGTTGATGAATTCGCGCTGCATTTTGTCATGAGCCTTCAGCTGCTCGTTTGCCACCGTCAGCTCGGAAGTCTTTGTGTTGACGGTCTGCTCAAGCCTCTTGTTCCACGTCAGTATGACGAGTATTGTCCCTATCGCCGCAGCCGAAGTTATCACAATAAGCATCAAGGAAAAATTCTTTTGCTGCTCGACCAGCCCGGCGACATTAGACGCATATGCATGTGGAGTAAGAATGTAGAGAACTCCAAACTGCTTTCCTTCAAGTATGATGGGCTTGTACACAAACGTTGCTTTCTCGCCGTTCAGGGTAACGTCCTTTGTGCCTTCGTTTCCCGCAAGAGCATCAGTGAAACCCTCGTTCATAGCCCCTAGCGTTTCCACATCGGAGGACGCAAGGAGGGACTGGAACCTGATGCCAAAAACGTTCCTACCGACATATTGCGGGTCCTTGGAATACAGGACGATGCCCGTGTTGTCCAGCATCACGACCTCGCCTTGCAGCTTTGGCGAGAGCTGGCTTTGCAGAAAGTCCCCGATGGCGTCCGATCTTAACCCGGCAGCGACGATGCCCCTGAATTCTTCGGACTCGCCTAGAATCGGGTAGGTTATGTACAGCCTTGCAACGCGATCGTTAGAATCAATCACGCTGCTGTAGTAGAGCTGGTGGGTATCTTGGGGCGTGATAAAGTACAGCCTGTAGCTCAGGTCCGTATTCCTGTACTGCTCGTAAGCAGTCTGGTTTATGTTGCTGAGCCATACGAGCCTGCCCTCGCTGTCAAGCCACATGTAAAAGTCAATGATCTCCGGGCTTGAATCGCCTGCTTGGTTGAACATTGGCTTGGCATTTTCAAGGTTGCCTTCCCGCACCGATCGTGCTTGGGAAATGATCTGCAACGTATCAACTATGTCGCCCATCTTGTTAGAGAACGAGTTGGCCAGATCGTGGGCCTGGATGTCGCTGTTCGATCTGATTTCCTGCACCGCCAGTTCTTCAATCTGCTGCGATGTGTAAAGCGAATATTCGTACGATATTGCAGATATAGACGCGGCTACCGAAACTACCAGGACAACCAGCATCAGGTTCTTCCTTGAAAGTATCCCATTCAAGGACGTGTCTGCTAGTCGGCATCTCCTAGATAAGCGCACCGGCATAATTTTCTACAACAAGCTGCGCAATTCCGTCGCAGCTACGCCGAGACAGGAGTTTCTTCAAGCCTTTCGGGAACCACGATCTTGCCCTCAAGCAAATCATTAGTTAGCTCTTGCAGCTTGGCCTTGACGCCCGCCGGGACCCTGCTGTCAAGATCGTGGAAGGATGCAAGGTAGACGACGCCGTCTCCGGCAGCCCCTTTTTCTGCTTCTATGCCCGGCTTCAGTATTTTTCCTCCGGGAGAGCCTTCAAGCGTGGTGTTGACTGCTTGGCTGTACGCCTTGTCGACGTCCAGCACAAAGGAAGAAAGGACCGTGCCGGGCGCAAGCGAATTCTGATCCTGCACTGCCCCGAGGGCATACACCCCG
>DASPGV010000003.1:0-9400 GCA_035620415.1 Nitrososphaera sp.
CACGCGTGGGAGGTAGAGTACGGCGAGCGGTGCCCGACCTGCGACAAGAGGATAGACGAGTTCGGCTTTTGCGCCTGCGGCAGCAGCCAATAAGAAGAAATGCGACGGCCGGGATTTGAACCCGGGTTACCAGATTGGCAATCTGATGTCCTAGACCAAACTGGACGACCGTCGCACGGTCACTATCGATACTGCATCGTTATTTAAAGCGTACGTGCTATGTGAGCAAAATTATCGTCGAGTATCCACGACTTTCTGTGACATAATCGCCTTCGACTTCTTCCACCACCGCGGTGAGTGAAATGATGTCTCGCTTCTGGCAGTTCCTGGCGTCTATGATGATGTAGTCGTCAAGAATGTCCGCGCCCCTCATGCTCTCCCTGCTGAGGGAAAAGTTCACCGGCGAGCTCGAGCTCATCAGCAAGAGCTGGTCCTTCTGGTAGTTGCCAACGCGCGCAAGCCTGCCCGGCCGCGGGGTCACCTTTACGTTCATCCCTATCTCGCCTACCGGATGCGTCGTGTAGCGGCTCATCCTGTTCACGAAAATGTCAAAGCCGAACGGATAGCCGGCAGTGTTCTCTGCCATCTTGTTCACGCCGTCGTTCATGACAATGTCCACCTTTTTGATCGTGTTGCCGTATTTCACTATCCAGTCGTTGGTGGTCCTGACGATGCTGCCTATCGCGGCCCTTCTTCTCGCCGTTTCCTGATCGCTCAGCTGATAGCGGTCCACCCAGTCCATGTAGTCGCGGCTGATGTCGGTTATGAATTCGGTGCATGTGTTCTGGTAGTCCTCGATGCTGGTGGCTCGCTCGGAACTGCCGTCTGCGGCAAACATCATCCAGTGAGAGGCACGCCGCCATAAAAACATGAACTACCTGGAGAGCAGCTCGGCCATCTTTTTCGCCTGGTACGTTATGATCATGTCGGCGCCGGCACGCTTGATAGAGGTTAGAAACTCGGTCATGACCGCGCCCTCGTCCACCCAGCCGTTCATTGCCGCCGCCTTTACCAGAGCGTACTCGCCGGAAACGCTGTAGGCGCATATCGGGAGGTTTGTGACCTGCCTTGCCTTGTAGATCAGATCAAGGTAGGGGATCGCCGGCTTTATCATCACAATGTCTACTCCCTCTGCAATGTCGGTCTCTATTTCGCGCATCGCCTCCTTTGCGTTTGAAAAAGGCATCTGGTAGGTGCGTCTGTCGCCAAACTCCGGCGCCGAGTGGGCCGCGTCGCGAAAAGGGGCGTACAGAGGCGATGCCTGCTTTGCAGAGTAGCCCATAATTGCGACATCCGTAAAGCCCGCCGCGTCGAGGCCTTTTCGTATCGCCTGCACCTGCCCGTCCATCATGGCGGAAGGCGCGACAATGTCCGCGCCGGCCCTCGCGTGGCTGACCGCAACCTTTACCAGCGTATCGATGCTCCTGTCGTTGTCTATTTTCTTGTTGACCACGAGCCCGCAGTGGCCGTGCGTCGTATATTGACATAAACACACGTCGGTGACTATTGCTATTTTGTCGCCAAACTGCCTGCGCACGAGCCCTATCGACCTTTGCACTATGCCTTTGTCGTCAAAGGCTGGAGTCGCGCCGGCGTCCTTGTGCGACGGCAGGCCGAACAGGATGATTGCGTTGATGCCAAGGTCCAGAATGCGGTCGACCTCGCCGGCGAGCCTAGAGAGCGGCAGCCTCTGGATGTCGGGCATCGAGCCAATCTCCTCCGGCTTTTTTAGCCCTTCCTGCACAAACACCGGCGCTATCAGGTCCTTGGCAGAGAGCCTGGTCTCCTGTACAAGGTTTCTGACTGCCGGGGTGGTTCTCAGCCGCCTGAGCCGGACGTTTGGAAAAGCGCTATTGCTGCTTTTCTTCATACTTGAACAACTTGGCTACTATTTTCATCAGCTCTTCGCTTTCGCCCTCTTCAATGACCTTCCTGAGGTTGTTCATGGGGGTCGAAAGCACGCCTTCAACTATTGCGTACGAGAGCTGCTCCACTACCTTGGCTTCCTCCGGCCCGAGCTTTTTTCCAAGCATCGACATTGCTTTTTTCAGTTCCCGCTCCCTTATTGTGTCGACGTTCTTGAACACCGACACTACCACGGGCTCGGCCTTTAGCCTCTTCATTATCGTGTCGACCGACTTCATTTCATCGTGAATCAGCTTCTCCGCCGAGTTGATCTCCTTCATGCGGGAGCGCATATTCTTGCCTACGAGCTCGGCAATCTGGTCCATGTTTATGAGCTTGATGCCGTGGATGGTCGCGACCCTTTCGTCAACGGTCCTCGGGTTTGAAAGGTCAAATATCATCATGCCCTCACGCCTGTTCTTCATGGCGTTCTCTATTCTTTCAAACGTGAGCAGCCTGTACGGAGCCACGGTCGCTGTGAATATCACGTCGACCTTGCGCAGCATTTCAAGCGCGCTGTCAAACGGGATGGGGGTGCCTGCCACCGTGTCTGCAAATGCCTGAGCCCTTTCCGGCGCCCTGCTTGCCACCATGAAACCAACGTCGCGCTTTTTGAGCACCTTTGCGACCAGGCTTGCCGCTTCTCCTGTTCCAATGAGCATTATGGTCCTTCCCTTGAGCTCGTCGAAATATTCCTCGGCGATATTCACCGCGACGGAGGCGATCGAGACTCCGCCCTTGTTTATGCCGGTGGCGGTCCTGACCCTGCTCCCGACCTTGAGCGCCCTGTCAAACACGAGGGAAAGGTTGGCGCTTGCGTATTTGCTAGATCGTGAGAACTCGATGGCGCGCCTCACCTGACCGATTATCTGGTCCTCGCCGACCACGAGCGAGTCGAGGCCGGACGCAAGCTTCATCAGGTGCATCACCGCGTCCCTGCCCCTGCTTATCTCCACGTTTTCAAAGTCCTTCTCGGACAGCCCGACGGACGATGCCCACTCCTCCAGCAACTTCGCTTCATCGGGACTCTTGGCCGCAGCAAACACCTCCACCCTGTTGCAAGTCTGCAGGATTACGCACTCTTCAAAGTCTGCCTTTTTCAGGAAGGCCTTGTGGGCGTTGTCGATGTCCTTGAACGTGAACTTTTCAAGCATGTGTATGGGCGCGTTGCGGTAGGTGACACGCGCGTTAACGATATTAACTGGCGCGGTTGCTGGTGCGGTCTTGATAGCTGCCGTCATTTTGTGCTCCTCTCCCATTTTTGCAACAGCTCTAGCGTCGCGCTTTTAGCATCTTCAATCCTGTCTTCCTTAATAAGGTTCTGGATTCGCGTGTCTTTGATCAGCGAATAGAGGAACTCCTTGCGCTCGCCGACCGTCTTGATACGCGGCCGCGCCGCCTGCCTTGCGAATTCCTGCAGCTTGGCGTTCTCGATGTCGGCCTTTTTGATTATCCTGCGCAATACCCGCTCGGCCCTGATGCGCACCTTGCGCGCCATTATGGGGCTCTTGCCAGACGTGGAGATGGCGACCTGCATCACACCTTCAATGTTGACTATTGACGCGTAGGAAAAGTCGCTCACCTCAGGGTCGTCTGCCGCGTAGACGAATGCGCCCATCGACCGGCCCTTTTCGACCAGCTTGCGGTTCAGCTGCCGGTCATTGGTGGCAGCAAGCACCAAAAATACGTCCCTGTAGTCGTCAAGGATCTTGGCGTCGCCAAGTTTGACTTTGACGAGCTCGATCCTGCCAAGCGCCGCCTGCTCTGTCAGGTAGCGGTTCACCCTGTTGCTGATGATGGTTATCCTGCAGCCCTGCCCGAGCAGGCCGCGGACCTTTCTGACGCCCTCTGTCCCGCCGCCTATCACTACGGCGCGCTTGCCCTTGACGTTCAGGTCGACAATCAATCATAACACCGGCTAGAGAGGCAGTGGAATCTGGTTACTTTTCTTTATTTAATCGTTCAGTTGGGTGCTGGAATTTGCCTAGTGTGGTATCTTTTTAAGGTAGTTTGCGTCAACGGTTACCGGTATCTGGTACGGCGAGTCCAGCAACACGACAGTTGCCTCCTGCTTTTCATAGTCGACACGCGTTATCTTGGCCTTCATGGACTTGAACGGGCCAGCGATTACTTCGACCGTGTCGTCCACGCTCAGCTCAGATACCACCGGCTTTTTCACAAGGTACCCTTCGATGTCCTTGAACGGGAGGTCGCCCCTTATCTGGCCCCGGACGTGCCTGATGCCGGCCAAGGCTTCGTACGCGACGTTGGAATCGGGGGCCTCGACAATGATGTAGCCCTTGAAACTGTCAAGCACCATGACCGAGCGGATCCCGATCTTTTTGGCGTTCACCCTCACCTGTATCTGGCCTGCCACCACCCGCTCCTGCCCGCCGGTGGTGCGTATCGCAAAGAACTTGGAATCGCTTGCCGGCGTAGCTGGCTGCGCCGGGGCGGCGGGTGCTGGCAGCGCGCTGGGCGCTTCTGGCGCAGGTTCTTCAGCCTCCGGCACCTCTACCTGCTGCTCGGCAGACTGCGCCTCGGCCTCAGAACCCTGATTATCGTCATCAAGCTTGATTTCTTCGATGCCCTTCTCTTGGGTATCGTTTACGCCATCGCTCATTTTGTTAGCTATGCGGAGGTCTGATGCAATTTATAAATTTACTTAGACATAATAATGCTAAAATTACAATTGTTTGCAGGCACTCTGGATTGAGCAACCATGTCCTAGTGGCTTCGAGCCAGGATCCGGCGGGCGCAACGATGGTCAGCCACCTCAAGACCCACGGGGGATTCGCAGGCAATGGCAGGTCGCCGCGCCACAAAAACGTCCGTCTCCATGTCGCTTCTGGCAGCCTCCTGACCCTCGAAGGCCTTGACGGGGCCTACCCGGACGCCACCTCCTTCATATTCCTCTCAAAGCACAAGTCGGACAGCCAGATCCCGACGCTCACGTGCCACTGCACCGGCAACTTTTCCGACAACCCCTACGGGGGCAACCCGCGGGAGATAGCGATTTCTTATCCGAGTCTCCAGAAGAGCTACCTGAAGGCGATAACCGCCGCGAGGAGCAGGGTGCCCGAATATGACATAATAATAGAGGCGACGCACCATGGGCCAACTTCTCTAAAAAAGCCCGTCCTGTTCGTGGAGCTGGGGTCGTCGGAAAAGCAGTGGGCTGACGGCGACGCGGCCGGCGTGATATGCGACACGGTGCTTGCCATGCTCGATAACGGGATCGAGCGCTGCGGCAAGGTGGGGATAGCGCTTGGCGGCACGCACTATCCGATAAAGTTCAACAAACTGTTGCTTGGATCCGAGTTCGGGCTTGCAGCTGTCGCGTCAAAGCACAACCTGGAAGCTATAGACGAGCAGATGCTGGACCAGATGATTGAAAAGAGCGTGGAGAAGGTGACGCACGTCGTAGTTGACGGCAAGGGCCTTGGGAGCCAGAAGGACAGGATAATAGAGATGGCAGAAAAAACCGGGCTCGAGATCCATAAAGTTTGAAATATGACTACGCCGTTTCTCATCGCATGAAAAATCAGCTAAAGGCTAGCGATGTTTACGACATTCTTGTCCGCATACCTGAAGGCAAGATAACCACTTATGGCGACATTGCCAAGGCCCTTGGGCACCCCGGCGCGTCGCGCGCAGTTGGCAGGATTTTGAACAAGAATCCGAATCCCATAATCGTGCCGTGTCACCGGGTCATCAGGTCGGATGGCAGCATAGGCGGCTATGCGCTTGGTGGCAAGACGATGAAAAAAGAGCTGCTGGCAAAAGAAGGGTTGGGCTTTGTAGGCGACAGCATGAGCGACTTTGCAAAATGTAGGGTCGCGCTTGAAAAGCTGCGCTAGCAAAAGAGACTTTTATTTACTGATGGAGATAGTCAATATCATGGACACGAAAAAAACAATCACAGTCCAAGCCGTAATCAATGCTCCCGTAGAAAAAGTTTGGAAACTTTGGACTACTCCAGAGCACATCACTAAATGGAACAATGCTTCAGACGACTGGCACACACCACGGGCAGAAAATGACTTGCGGGTAGGCGGAAAATTCCTTTACCGAATGGAAGCAAAAAATGGCAGCATTGGCTTTGACTTTGTCGGTGTATATGACGAAATAAGAAGGAACGAATTGATTGCTACACCACTATTGCCGACGAAAGAAAAGTGAGAGTTACTTTCACAAAGAATAACGATGTTGAAACCAAAGTAGTGGAGACTTGAAGCCGAAAGCACCAATCCCCTTGAAATGCAGCGCGACGGATGGCAAGCTATTCTGAACAACTTTAAAAAACACGAAGCAAGCAATTGAAAAATGAAATTCATCTCCTAAAAAGGAGACAAGTACATGTTTTGAAACTGCATCATTTTTCATGCGTAAAATGTTGCATGATACAACATTTTTCCACTAGAAACGCGCACGGGATCTAGCGGGCCTTCGCTTCCTTCACCAGCTCGCGCAGGTGCGCAAGCGATCTCACGTGGCCTCCGTTGACCTGCTTGTACAGGTGCCAGTAGATCTCGTTGTTGATTTCCTTGCGATCCTTGAGGACCTTCAGGTGGTAGCGCATCGACCTCACCCTGACTACATAGACCTCCTTCTTGCCGACCCTCGCGGTCCTTTTGCCCTTCTTTGAGCCGGGGCCCTTGCCGTGCAACTTCCAGACAGAGCGCTTTTCGATCGCCCTGCCCCTCGAGGTCCCGACCGGCTGGACCGTCCATATCGCGCCGCTCTTTACGAGCGAGCGTATGTTTTCGCGCGTGATCGAGTCTGCCACGTCTTCAAGCCTGTCCGGCTCGAAGCGGATCCTGTTGGCGCCCACGCCGAGGATCCTTGCGACAAGCTCGCGCTTTTTTGCGATGTTGACTACCATTATGTTTCAGGCCCCTGCTTTTTCGCCTTCTTTTTCTTTTCTGGCTCCGGTGCTTCCTTTTCCTTTGGCGCAAGCTTGCCCGCGTTCAATATCTTTATGCCAAGCTCTGTCGCCTTGGCGATTATCTCTATCCTCTTCCTCTGGCCGACCGTGTGCCCTAGCCTTGCAGCGTCCTTTTTCGGGTCGAGCCCTGCCAGCTCGGCAACATTGTGGACGACATTGTCAGTGTAGCCTGACGGGTGGAGGCCCCTTGCAGCCCTCGGGCCCCTGTAGCCGACCTTGACAATCGCCGGCATGCCGGACTTTTGCTTCCTCATTTTGTTGTCCTTACCCTTGGGCTTCCTCCAGTTCTCGGCGAGCCTGTCGTACCTCCAGCTCTCCTGCCTGATGAACTTCGGCCGCTTTTCGGCAACCTTTTTCCTGGCCGCCAATAATTTTTCGTTAATCACCATAGCGATACGTAGGACTCAAGACTTGTCCATTACAATAAATATGTTACTGGCTTCTCTTGATCGCAAAGAGCGTGAGTGTGTAGCACGACCCTTTGTACACCACGTTGGCAGAAAGCGAGATCGACCTGCCATCCTCTGCCGAGCCTGTGAACTTTATTGCACCCCGCACCTGCTCGACTTCTCCCGCGCCGAGCCGCCGAGAGTAGTCCCACATCCCGGGGTGCTTTTTCGTGTTTGCGGCGACTTCGAGAACCTCAGAGACGGCAGGCACCGCCAGCATGCTCTCATTTGCGCCTGCAGCCTGGCCGCCTGCGCAGGCCCTCACCTCGAGCCACGCGTCCTCGAACTCCACTGCCGTTTTCGCGCGTGAGTGCGTTATATTGTTAATGGGCTTTGTTGAGACTGAAAGGGTCTGAATATTTAATAAGGAACAGCTACATCAATAACCATTAATTCAAAAAAACGTCTTGTACGCTAAAAAAGACGGTTATGGTGACAATGCGTGGAAGAACCAGCGAGTATCAACATGGAAAATGGCCGGCAGATTCACATGCCGGACGAGCTTATGCGCTTTATCCAACGCGACACGTACTCGCTGCTCATCAAGGGGTATGCCGGCACCGGCAAGACCACGCTCGCGCTCACCATACTAAGGGCGCTTGAAAGCAAGAACAACTTTTTCTACATTTCGACAAGGATCTCGCCCAGGCAGCTCTTCCAGTACTACCCATGGCTTTCGAAATTTGTCGGGCAGCCCGAGCCGGAAAACCCGGGGGAGGCGCCGGAGCACAGGCTGATGCCAAGCTTCGAGGACGCAAGGCTCGACGAGCCCGAGTCGCTCTTTGAGCGGATCACCAACCAGCTGATGGACATCAAGTCGCCGGTCATTATAATCGACAGCTGGGACGCGATCGCGTCTTTCATGGACAAGGAGGCGCGCCTGAACAACGAAAGGGTGCTCCAGACATGGAGGGAGAGGGCCGGGGCGAAATTGATATTCATAAGCGAGCACCCGGAGGACACGACGCTCGACTTTCTTGTCGACGGCATTGTGGAGCTGAAGCAGAGCTACTACAAGAGCGTGAAGGTGCGCGAGATATTCCTGCTGAAGCTGCGTGGCGTGCGCATAGAGCGGTCGTCCTACATCTACACCCTTGACAACAGCGTGTTTAGGAGCTTTTCGCCTTACCGGCCTATCCGGTTCAATCCAAAGCAGCGCAGGAAGGCACAAGGCGACGGTGTCGCTACGGCGGACCACATCAGGAGCGGCTACCCCGCGCTTGACAGCTCGCTTGGCGGCGGCTTTCCAAGGAAGGGCGTGGTCCTGCTCGAGCTGGACACGCACGTAAACACGGCAGTCGCTATGGCGTTCCTTGAGAGGATGGTGTCAAACTTTGTTTCGGCCGGCCACCCGGTGCTTTTCCAGCCTTTTGACTGGACGGACCCGCAAGCGATAATGAACTACCTCAGCCCGTCGATTCCTGCAGGCAAGGCAATCCTCTTCAAGATACTCTGGACGGGCAAGGTAAAGGGAATGGCGGACAACATCATTTCGCCGGACAAGAAAAAGCAGGTCGACCCGTCCATAGCGGCGCTTGCCAAGCTGAAGCAAAAGTACTCTGGCAGGCTGCTGCTCAACATAATGGGCACCGACATCATGCAGAGGCTCTACGGCCAAAAGGGAGTCAGGACCGGGATGGAGAACCTGATGTCTGACATGAGGACAAGCGCGGACCTCTCCATTGCAGTCATAAGCCACTCGCAGGGCGACGTGCTGGAATACTTGTCAGAAGTGTCGGACATGCACCTGCACCTGCTGATGATAAACGACACACTTTTCCTGCATTCACTTGTCCCTGCGTCGACACTGTATTCTGTAGTGTTTGACGGGCACCAGATCAACCTAGAGCCGGTCGTGTGATCACGTGCTCAGGTGGTAGTACTCGTCTGCCAGGTTTTCTTCAATGCCGACAGGCAAAAGCTCCTTCATCTGGTCGTAGTATGAAAGGAACCTGCTACCCTTCGCGGTTATCCGGTAAAGTGTCTTGTCGCTGTTGCTAACTTCGTGCACAAGGCCGCTCTTGATGAGCGAGTCCAGGTACAGCTTGCACTGGTCGTTGCTCAGCATCGCCTTGTACATTATCTTGGTGCGGGTTTC
>DASPGV010000004.1:0-11981 GCA_035620415.1 Nitrososphaera sp.
GAAAAAGATCCTCGGATAAGGCGCCTCGATAGTCGTGGCTCGATAAACAGCGAGCTCGAGCAGAGAACCAGATAGGCGCCGGCTATTCCAACATTACCCTTTTGTGCCTCAGAAGCTTTTCGTCTTTAGCCAGCCTTAGGCCTACCAGCCCTGCCACAAGCGCCATAAGAGCCAGTCCGCCTATTGTGTAGTAGTCCATCAGTGGACGCCTGCCTCTGCCAGGGCCAGCCGGCGCTTGCCTATTCTCCATCCAGCTTCCATCGCGGCCAGAGTGGGCATGAATCCCAGCACGATCCATCCTATTGATTGAAGGATTTCCATTGTAGTGATACTGACGGCGCGTTGGAAGATTAACCCTGCTCAGAGGCGCGGTATAGTTATCAGAGCCTGCCAGTATTATCAGCGGCGATTTAGAGTAGTCAAACGCGCTTATGATAAAGTTTGGAACGGCTCAGCGCTAGAAAGCGATCATCATCACCGTTCCGCAGTAACAGTGCCTATTGCTGCGCTAGTCGGCTTGATAAATGTTAAGAAGCAGGCTGGCCGAGCTATTGCTGGTTGATAAACGCCGAAGTTGCCAAGGTCATGCGCGACCTGGGCTTTCTCACACAGGTTGCGGACGACGAGCCCAACGCGCAGTTTCGGGTGCGCGCCTACTACAGGGCCGCGGACACTATAGTGAGCCTGCCGGAAGACGTCACGGGCATTTACAAGAAGAGCGGCGTCAAGGGGCTGCTCGAGATCCCGTCGATAGGCAAGAACATCGCGGCAAAGATAGAGGAATATGTCAAGACCGGCAGGGTGCGCGCACTGGAGGACCTGAAGGCAAAAATCCCGATCGAAATCGACGAGCTTTACGGGATAGAGGGAGTCGGCCCGAAGACGGTAAGGGCGTTCTATGACAAGCTGAAAATAAAGAACCTTGCCGATCTGGAAAAGGCCGCCAATGAGGGCAGGCTGCGGACGGTCCCGGGCTTTAGCGAGAAAAAAGAGCAGGACATCTTGAAAAAGATCGGGTTTTTCAAAAAGGGCAAGGGCCGGCGCATCATAGGCGAGGTCTACCCGCTCGTGAAGCAGATCGAAAAGGCGCTCTTGCAGGTCAAGGGCGTGAAGAACGCGGTCGCAGCCGGCTCGGTGCGCCGGATGAAGGAGACGATAGGCGACATCGACTATCTGGTTGCTGCAAGCGACCCGGAGCCGGTCATGGACTTTTTCACCAGGATGCCAGAGGTGCAGGAGGTCATCGGGAGGGGCCCTGCCAAGGCGTTTGTAAAGCTGTCAAGCGGCATAGACGCGGACCTGCTGGTGGTGCCGGAGGAGAGCTGGGGCTCGGCGCTGCAGTATTTCACCGGCAGCAAGGAGCATTCAGTAGAGCTCCGCAAGATAGCCCTAGCAAAGGGGCTGCGGCTGAACGAGTGGGGCGTGTTCAGGGGCGAAAAGAGGGTCGCTGGCGACACCGAGGAACAAGTGTACAAGGCACTTGGCCTACAATGGATACCGCCTGAGATGAGGGAGAACGCTGGCGAGATAGAGCTTGCCCGGCAGAACAAGGTCCCCAAGCTCGTGGAATACGGCAGCCTGAAGGGCGACCTGCAGGTCCACAGCGAAAACAGCGACGGCACAGCCACGATAGAGGAGATGGCGCGGGGCGCAAAGGAGTTCGGGCTAGACTATATCGCTATAACCGACCACACAAAGAGCCTTGCGCTTGCCGGCGGCCTCGATGAAAAGGAGCTTTTGGATCAGGCAGCCAAGATAGCGGAGCTGAACGACAGGCTGGAGGGAATCCGGGTGCTTGCGTCCGCCGAGGTCAACATCATGAAGGACGGCTCGCTCGACATCGCGAACAACGTGCTTGACAAGCTAGACATCGTGGGCGCGGCAATCCATTCGCACTTTAACCTGCCAATAGAGGCGCAGACGGACCGGCTGACAAAGGCCGCAAAGAACCCGAGCGTGGACATACTGTTCCACCTGACTGGCCGGCTCATAAACAAGCGCGCCGGCTACCCCGTCGATGTTGAAAAGGTGGTAGAAGTTGCAAAGGACACCGGCACCGTCCTAGAGATCGACGCGCACTACGACAGGCTGGACCTGAAGGACGAGTATGTCAGGATGGCCGTGAAAAAGGAGATCAAGCTGGTTATCGACTCGGACGCGCACCACCCCATACATTACGCGTTCCTGACGTTTGGCGTAGCGCAGGCAAGGCGTGGCTGGGCCACGCAGTCAGACGTCCTCAACACGCTCCCGTCGGACAAGCTGCTGAGAGCCCTGAAGTAAATAATTATATCCTGTATGCCAATACTTCTACGGCGTGCACACGACCTTTGAAAAGGACGACCTCAAGGCCAGGAGGATATACCTCGGCATCTTTTACTTTTGCGCCTTCGTGATGGCCGCCATAACATTCTATGCGATCTATGTGAGCCTCGGCGAATACATGCAGACCGGCAGGATCGTTATAGGCGAGGTGCTGGTCGACACCGAGTTCCCGTTCCCCGGCCTTGCCAAGCTCGTGACGTACCTGATGATAGTGTCTGTCGTCGGCTGGTACTGCGTGGTAAGGCTTGGCGGCGACAAGGTAAAGAGCATCCCGAAGTGGCTGAAGTCGATACTGCAGCTGATAGTGCTCGCAATCGCGGTCGTGTCGCTCTACGAGTTCGTCTACAATTTCGCCGTGTGGAACTCGCTCATGACTGCGGACGCGATAAGCGGGGTGCTCAGGTTCGATGACCTCAATGTGCAGTACCCGAACCCCGAGACACCGTGGAACTTGGTGTTCGCTACCAAGATGTCGCTTGCCGCGTTCCTGATCTCGGCCCACGGCTTTTACACGATGAGCAAGCCGGAGAAAAAGCTACAGTAGCCACTCCTTTATTCTGGTCCGCTCAAAATCCTGCTTTTTCTGGAAGTTCTGCTCCGACGGCGCATCGAGCCTGAGCAACGGGCCGGCGGGGTTGAAAAAGTCGCCCTCGAGGTAGCCGGCGCGCCTGTTGCCTACGTCCATGAAGCAGTAGCCCTGTCCTGCAAACGTCGCGACTGCCGGCCTGCCGCCGATCTCGTCAATGATCTGCCTGGCAGCGACCTTTGCCTGCTCCTCGGCAAATATGCCGGCCTTGGGCAGGGCAAGCGCTCCCACCTTTATCTCCGTCACGTCGCCCACCGCAAAGACGTTCTTGAACTTGGTCTTCATAGTGTTCCGGTCGATTGCCACCCAGTCGCCCTCTGTCAGGCCGGCGCTCTTGACAACTTCGGGAACCTTGTGGGGCGGGACTCCTACAAGCACGTCGTAATCTGCCTTGCTGCCGTTCTCAAACTCTAGCTTGCCGTCCGCCACCGACTTTAGCTTGTGCGACGGGTAGAACCGTATGTTGCGCTGCGAAATTATCTCTACCACATTTGCGCTTATCTGAGGCCCGGCGACAGGTAGCGCTATCGGGGCTGGCGCGTAAATGTCGATCTCAACGCGGCTTCTTGTGCCGTGCTTTGTAAGCATGTTGTCGATCAGCATTGACGCTTCGTAGGGCGCCGGCGGACACTTGTAGGGCGTGCCCATTATTACGATCGCGACCTTGCCACGCTTTAGCGCAAGCAGCTTTTCCCTCAGTCCCGGAACGGCCTGCGCGTCGTAGAGGTTGTGGGCCCTTCCGGCAAAGCCGGGTATCCTGTCCGGCGCCAGCTCGGCCCCGAGCGCGACTATCAGGTAGTCGTATTCTAGCCAGCCGTGGTTCTTTGCCTGCACCCTGTTTTGCGCGATGTCGATCTGGGTCACCTCGTCGTTGAGGTACTCGATCCCCTTTGCGTTCAGCCCGTCAAGCGGCGTCTGGGACTCCTCCAGCCTCCGGCTCCCCTCCAGTATCCACAGCTTCACAAGGCCCATCATGAACGACCTTTTCCTGTCCACTATTATCACGCGGTGGTCCTGCCCCAGGCTTTTACGGAGCTCGTTTGCCGCTGCAAGGCCCCCAAACCCGGCCCCAAGGATCAATATTCGCTTGCCCATAATGGAAATGGATCACAATAGTATGTAAAAACTTTTTTAGTGATGAACGCGTTTTAATGATGATGCCGGAGAAAAAGGGGTACACATTGTATGATGATGCAATGCTGGAAAGGATGAAACATTATTTCAAGCAGGAGGACCACGAAGCGCTGCTCCGGTACATCAAGACCCACGGCATGCGAAGGCACATCGACGTTTTCGAAGAGATCGGGTCTTCCTAACGTTTTTGCGTCGTCGGCCTTATGAGTATCTCGTTCACGTTCATGTGGGCAGGCGACTCGACTGCAAACAGTATCGCGTTTGCAATGTCCTCTGCCCGCAGCGCCTCCATCTGCTTTGTCGACTCGACGAACTTTTCAAGCGCCTTGTCCGTGATTGTGTCGGTGAGCTCGGTCGCGACCACGCCGGGCTCGACGCACGTGACCCGGATGTTGGACCTCACGCTGAACTCCTGCCGTAGCCCCTCGCTGAACGCCGCGACGGCGTGCTTTGTCGCGCAGTAGACGCTCCCTGCCGGGAACACTATCCTCCCCGCCACCGATGAGATGTTGACGATGTGCCCTGACTTTTTCGCCAGCATGTGGTTGATTACCGCCGCGGTGCAATAGAGCACCCCCTTGATGTTGACGTCTATCATTCTGTCCCACTCGTCGACTTTTAGGTTCTTGAAAAAGCTGAGCGGCATGAGGCCGGCGTTGTTGACAAGGATGTCGACCGTGCCCCACTTTTTGACAACTGCATCGACAAAGGCGTCGCATTCTGATTTTTTAGTGACGTCCAGCTTGTCGATAAAGACCTCGCCGCCGCTTTTGGCGATCTCGCTCTTCAGGGACTCGAGCCTGTCGGTGCGCCTTGCGCCCGCCGCCACCTTTGCGCCTGCTCTTGACAGCGCAAGGGCCGTGGTGTAGCCGATGCCGCTGCTCGCGCCCGTGATTATCGCAACCTTGCCCTTTATCATTATGTCATCATCCAGTTTTGCACGTCGTAATATGCTTTTGCTAATAGGCCAATAGGCGTCAAGCTTAAGTATCATGTGTTCATTTGTAGAGTCGTGCGCTCATATGAGCTTCGACGACGGTGACGAGCTGGCATACCTGTGGACAAAGGTAAAGTTCATCCAGAAATACATGAGCAAGCACAACTGCACTTTTGAGGTGGCCGAGCGCGAGTTCCACATCTGGATCGAGGGTCTTATGGACAGCAGGATCGAGCGCGCAAACAAGATGCTGAACATGCACTAGGCGCTCTGCTGCTCGGGCTGCTGTATCGTCTGCTTCCTTGCCATGAACAGCAATAGCGCGCCGAACATCCCAAGCACTATTGCAAGCCCCTGCGCGCCTCCGTTTGGCACTGCGAAAAGGTAGCCTATCGCAAATGCGATGCACGTTATAGCCTGCATCAAGTACGACCTTGCGGCCGGCATCTTGATCTTTTTGGCGTAATACCCAATCCCGAAAAACACCGCAGCGGGAAAGATCGTGAGCAGGATATAGAGGTCGATGTCGATGCCGAGGTGTACCAAGCGGGAGTACGATCGCAAAATGGGTATTTATTCGCTTATTATTCCACGTGCACTTCGACCGCGGCTCCGCCCTCGATTATCGAGCGGGCGTTTTCAAACGGAAGCGACGCGACATCCTCCGGCTGGAACGGCCCGTACTTGCTCATGTCCACCCCGACGAATGCCTCCGTTGCTTTCAGGAACCTGACGACTATCTGCTTTGAGCCCATCCTCGCGGCTATCGACTCGAGCACCTTCGGCCTCCCCTTGACCGTGGCCGCGACAACTTCGTTTATCCTGCTTTCAAACTCGCGCCTGCTGTCCAGAACGTACTTTTCCTCATCGGTCAGCTTCGAGTAGTCGAGGGGCTCGGTGCCGGCCCGGATCTTGGCCTGCCTCGCCTCTATCAGCAACCTTGCAGAACTTGCAAAAAGCTCTGCCATCCGGTCCCTTACCTTCGCTTCTATGCCTTCGTACCCCTGACCCTTCAGGTTACCAAGAGCAGTAGCTATCTTTTGAAAAGTGTCCGGCTCTATCGCCTGGAGCGCTGGAGTTTCGATCTCTTTTTTCAGCAGCCGATAAACGTCCCTGAGCGCAGGGTGGCCGCTATCCCCGGCGTCCATTTCGCTGCTATTTTGCGTTCCAGCTGTCGACATTTTTCAAATCACCTTAAAGCCTTAAATTATAGAGTTTTAGTGCCTACTGATGGGGTATCCGAGTTGCCTTATAAATTGATTGACGGCAGGATCGAGCCGCTGACATTTACGGCCGATCAGGTCATGCGCAGGCTCAAGGACGACGAGATCAAGTTCCTCGACCTGCAGTTCACAGGGCTCTTTGGCCGGTTCCACCACACCACGATGGACTCGAAGATGTTCCGGCTGGAGGATTTCACCGACGGCCTGCCCAAGCTCGACGGGTCGTCCATCCGCGGCTTTACCGAAATACATGAATCTGATCTCATCATAAGGCCGGACCCGGCGACGTTTGCGACGGTGCCCTGGATAGGGACGCCAACTGCTAGGCTAATCTGCGACATTTTAAGCGGCGGGAGCAAGCGTGACACTTTTCCCCGCGACCCAAGAGGTATAGCCAAGAGGGCGGAAAAGTATGTCGTGGAGCAGGGCTTTGACACTTCTTACTGGGGGCCGGAGGTAGAGTTTTTCGTATTTGACAAGCTCGAGGTCAACACCATGACTCCGTACAAGGGGCAGAGCTACAGCATCCAGTCGAGGGAGGCGCCGTGGTCGACCGATAGCGTCGGCTATGCGCTGAGATTGAAGGAGGGCTATTTGCCGAGCGCGCCCGGCGACACCCTGATGGAGTATCGAAACGAGTGCGTCGACGTGCTCACCAACAACTTTGGCATAGTGTGCGACGCCCACCACCACGAAGTCGCGACGGCGGGTCAGTGCGAAATAGATATTCGCTTTGACACACTAGTGAACGCGGCAGACGGCGTACAGAGCTACAAGTACATCGTCAAGAACATCGCAAAAAAGCACAACACGATAGCTACCATGATGCCAAAGCCAATCGCGCTTGACAACGGATCCGGCATGCACGTCAACGTCAGCCTCTGGAACAAGGGCAAGAACCTGTTCTATGATTCCGGAGACGACTATGCCGAAATGTCGCAGACCGCGCGCTATTTCGGCGGGGGGATACTGGAGCACGCTCAGGCCCTTGCGGCCATCGTGGCGCCCACGACCAATTCTTACAGGAGGCTCGTGCCCGGCTACGAGGCGCCCGTCTATGTCGCGTGGAGCACCGGCAACAGATCTGCGATAATCAGGATCCCGGCGCACTACAAGGGACAGAAGTTTGCAAACCTAAAGCGCATCGAGTTCAGGGCGCCGGACCCGTCGTGCAACCCGTACCTGGCGTTTTCGGCGATCCTTGCCGCCGGCCTCGACGGCATCAAGAAAAAGAAGGACATCGGCGACCCGGTCAACGAGGACATTTTCAAGATGAGTCCCAAGAGGAGGCGCGAGCTTGGCATAACGCAGCTGCCCGCAAGCCTCAGGGAAGCCTACGAAGAGATGGAAAGTGACAGCGACTTCCTGAAGCCGATATTTGACAGCGAAACGATAGAGATGATAATAGAGCACGAGGAGAAGGAGCACGTCGAGCTGGCTGTCAGGCCGCACCCTCACGAGTTCTCGATGTACGCCGACGTCTAGCTCCCTTTTATCTTGCGCAGCACGAATTTTCCTGCCCTCAGGTAGAGATTCTGGCCCTTACCCTTTGTGACGTAGGACGCAATTATGGCAAACAATATCCCGAGCCCGGCCGCAGTCGAGGTGAGCCAAGTGATGTTGTTGTTTTCAAGCGCCAGCCAGCCGGCCCAGAACTCCATAGCGATCCTGATCAGGATCGTGATTACCCCCTGCCCAGTACCGACGAACACCAGAAACCTGCCGATGTTTATGCGGTTTGCGGCAGAGCCCGGCACCCATCAGCACCGTAAGGCCGCCGAGCTGGGCAAGCAATGCCAAGAATCCAACTGGGACGACGGCATAAGTCCAGAAATCCCGGAAGGTGTTCACAACCAGCTGCTCCCTTATCAGGTTGTAGATCTCGATGTTGCCCTGAAGCCGGACGCCAGAAACAAGATGCCGGAAACAAATGCAATGCGGGCTGCCAGCCTGTTCCGAGTCGTGCTGTAGCGAATGGTCTGCAGGCGGTCAACAACGATCCTTTGCTCTACTGCAGATCTGGGTACTTCACCATAAAGAGCAAGGCACTTCATATTTGAATGCGAGTATTTCTTGCGCGCTTCGTACGACGTTATCCTGAGTCTGATCCCTTTTTTGTCAACGGACTCGGTAAGCGACTTGGGGTTTGTGAACTAGATGCGCCAACAGATCTATTATGGGTTCTCCATACTCTCTAAAAGAGAGCATCAAAAGTGAATAGACGCATGAGAGGTGACGAAAAACCGAGCAAAAACAAGCGATAAGGCAAGGCGTACCTATAGGATACACGTGCGAGCAAACATCCAGCCAGCAGTCCTGTCGTCTGCCATAGCCGCGCTCTTGGTAGCCGGCTTTGCAAGCCAGGCCCAGGCGGCTCAAATCAACGCATCGCTGATACCAGAGTACGACAGGGCGGCCGGCAGCTTTGTTGGAGTCAAGTTTATCCAGATGACGTACGAGCCGGGAAGCACGGTGGCAAGCCTGTTCGACGACAGGACCGAGAGGATCGAGTTTTCCATTGAAGGAACAAACGCGAGCGGCATGAGCGAGCTGATAGCTGCAGCCAACCAAGCGCTGCTCAGGGCGCAGAGCCCCGTCCAAGTGACCAGCGCCAACCTGACTTACTCTGGCGTGCTCAGAGGAGGGTCAGATATGCTCACTCTGACGTACAACGTAGAGTTCATCCCCACATTTTCCGGGTTCAAGCTAGACAGGAACGCGACCGACAACATTCCTTTGGACATCAACTGGAGGGGCTTTGTCATAGAAGGTCCGGTGTTTGTCGACTCGCCAGAGCACGGCAGGATAAACATCAACCAGCCTGTGGGGGCCTTGGAGGTGACGTTCCCCGAGTTCGCAGACAAGCTTGAAGGTTCACAGGCTGAAGCGATCATCACCGAGCCGATAATGGACTTTAGCGAATTGGGGGCAATGCCGATGGAGAGGTGGCACTGGCTTTTTGACCCGACCTTCAGCCAAGCAAGCACCGGCGGGATACTCAGTGGCGCGGACATTGGTAGTGTAAATGTGATGTCTGTGTACTCGCTTGGCGAATGCAGCATCAGGGAGGGGTGCCCGCCGCCAAAGGAAGGCGACGCCTCGGTCAGCATCAATGGCGCGCCGGTAAAAATTCACATCTCCACCCCTCAGCCAAATGCCCAGATAGAGATCGCGGGCTTTACCAGCATCGAAAAGGCAGGTGCCAACGAAATCATAAGGGTCAGCATGGAGAACGCAAGCCCAATAATACCGGGATTTACCATGCAGGTGCTGCTCGTGCTCAGCGGCATGATGGCCGCGATCGCCTTTTTCGTTCTGTTCAAGACCAGAAAGTGATCAGTACTTCCATTCAGAATCAATGGCGTTCCACCACGCCCGGTACGGCTTGGCGTCCTTCCCTTTCTCTTCCCTTACTCTATATTCAATAGAAAAGAACATGTTTTCCAGCGCGTCCTCTCCTCCATCGGCGTACAGCTCGCGCCCGATCACCTCCACCCGGCCCTTCTTGCCGGCAAGGTCGGGAGCCTGCGGGTTCTGGATGTAGTAGGTGAGCAGATCGTACAGCTCCTCTTCCAGGTACGCGTCGATTCAGTCCATCCTCTTGATTATGTGGTAGCCAAACTCTGTCCTGACCGGCTCTGACATCTGACCCTTTTCCAGCTTGAATGCAGCCTCTTCAAACGGCTTGACCATCATGCCGCGGCCAAAGTACCCGAGGTCGCCGCCACGCTTGCCGCTTCCCCTGTCAATTGAGAGCCCCTGCGCCAGCTTGGAAAAGCTTTCACCCTTTTTCAGCCGCTCCAGTATCGCCAATGCTTCACTCTGCTTCTGCACCAGTATGTGGGAGCACTTGATCTTGTTTGCCATTTTCTACAATATCGGAAAATACAGGAATTAACTTTTTCTCTACAAAAAAGGAAGGAGAGGGGGCAATAACTTGGTTATTGCACTGTGTAGTTGCTGGTGGTGTTCGCGGTGGAGGTGTCGTTAGTGGATGTCGCGTTGTCGGTTGGTGCGGTCGTAGCGTCACCTTCGGCAGCCTCGATGTCTCCCCCCGCGGAGGCTGTCAGTGTCTCGCCGTCAAATTCGAATGTCGCGGTTCTTTGCGTGTCGCTCTCTACAAACCTGAGCTCGGTAGTGCCAGTCTCGTTGCCGGCGATGGCAGTTTCGCCGCTGTCAGGAACAGGGACCTTTGCTTCGATCTCTCCGTTGTCGTCGACATCGTCGATTCCAATCAGCGCGTTTTCAGTGAATATCAGGATCACTTGCCCTGGTGCAAAGTCCTGACCCTCTATTACCAGAATCTCTTCGTCAGATTCTGGCGCGCTGGCTATGGCAGTCTCGTTGGAGCCGCCCAGTGTCGACGTGGCGTTGTCATCTGTCATGTTGCCCGCTGCAGATGTTTCGTTTTCCAACCCTGCGGCGCTGGTCGAAGTCTCGTTGTCTCCGCCCACTAATACGCAGCCGGCAGATGTTGCATTACCTGCTGAAGCTACCTCATTTTCGTTGGATGCGAGCTCGGCAACCTCTGTCTCTGTCATTACCTCCACAGAGACTGTAGGCGTAACGCCCTCCTCGGGCACGGCCGCTATCTCCGTCTCGTCTGAGATCTCTGCCGTTCCTACGTTGCAGACCTGCAGATCGGCGAACAATGAAGAGACATCAGCTATTTCTGTCCCTCCATCATCTGTGGCAATGTCCTCGGTCGCATTGTCTGACGCTGTAGACGTTACAGTGTCATCTTCCAAGCCGGCTTCTCCCATTTCTGCTCCTCCTGCGATTGCTTCTTCTTCAAAGGTCGTCAGTTCGCTGTCTTCAGTCTGTGCGTATATCGAAACGCCCACAAAGGCAGTCGATACGACGACCAGAGCTGATATGATCGACAGCAACGCGAATCTTGTTTTTCGCTCTCTAAACAATCTTACTCGTCTAGTGTGCCATGAAAAGGGATTTAACAAGTTGTCAATTTTTTTGGATAAAATCTCTTCTAATCCAAGTTACCTAAGAGGATGCGGAAATCAACCTACAGTTAGTCGAAATCAAGATATAAGCGCCAGTCAATAGTTGGGTGAAATGTCCGACGCATCATCGTCGCCGGCCGCCGCAATACCTTTTCCAACGCTTACGATCCTGTACCTGCCATCTGAGGCAAAGGCAGTGGTTGACGAAGTGAGCAATAAATACGCCAATAGCACTGTCGAGGATTGCGTCGGGTTTTTCCACGGGACCCAGAAGCACTACAAGAAGGTCACTATCTGGAGCCAGGGCATAGACAGCCTTTGGCTGAATGCCATAGTCGCAAGGACAAAGGAGCTTGCCGGCGTCGAGTTCGTAACGCTCGTCTCTGGCGGCATGATGTACATGTTGTAGTGTCAGGCGGCAGCCGTGTCCTTTTGAGTAGTTTCGGCCTGCTCCTTTTTCAGCACCAGCGAAGTCGTCACCATCGAGGAGTTCGTGGCAAGCATTTCGTCCCCGTTCTCAAGCGCTAGCCGGGTGTATAGCATGCCAATGTCGTGCACCATTCCCACCTCGCCAAACACCTTGATCCTGTCTTCGATCTTGAAGGGCCTTGCTATCGCCAAGTATATACCGGCTATTACGTTACTGATGATGTTCATGGAAGAAGACCCCACCACTAGGCCGGCGATCGTGCTTATGGAAGCCGCGATCACGGGGTCCTGGCTAAGGGTAGGAAATGATAAACTCGATTACGACTATCGCGCCGGCGATTTTTACAAGGATCTTGATCGACCTGGCGGTCTGCTCAGTGTGCACC
>DASPGV010000005.1:0-4161 GCA_035620415.1 Nitrososphaera sp.
AATGGTAAGGAAAGGTGCGGTGGAAATGAAGAACGCGCGCAACTGACAGATTTCCGGGGTTAGCTTGTACAAATTCCATGACGTCCCCCTCGATACTGCAAAATATATATAAAACATAACAGCGTTATATCAAGCGTATGACGACAAAAGAAGACCTTAACATGGATTATAGCAAGTACGACTTTAAGGATTCTACAGAGCTGTACATATACCTCAGCAAGAAGGGGCTCTCAAGGGGTACCGTAGAAGAAATCAGCAGGCTCAAGGGCGAGCCGGACTGGATGAGGGATTTCAGACTGAGGGCGTACGAGGTCTTCATGAGCAAGCCTATGCCAAACTGGGGCGGTGATCTGTCCAAGATCAACTTCCAGAACATCTACTACTATGCCAAGGCGTCGGAAAAGACCAGCAAGAGCTGGGACGATGTTCCTGACTCGGTAAGGAACACGTTTGAAAAGCTGGGCATCCCAGAGGCGGAGCGCAAGTTCCTCGCCGGCGTTGGCGCCCAGTATGAATCCGAAACCGTTTATCACAATTTAAGGGAAGACCTGCAAAAGAAGGGAGTAATTTTCATGGACACCGACACCGCGGTCAAGGAGCATCCAGAGATCCTGAAGAAGTACTTTGGCAAGGTCATCCCGCCGGAGGACAACAAGTTCGCCGCTCTAAACAGCGCGGTGTGGTCCGGCGGCTCGTTCATCTACGTCCCGCCAAACGTAAAAGTCGATCTCCCGCTGCAGGCTTATTTCAGGATAAACGCCGAAAACATCGGCCAGTTTGAAAGAACGCTTATCATCGCAGACGAAGGCGCCGAAGTGCATTACATCGAAGGCTGCACGGCTCCTGTCTACACCACAGAATCTCTGCACTCTGCAGTCGTTGAACTCATTGCAAAGAAGGGCGCCAAGATAAGATACACCACGATCCAGAACTGGAGCAAGGACGTCTACAACCTCGTGACAAAGAGGGCCTACGCCTACGAAAACGCGAGGGTCGAGTGGATCGACGGCAACTTGGGCAGCAAGCTGACGATGAAGTATCCCGGCGTCTACATGCTTGGCAAGGGCGCGCACGCAGAAGTCGTATCTGTCGCCTTCGCAGGCAAGGACCAGCACCAGGACGCAGGTGCAAAGGCAGTCCACCTTGCGCCAAACACCACTTCAAGGGTCACCAGCAAGTCCGTCAGCAAGGATTCTGGCAGGACGACATACAGGGGCCTGCTGCATGTCGCAAAGGGCGCAACCGGGGTCAAGTCAAACGTCAGGTGCGACGCGCTGCTGCTGGACGAGCGCTCGAGAACTGACACGTACCCATACATCGAGGTCAACGAGGACGACGCGACTATCACCCACGAAGCGACTGTTGGCAAGATAGGCGAGGACCAGATATTCTACCTGATGAGCAGGGGATACACGGAATCTGACGCGCTGTCGCTCATCGTAGGCGGATTCATGGATCCGTTCACAAAAGAGCTGCCGATGGAATATGCAGTAGAGCTCACCCGACTCATCAAGCTCGAAATGGAAGGCTCGGTCGGTTAAGCCATTCACACCTTTTCCAGTGATCCCATAATGGCAACGGCCCTATCATCAATCAGCAACGGATATGTCGATTCGCTAGCGGCAAAAGAGCCCGGCTGGCTTGCTGCGATGCGCAGGCAGGCGTTTTCGCAGTACGAATCGCTGCCGGCAGAAGTGTCGCCGCTGTACAGCAAGTACTCGGACGTCAACAAGATCAAGCCTGCCAGCGTGCACTTCGCCACACCTACAAGGCAGGCAATTCTTGGCAAGGATCTAGCCGATAGGCTCAAGGAGCTGGAGCAGGAGACTGGCGTACTACAGGTGGGGCAGGAGATACACAGGATATTTGTCCGCGACGCTGTCGCCAAGCAGGGAGTGGTCGTGTCGGGCATAAAGGAAGCGCTGAGCAAGCACGGCGACCTGATAAAGTCGCACATGGAGGCAAACCAGCTCAACTACCTGGAGGACAAGTTCCTCGCGCTTGAGGCGTCGGCCTTCCAGTCAGGCATCTTTGTCTACATCCCGAAAAACGTGGTGCTTGAAGACCCGATAAGAGTCATCACTTCTCTTTCAGACGACGGCACGTCGATGATATCGAGAAACATCGTTATCGCGGACACTGGCTCAAAGGCAACGGTCGTGCAGGAACTCTATGCGCCCGGCACTCCGGGCAGGCAGGACGTGCAGCAGGGATACTTCGAACTAGTGGAAACGCACGTCAGCCCCAACGCGCACCTTGAAATGGTGACCCTGCAGGCGATGGGCGCAGACACCGTCAACGTCTCTAACAGGAAGGCGTTTGTAGAAAGGGACGCCAAGATGTCGTGGTACATCGGCATGTTTGGGTCGCTCCTGTCGCGCTACAAGACGGACAGCGTGATGAAAGGACCCGGCGCGTCGGCCGAGGACGTAGAGATAATTTTCGGGGTCGGCAACCAGTCGTTTGACGTCATGTCAAACCTTATACACCATGGCCAGCACTCCCGCGGAAGGGTGCTTGTGAAATCTGTGCTCAAGGACAATTCGAAGTCGCTCTTCAAGGGTATGATCAAGATAGGCAAGGAGGGCAAGGGCACAGAGTCATATCTTGCAGGCCATGCAATACTGCTTGACAGGGGCGCCAAGTCCGACTCGATCCCCGGCCTCGAAATCGAAACCAACGAGGTAAAGGCGACCCACTCGGCCTCGGTAGCCCAGATAGACGAGGGCCAGATCTATTACCTGATGACAAGGGGTCTTAGCAGGGAGGGCGCAAAGAGGGAGATCGTGTCGGGATTCCTCGAACCGCTTTCAAGAAAGATGGGGCCGACAATAAGGGCTTGGGTCAACTACCTTATTGAAAACAAGTGGCAGGGCAGGCAGCTGATGCTCAGGACCGATGAGGCCATGGAACAGATTCTGGAAGTGGAGAAGTCGCGCTACCGCGAAACGCAGGACATCTTTGAAAAGCACTACAAGTACAGGTAGGGGCCATGTTAGAAGAATGGATAAGAGTGTGCGACGAAAAGGCACTGAAGAACGGCAACCTGCTTGATTTCGACCAGGGGGATAAAAAGATATTGCTCGCAAGGGCCGGCGGCAAAGTTTTTGCGACTGATAGGATATGCACACACGCCTACGCCGATCTGTCGACAGGGATTATGAACGAGGAGGAAAAGACAGTCACGTGCCCGTTGCACCTTTCAACATTCAAGCTGGACACCGGCGAGCCGCAGAACCTGCCGGCGGAAGTGCCGCTAAAAACTTACAAGGTTAAAATACAGGACGAAGCAATTTACATTCAGTTGGGGTCATAATGCAAAAGAGCGCTCTCAATGTCGAAAAGATAAGGGCGGATTTCCCGATCCTCAACCGCAAGGTGAGCGGAGGCAAGCCCCTCGTCTACCTCGACAACGCGGCGACAACGCAAAAACCCCTCGCAGTAATCGACGCCATCCACGATTACTACATGAACTACAACTCCAACATCCACCGCGCGGTCCACCAGCTCGCGGAAGAGGCCACGATTGCCTTCGAGAAGACGAGGGAGAAGGTCGCGAAATTCATCAACGCGAAATCTATGGAGGAGATCATCTTCACCCGCAACGCGACGGAGGCGCTCAACCTAGTCGCGTACTCGTGGGGCCGGGCCAATGTGAACAAGGACGACAAGATCGTGATAACAGAGATAGAGCACCACAGCAACATCGTGCCGTGGCAGATCCTGGCGTCAGAAAAGGGTGCCAAGCTGGAATACATCGGGGTCGACGACGACGGCTACCTGAAGATGCACGAATACAGGGGCCACCTTGACAGCAACAAGGTGAAACTCGTGTCGGTGACGCACATGTCAAACGTCCTTGGCACGATCGTGCCTGTAAATGATATTATCAAGATGTCGCACGAAAAAGGAATCAATGTTTTGATCGACGGCGCGCAGTCGGTTCCACACATGGCAGTCGACGTGCAAAAGATGGACTGCGACTTTATGGCGTTTTCTGCTCACAAGATGCTGGGCCCTACTGGGGTCGGCATACTTTACGTAAAGAGGGACATTCTCGAAAAGATGCCGCCGTTCATGGGCGGAGGCGATATGATAAAGGAGGTTCACAAGTACGAAACGAGGTACAACGACCTGCCGTACAGGTTCGAGGGCGGGACA
>DASPGV010000006.1:0-6231 GCA_035620415.1 Nitrososphaera sp.
ATGCAGCTGCGGTCTTTGTGCTTATGATCTGAAGCATTTTACTATGGTAATTTCTGAGTATTAGCTGCTGCGCCTCCAGCTCGGTAGTGCGTAGTTCATTTCATTTCTTGTCCTAAAGTTATTGGGGATGAAATAGTTGTATACAATGCGATTTATCTCAAGTACTTCTACAAGCCGCTGTTCTTGTTCTATGGTTGGATATAGGCGGAACTTGTAGTTGAGCAGATTGTTATGTTTTATCAACTAGTACCTAAAATATGACTCGCTCTTCTCGGCTAGCAATCGTTGATCTTATGGCTAAGCGATTATAAGGAGTCGAACTAAGGGTTTTTCTAGGGGCCCGTAGCTCAGCATGGATAGAGCGCCTGCCTTCTAAATTCTATTGAAGAGAGCCGGAAGTCGTGGGATCGAAGCCCACCGGGCCCGCTTTTCTTAACAGCGCAAACGCGCCGCCCGCCGCGTACGCCACTGCGATCAGAATCCTCGACAGCATCACTGCAAAGTCCTGGTGGGTCGCAAAGAGCGAGCTGTCAATGACTATAGCGACCGGTATGGCGACCAGCGAAATCACCGCGACTATCAGCTGCTCGCGGTTGTCGGCTTTGCCGTACTTTTTGATCAGGAAATATGTCGACAGGTTGCCAAGCCCGATGCCAAGCAGGATCAAATATTGATATAACGACGGAAACGCGGCAATTGCAATAAACGGGACCGACCAGCAGATTCCGTTGAGCGCCTTTGCTTCGGTGGACCATCTTCCGCTAGTCTTCATCCTGCCACGTATTATCGGCGCGACCTTGCGGAATTTTGTGGCGCCGGCGCCAAACACCACGCCAAAGCTGCCCAGCCAGATGACTGCATAATAGTAGATCGGAAAGCCGTTGAGGTAAGCGATCTCGCTGATGACGGACGCGATGCCGACAGCTATCGATACGCAGACGAAGAGGAATCCAAAGGCCCTGCGCGTCTCGACTGCCGGATCCTGCAACGACATGGGAGGCAGCAAAAGCTAATTTAAATCAAAAGGGGCTACTTGCCACTTACCCTTGCCCACTTTGCCATCGCGCCGGCGGCCGTCACCCACTCTGTGACTGAAAGATAAACTGGCACGTTCGCGTCCTCGATCCGCCGCGCAATTTTTTGCGTGAACGGTCCTCCCATCGCGCCTATCAGTATCGGCTTTTTCTTTTGCTTCTGGAACGACGCCAACACGTCTACTATGGTCTCTTCGAGCGGGTCGTCCTGGAAGACGAACCACGGCATGACGATGTCGACGTTAGGGTCGTCCATGTACGTCTGGATCGCAAACCTATAGTCGTCGGCGTTTGCAGAGCCGGTGATGTCGCACGGGTTGCCGGTCTGTATTACGTAGGTCGGCGGGTAGTGCTCCCTGAGCGATTTCTTGCTCTGCTCTGTCAGCTCTGCCACCTGCAGCCCGAGCCTCTCAAAGTGGTCGATTGCCGCAATGATTGGGCCTGCGCCGTTTGTGACCATTGCTACCCTGCCTCCCCTTGGCACGGGCTGCCAGTTCAGCGCCTTGAGCGCGGCGGTCAGCTCTTCATAGCTGTCGACCGAAATGATGCCGGCCTGGTCCAGCGCGCCCTTGACCACCACATGTGAGCCGCCAAGCGAACCGGTGTGCGACGCGGCTTGCTTGGCGCCCCTTGTGGACCTTCCATTCTTAAAAACCACTATAGGCTTGCTTCGCTCTTTGATCACCTTCTTGGCGGTGTTCATGAACTTGCGCCCGTCGCCCAAACCTTCGACATACAGCCCCACGACTTTTGTCTGCGGATCTTCGGCCAGGTACCAGATCATGTCTGCCTCGTCCACATCCGACCTGTTGCCGTACGATATCATCTTGCTCATGCCAAAAGCGTCCGAGCTCTCCATGAACGCGATGCCGACTGTCCCGCTCTGCGACAGGAACGCGACGTTGCCGTTCTTTGGCCGGATCATCCTCGCGTGGCCCTGGAACGCGCAGTCGAGGCGGTTCTCGCCGTTGAACATGCCGATGCAGTTGGGGCCGATGATCCTGATCCGCAGTGACTTTGATAGCTCTTTGATCTGCGCTTCGATGGCCGCGCGCTCGCCGCCGAGCTCCTTGCCGCCGCCAGAGATCACGACGAAATTGTGTATGCCCTTCTTCGAAGCCGACTTTAACAGATCGGGCACGAACCTAAGATCGACCGTAACCACCACGAGATCGATCTTGTCCGGGATTTCGTCGAGGCTCTTGTACGCCTTGATCCCCATTATCTCGGGGTAACCCTTTGCGTTGACAGGGTACACCTTGCCCTTGTAGTCGTGCTTGACCATGCTCTCAAGAACCGAGTTGCCCACCTTGCCGGCCTCCGGCGACGCCCCGATGAGCGCGACTGACTTGGCGTTGAAGAAGAGGTCCATGTATTCGGAATCGGGCTGCGCCTTTGAAATGATCTCGAGATCGGGCTTTTCGCGAAGCAGGATCTTTGCGTCCACAACGACATAGTCGTTTTCGTAGAATATCACCGGGTTAAAGTCGATGCTTTCGTAGTAGGGAGCCATTTCAGTGCCGAACCTGCCGATGTTGACAAGCGCCGTCGCCAGCATGTCCATGTTGACAGCAGGCATTCCTCGGAAGCCCTTCAGGATCTTGCTTCCCTTCAGGTCCTCTACCATGCTGACCGCGTCCTCCTTTGTAATTGGCAGAACCCTGAACGACACGTCCTTGAAGACCTCTGTGTAGATGCCGCCTATGCCGGCCATGATTACAGGGCCGAACTGCGGGTCGTTCTGCAGCCCGACTATTAATTCGATTCCGCCGGAGCCGGCCATCTTCTCCAAGAGCACGCCCTTTACGTTGTACTGCTTGCTCAGCCGGCCGTACATGTCGTTGAACGTTTCCCTGACTGAGGCCTCGTTCTGCAGCCCGACCTTGACTCCCTTTACGTCGGTCTTGTGCAGGATCTGGGGCGAAACTATCTTTGCTACAAGCGGGTAGCCGACCGCATGAGCCTGCGCGCCGGCCTCGTCCGCGCTCTTTACTAGCGCGTACTTGGGCACCTTCACTCCGTATTCCGTCAAAACCTGTTTAGCAAGCTCTTCGGTGATTACTTTCTCCTTTGTCGAATAAACGTCATTAAAGATCTTTTGGACCTTCTCGTTGGTCATATTGAGAAAAAGTCCTTTCAGCTTCCTATAAGTTTACCTCAAGCTCGACCGGTATAAAAGAACCAATTTTGTTGCAAGCGCGCATGCGCCTACTTTAGCACTTTTGTAAAGTTGCTGTAGACAAGCCTGCACCTGGCGGCCAGCTGCTCGATGTCGCAGGGGCCCGGCAGAATGTTTTCAGGGTTGATCTTTTCGGCGCTCACTTCAGCGGCATATTCCTTCATCCAAGACTCTATCAGGTTCCTGTCGACTTCAAGGTGGAACTGGATCCCGACGGCAGAGCCAATCCTGAATGCCTGAGGGTACAGATCTGAATAAGCGAGCATCTTTGCGTTGGACGGCAGGTCGTAAGTGTCGCCGTGCCACTGGAAGACCCTGATCGTCTTGTCGGTGACGCCCCTGAAAATGTCATTGCTGCTAGCAGGCGTCACATAGACCGAGCTCCATCCTATCTCTTTCTGCCTGCCCCTGTAGACACGACCACCGGCCGCCTGCGCGATGAGCTGCGACCCGAGGCAGACGCCAAGGACTTGCGTGTCGTTCCTTATCGCGTCCCTGATGAGTTCCTGCTCGCGCTGGAAGTGGGGCAGGCCGTCATAGACTGCCATCGGCCCGCCGAGAATGATTATGGCGGCATAGTCCTTGGAGCTGGAAGGGATAGGGTCGTTCTGGGCGTTGATCTTTTCAATCTCGAAGCCGTCAGACCTGAACATCTGCTCGAGGGTCCCGAGCGTCTCGCACGCGATGTTCTGCACCGATAGTACCTTTTGCAACAACCGGCATCTGCATACAGCATATTTATGCTGTGTGAGGCAAAAGTGTTAAATCTCACAACCTCGCAGGTACAGCTGCGCCGATGGGGTACCAATACAACGTCGATGACTACGAGACTGTTGAACGGCTGCGCAGTTTTATCGGGATGCTCAACGAGGAATCGGAGAAAGGATCTCTAATCGTGGTCGAGGGAAAGCGCGACGCGGAGGCCCTCTCGAAGGTGGGGTTCACCGGCAATCCGGCGGTCTTCCATCACTTTAAGGGGATCGCCGACTTTCTCGACAACCACGACAGCGCCGACAAAAAGATGATCCTGCTACTTGACATGGACAGGACTGGCAAGTATCTCACAAGCCGGCTCGTGTCGCAGCTCCAGTCGCGCAGACACAGCGTGAGCCTGTCGTACAAGAGGGCCCTTGCCAGGATAACGAACGGCAAGGTGAGGCACGTCGAGGACCTGGCGATCTATGCGCCGCGCCTGTCAGGGGTTATAGGCAGCCGCAAGGACCTGTACGTTTACACATAGCCGTTTCCTCTCACGGTTCACAAAGCACTTATATTCAAGCAAAGAAAAATGTTTCACATACCAAATTACGAGGTTATGAAAGAAATTGCCTAGCACAGGTATCGTGAAATATCACGTGAAATTAAAATTTGAAGTTGATGGTTTGGTTGAGAAGGCAGACATCATCGGCGCTATTTTTGGACAGACCGAAGGTCTCCTCGGACCAGAAATGAACCTGAACGAACTCCAGAAAGTATCGAAAGTTGGAAGAATAGAAGTAAACGTAGACACCAAGGGCAGCATGGCCAAGGGAGACGCCCTGATACCCATGAGCACCGACATCTCTACCGCTGCACTTATTGCAGCAGCCATAGAGAGTATCGACAAGGTCGGGCCGTTTCAGGCCAAGTTCAACCTGATGGGGATCGACGACATACGGGCCATAAAGAAGAAGGTCATCGTCGATCGCGCGAAAAAGATAGTGCAGGACTGGGCCACAAAGACGATAAGCGAAGGGGAGGAAATGCTCAAGGACGTCTACGACGCAAGCAAGCCGGGCAAGCTCACAAGCTTTGGCAAGGCGCAGCTTGCGTGCGGCACGGGCGTTTTCGATTCCGATTGGATAATACTTGTCGAAGGAAGGGCTGACGTCATAAACCTGCTCCGCGCGGGCTTTGACAACGCCATCGCAATAGAGGGCGCTCGTATCGACGAGACAGTGACAAAGCTCACCGACGGCAAGCGCGTGGTCGCATTTCTTGACGGCGACAGGGCCGGCGACCTAATACTGAAGGAACTGCATGGCTTGGTCAAGATAGACAAGGTGCTCCGCGCTCCTCCTGGAAGGGAGGTCGAGGAATGCACTCCGATAGAGCTAGCCGAGATTCTAAAGGACGCGCTTTCGGTAGCAGAGCCGCAATCCTCTCAGCCGGTGCACGCCCACCATGATCGCGACCGTGACAAGGACCGGAGGCACTCGCGCAGGGACAGGAACAGGGACCGTGAGCCGCACGAAGAATACCGCGCACCGCCTCCGCCGCCCGCGCCAGCGCAGCCGTCAAAGGAAGTGCTCGCCGAGGACAGCCAAGAGATACTGACTGCGATCCGCGACGTCTACCCGCAGATAAACGAGACGCTCGAAGCGGTGATCCTTGATGGCTCTATGAACAAGCTGCTCAAGGTGCCCGTGTCAGAAGTAATAAAGAGGCTCGACAGCGCCGAGGGCGGAAAACTGCTGGTGATAGACGGAATTGTCACCCAGAGGCTCGTAGACGCAGCCGACAAGGCGGGGATCGAGTACGTCGTTGGGCACAGGACGACCGACCTGAAAAAGCCGGGCGACATCCGCGTCAGGACCTTTGGCGACATTGGGATAAACAACTAGCGATAATGCCAGAGATCAAGCTGCAGCACATACTGACAATCGTCGAGCTCCTTGCAAAAGGGGCCCGCCACAATTTTGTCGAAGTCACAACTACAGAGCTTGGCAAAGGCATAGGCAGGTCGCAGCAGGCCGCGTCAAAGCACCTGCTTGACTTGGAAAACTCCGGCTACATCGAGCGGGCAAAGAAGGGGCAAAAGTTTGCAGTCAGAGTCACAGACAAGGGCTATTCAGAGATACAGAGCCTCTTTTCATCGCTCCGGGCGGCGATCGAATCCACGCCGGCGACGATCGATTTCGAGGGCAGCGTTGTCTCAGGGATGGGCGAAGGCGCCTACTACATGTCGCTTGAGGGCTACCGCAAGCAGTTCAAGCAAAAACTTGGCTACGAGCCGTACCCGGGCACCCTGAACGTCCG
>DASPGV010000007.1:0-8416 GCA_035620415.1 Nitrososphaera sp.
CGGCGGGCGCGGCCAGTTTGGCATACCTGCTTTCAAACGGCGGCCACGCGGGCAAGAAGGACAAGGTCGCCACAATCCTGTCCGGCGGCAACGTCGACATGTACCTGCTCGGGCAGGTGGTGGCAAAGGGCCTCATGCAGATGGGCAGGATGCTCAAGATCTTTATCCTGCTCCCCGACAAGCCCGGCGCCCTCAAGAGCGTGGTGGACAGCATAGCGGAACTGAGCATCAACATTGTTGAAGTAGAGCACGACAGGCTGAGCTCGCATATACCTGCGGGGACTGCTGGTGTCTACCTCAGCTTGGAGATGGAGGACGAAAAGCACGCCCACCGGCTGGTAGAGTTCCTGAAGCAAAAGGGAATAGAGTTCAAGGTAGTCAGTTAATACAGAAAATAGTACCCTGCAGTAATTATATCGCCACGACATGCTATCGGCATGGCGTTGCTGGACGATGTAGAATATCGCATTACTGCAGAAATTATCTATCCGTGCCACCAGTGCAGGGCTAAATTTCTATTTCTGCAAGACGTGGCATCCCACGCGGAGATGTTTGGCCACAAAAAGATAGCTGAACTGCCGATGGGATGACACTAGCTGACGTAGTCGTATTCTCTGAACCCTGCCTTGTCGGCAGTGGTGCCGCCCAGCTTGACCAGCACGAACTCTTTGTGGGCGTTGATCACGGAATCGGTAAAGGTGCGCTCGTTGCGGTGGAGCCTCTCGTACTCTTCCATCGAGAGCCTCTGCCTTGGACCAATGTCTACCTCAAGGTCCATCTTGCTCACTATTTCCTTGTACTGCGGCTGGATCACGCCGCTAAAGACCATCGCACTGCTTCCACTTCCGTACGAGCCAAAGCCTACCCTCTTGCCCTCTAGATCCGTCCCTTTCCTGTGCTCAACCTCAAGCAGGCTTCTGAGACCCATGTACATCGAAGCGGTATAGAGGTTGCCGATGATGGCAGACGCCTCGAGCGAGCTGGCCATCTTTTTCTCGAATACCTCGTTATAGAACGATGTCTGCATGAACGCGCGCCTGAACTGCTCGTCTGCCTTCATAAACTCGGTGTCAGCAAGTATCGATTCAATTGTTCCTCTTGCATCCTTTGGCTGCGGTTCCTGCATGCCCACTTCCTTGATGACGTGCTTCCAGCGCGGAAGGTGACGCCATTCGTGCCTGAGCAGGTACGCAAGCGCCTTCTCGCCCATCTTCCTGTATGGAAGGTGCACTGCGAAAAGGTCAATGTGATCGGTTATTGACTCGCCGTCCTTTAGCTTGATAAGGCCGGTCTTGATGGCCTTTTCCTTGTACGCGTCGAACGCCTTCCTGACAGATATCAGGTACAGTAGGTTGGAATAGCTGCCGTTCACAAGAGGCGTTTCCTTGCCAAACGGCCGGTAAAAGTCGTACTCGTTCTTGATCGTTGTCGAAGGCACCTTTGGATCAAAGGCCATAAGGCGTGGCTGCTCCTTGATGAGCATGGCAACCGCGCCGGCTCCCTGCGTGTATTCGCCGGAAGATCCGATATCATACTTGGCGATATCACTTACGATTACAACGGCTGCCTTGCCATTGTTTTCTTCGGCCCTTATCCAGTTTGCATTGTCATAGAGCGCATAGGACCCGCTTACACAGGCGAATTTGCATTCGATTCCGCCGGCGTGTTCAAATGAGCTCTCGCCGTAAATCTGCTCCAGCATCCCGATGACAAAAGAATTCATCGCCTTTGATTCATCCAGCGACGACTCGGTGGCAACATACAACCGCCCTATATCCTCCGGGTGCAGATGGTTCCTCTGCATCAGCTTCAGGCACGCGTTTGCAGCCATGCAGGCAGAGTCCTGATTAGTGTCAGCGATGGCCATCTTCTTAATTCCTATACCGTACTCGAGCTTTTGCGGGTCGATGCCTCTTGCTTCCGCGAAATCCTTGTAGTCGAGGTAAAGTTTAGGGACGTAGAGAGCCAGATCGTCGATACCTACTACTGGCATTACTGCCATTCGTAGAGCTGTTAGTCATTTAAAGGTATTTCTAGTGAAATTTGACCCATACATATCAATTTATTTGAGCAAGGTACGTTGAGAATCTTCTTGAGGCTGACCGAGTGAGGTGTCTCACAAATATTGACGATCTGGGATTGTGTCGCATGTTTTATATTTCCATGACCTTACCTACAGGTAAGGATGGGGCAAGAAGAGCGGGACTTTCTCCAAAAGCTGTGTGATTCTATCCTGAACGCCGACAAGACCGTCAGGTTCGCCGGCGTGATAAACAGCGAGGGCAAGCTTTTGATCGGCAGGTACCGCGCCGACATTCCGTCCCCCCTTATCAAGGCAAACGTCGAAGGCGACACGAAAGCGACCTCTTTTTACAGCGCGTACCAGGCTCTTGCGATCAACAAAAAGTTCGAGTCTGACCTCGGCCAGATCCGGTTTCAGATGACGGAATTTGACAAGGTGACGCTCGTGTCGGTTCCGCTCACTGCTACAAACGACAGGTTCCTCTGCATTTCGCTCGACTCGCCGACGTACCACGAAAGGGTCATCCCGAAGATACTGGACATCATCGGTTGAACCAGCACATTTAAATTGTCATTCCGCCAGACTACCCTTACATCGACCAAACCGATGGGGAACAAACTGTCTGGTTGGAGCGCAGGTGAGAAAAACTACGCTTCGCCAGACTATTTTTAATCAACTATCCTTATGTCCACTTCGTCATAGGCGTCCTTTACCGCAAGCAAAAACAGGTCGTCTTCGTAGATGAGAAGCCAGTCCTTGACGCCAATCACAGGCAGCTTGCGCACCAGTATCTTCCCGGTGTCGTTTATCGTTGTCATGATGTAGGCGTGCCGCGGCCTCCCCTTGATCTTGAACAGCGTTTCCTGCAGCTCGATGCCCAGCCTGCCTCCTTCGATGTTTATCTTTACAACGTCGCCGTACCGGTTTTCCACCTTTGCGGTGACGTAGCTCTGCCCCACGTCGAACTGGTCTATGTGCAGCATCACCTTGTTGGACGCAGAGGACGTTTCCGGCATTTCCCTGTACAGTGTTTCGGAGAGCTTGTCGTGGAACGCCTTCATTGCAAGCCCGGCATTTTTCTTGCAAACCTCTGCGCAATGACAGCTGCGCCAATGATGCCTGCAATTGCGATCAGCGCGCCGGCTGGAAACTCTGGTACGACCACCGTGCCTCTCGCGACGCCGTTCATAGTCTGGTCTACAGGCTGACCTTCCTTTGCGATGCCCGTGATCTGCACCTCCACCCTGTAGTTTTCGTCGTTTGGAAAGTCTATTGTCTGTGTCGCGGTTCCGCCTTCTGCCACCTGATCCGACTTGACGAAGACCTCCGTGCCGCTGCTGTCCAGAATGCGCAGGTCATAGTTTACGTCGTCGGTGATCTTTTTACCGGCATACTCGTCAAAGAAGCTGAGCGTCAGTGTAGATTCGATGCTGGAACTCAGCGGGACAGGTGTCCACTCTGCTCCAACCTTGACCGCTCCAGTTTCGGTGAACAATTCAGTAGTGGTTTGCGCATTTTCGCCGGTTGCCGGCGCAAGCGTAAACGTCATTTCTGTGGTGCCTTCCGGCACTTGCCCGGCCATAGCGATGATGTCGTTCTTGTTCACCAGATAATGCAGAGTAAGTTCGTTCTCCGAAGAATAGGGGTCGATAGCAAGCTGCTTGCCGGATAACTGGTTGCCGTTGACAGTCGCGGCAACCGAGAAGGAGTCTCCGATCCCTTGCAGAGACTTGGGGACCTTTACTTCTTCATGCACGAAAATATTTGTGTCTTGAATCCTTGTAACGTTCCAGTCAAACGGCATGGACCACAAGAACTGCTGCTTTTCTGCGTCAAAATCAAAGTCCTGTACCTGATCATAATACGATATTATCGTGGTATCAAAAGTCTGCCCCTGATATTCTACGCTTTGGGTAAAGACATCTCCAACGCTGAGCCACGAGTCAAACTGGGGAATCTGATCTGGGGGAAAGAGTTCACGAATAGTATCGATGCCGAGAATCTGTATGCGGAGGTGATATATCCCGCCTTCTAGGAAGATTGGCCCCCGGACATTCACTGTTCCGCCGGGGTCTGCAACCCAAGCGTTTAGGAATTGCTCTTGCGTCCCAAAGATCTGAACGTTGCCCTCTGCTGGCTGTATCTTTAGCTGGAGCAGGCCGTTTTGAGAGTGGAACGTATCCCGCAAAAGCCTTTCTGCATTTTCTCCCACTCCTTTTTCAACTGTAATGTCAAATGAAGTAGCTTGAATGGTTTGGTTGTTGTTTGCATCGTACAACCTCAAAAGCATGTACGCGTCTTGCTGGCTTTCAGACGTCAGGATTGGAGGATTCACCTTTACCAGCAGGTTAACTTGTCTACCTTTGAGCCCTGCGCTAAATTGTTCTTGCGTTAGTCCATCTGCAAACGCCTTCTGAGCTGGGAGCGCGATCGCAAGGATTGAAAAAACGAGGACTATTGCAAAAGAGAAAGCTAAGATCTTCTGCTTGCCTGCCTGCACATGAATTACTTGTCTTTCTGTATATTTAATTCTTAACGCCGGGTTCTAATGTTCTAATGATTTAATTATCTCGTAGACAACTATATCTGTTAGGTGTCAGGGCAAAGGGCCGTTGCAATAGCATCGATAGCCGCTGCGGCAGTCATAATAGCAGCGGTCTTTGCGATGCTGCCCAGATCAGAGAGCACGACGACTACCACCAACGGCACCGCTTCAGAGCAAGAAAACAACACCCAGATAAGAAATATCATTTACAACGTGAAATTCGAGTGCGGCACGATAACAGGAGATGAGGGGCCACTGAGGCCGGGGCACTATGACACCGACATTGGCATTTTTAACAATCAGGACTTTGCGGTAAAGGTCCAGTGGAGCGCAACAGCAAACGACGGCAAGAACACTAACTCGATACTGAGGGCCCTCCAGCCGCAGAGCTCCACCGGCATAGTGTGCAAGGACCTGCGTCAGGTTCTTGGCAACAACCAGAGTTTTGTAGAAGGGTTTGCGATCATCAATGTGCCCGTAGAGCCGGGACTGCTAGGGTCGCTGTCTGACGGTACCACGGTGCTTGGCCGCGCCGAGGACATCAACATTCTAGAAGTGCAGGCCTTCTACACTGCCAACGCGCTGGACGAGCTTCCCCACGAAGTGTTGGTCGACAAGATAACTTTTGCCATCTTAAATGACACCAGCGGCAAGATCCCGGCAGAAATGATCGGCAAAATCTTGGACATTACAGTGCCGTCAACCCTGAATGAAATATCGGATCCAGAAGAAAAGGTCAAAGACGCGCTGGCCAAAAAATACGCCTTGACTGATCAAGAGCGCGCAGGACTGGAAATAGATGTACGGAACGTAGGGGTTGGAGTCGGCACGATGATAGACGACCACGCGATTTCGCTGTCAAAGGTCATGCCACAGGCTAGCGGGTAGCGGTAGCCTTTTAAAAAAACAATATATTCTTCCTTTGGCTTCTCTCATGCATGGCTAACTTCACCCTACCTCCATTGCCTTATTCGTATGATGCACTGGAGCCACACATTGATGCAAGAACCATGGAAATTCATCACACAAAGCACCACCAGGCGTACACCGACGGCCTGAACAAGGCGCTAGGCAATCTGGGCCCTGATTGGCAGAACAAGACCGATGTAATTGATATCCTGAAAAACATTGATTCAGTACCGGAAAACGCAAGAGGTGCCGTCAACTTTCACGGCGGCGGCTACAACAACCACGCGCTGTTCTGGAACAACATGAAAAAGGGCGGCGGTGGCGAACCGGGCGGCGAGCTGGCAAACGCGATCAAGAAGACGTTTGGAAGCTTTGCCGACTTTAAGATCAAGTTCCAGACGGACTCGGTCGCGATCCAGGGAAGCGGCTGGGGATGGCTTGTAAAGAACGCCTCCGGCGGTGTGCAGTTTATCACCATGCCGAACCAGACTAGCCCGTGGACAAGGTGGAACAAGGAGAATCTCACTCCGCTGCTCGGCCTAGATGTATGGGAGCACGCGTACTACCTAAAGTACCAGAACAAGCGCGCCGACTATGTCACGGCATGGTGGAATGTCGTCAACTGGGACGAGGTAGCCAAGAGGTTCGGGTAACCTCCTTTTTTATGGCAGGCCGCAGGTCATGACGTACCGCGTAGTCTGCCCTGCCTGCGACGCGTCGTTCCCTAGCTATGAAAAATACGTCGATCACCTATTCAAGGACCACGGCGACCAGGCGGCCCTCCGCATGAAGGCAAGGATTGTGCGCGACTAGCCCCTTCTCATGTCCACAAAATCGACAGAGCCATAGTTTTCCCGGTTTGTCCTGCTCACTGCCATGTTGTAGCTGTAGATCTTGCCTGAATACTCTTGCAGCACAGGCATCATGCTGTCCATCGACTTGTCAAGGTAAAAGCCTGGGCAGTCCCCCGTGAACTGGAATGTCGCGTGCACCACTGGATGTCCCTTTGCGTCTGCTTCAAGCCATGACGCGAACGGGTAGAGCCAGCAGACGCCGGGCTTGTCCGGGTGGATGCCGCAGTAGCCCCTGTCGTCCAGGAACCTGCAGCGGAGCGGCTTGCCGTCTTGGTCCGGCCGCTCGTCCATCCTGCGCTTGAGAGAAACCATTGTCAGCGTGGTGATTATGTTGTCAAGAGTTCCCTGCTCCTGCCAGGTCGGAACCAGGGTCTCGTTCTTTAAAAATTCAGAATCTGAAGTGTAGCCCATCTTTTTTGAGATGACCCTGATGTCGTCCTTTGTCAATGGCAGCCTGCCCTGCCGCTCGCAGCAGTTGTGGCAGTCGGGCCAGAGGCACTTCCAGAGGACGTAAAGTTTGTCCTTCGATAGCATGGGTATGTGGAACACCACTGCGCCAATGTTCACAGGTTTGTCGACCACGTCATCGCGCCTGCCTGTCTGGAGGTCGTACAGCTTTGGGTCTACCTTCCACTTTTTGGCCATGAGGTCGAGCGACTCCTTGACAGAGCTGTCGTTCTGCACTGCCATAAATTATAAACCCGGGGGGTTTAAACGTACCCAACTTTGCTCAGCCCCCAGCGCGAGAGACCCGTGAAACAGCCGGTCCTGAGAAGGAAGGGCAAGCACGCCTCGTCCACCGAGAACCGCAGGCTGGTCTGGGAGAACGTGGTGTGGCCCCTTGTGCTAGAGCTCAACAGATCCTACTTCACGCTGAGGGAGTACCATGTAAAGAGGGACGCGTTCTGCAAGGAGACCGGCGCCGCGCCTTCAAAGGTCGCCGGGGGCTTTGTCTCGCTTTTGATAAAGAACATCATTGCAAGGGAAAAGAACGTGTATTCCATTCACTATCGCCTTATCCCCTACATGAGGAAAAAGGCGCCGCTTGAATACGGCCTTGTGATCAGGGAAGTCAACACAAAACGTTAGAGTCAAATACGGGGCACGCAGTCGGGTTTCTGGTTAGCCCGGTCGTCTAGTGGCCAATCTCCAAGGTTGAGGGCTAGGGATTCCAGGCTCTGGATCTTACTAGAAGAAGAAAAGAAACCTGGAGACAGCAGTTCGAATCTGCTCCGGGCTACCATTTCTTTTTTATGCTCTTGGGCCGGCCTCGACTATCTCTTTTGACACGCTGCCAAACTTTTCAAAGTTCTTGACAAATAGCGCTGCGAGCCGCTTGGCAGCCGCGTCGTACCTGTCCTTGTCAGACCACGTGTTGCGCGGGTCGAGCACTTCGTCAGGGACGCGGGGGCACGAAGTCGGCATATCCAAGTTGAATATGGCGTGGTGCTTTACCGGCACCTTGTCCAACTCGCCGTTGAGCGCTGCTGTTACCATCGCCCTGGTGTAGGCCAGGTTCATTCTCTTGCCGACGCCGTAGGGACCCCCTGTCCAGCCGGTGTTTATGAGGTAGACGCGGGTGCCGTGCTCGGTTATCTTTTTGCCAAGCATCGCGGCGTACTTTGAAGCGTGCAGCGGCATGAAAGGCGCGCCAAAGCACTGAGAGAACGTTTCCTTTGGCTCTGTAATGCCGCGCTCGGTGCCGGCGAGCTTGCTGGTGTACCCGGACATAAAGTGATACTTTGCGCCCTCTTTCGTCAGCTTGGCAATCGGGGGCATGACTCCGAACGCGTCAGCGGTCAGAAATACTATTGCCTTTGGGTGGCCGGCGACGCTTGGGATCACAGCGCCGTCGATGAAGTCAAGTGGGTATGCGACGCGAGTGTTTTCAGTGAGGCTTCCGTCGTCAAAGTCCGGCTCTCTTGTGCCGTCGCGCATCACCACGTTTTCCATCACGGAGCCGAATCGGATCGCGTTCCAGATCTGGGGCTCTTTTTCCTTCTTCAGGTTGATGCACTTTGCGTAGCATCCCCCTTCAAAGTTAAATATGCCGCTGTCAGACCAGCCGTGCTCGTCGTCCCCTAC
>DASPGV010000008.1:0-30186 GCA_035620415.1 Nitrososphaera sp.
CCAGCTTGGAGGAATTGATCTCTTTGTCGCCAATGACCACGGTGTAGCGTATCCACTCTGTCTCCGACTCGCGAATCTTTTTGCCCACGGTCTCGTCCCTGTCGTCGATGTCAGCCCGGATCTGGCTTGCAGATAGTTCTGACATTATCTTTTCGCAGTACTCCGTGTGCTCCTTGCCGACAGGGATAACGCGGACCTGCGTGTGCGACAGCCAGAGCGGGAACGACGGGATGCCGCCGGTCTTGGACACCTTGGCAGACTTTTCCAGGAGCGCATAGATCACGCGCTCGACCGCGCCCGAAGGCGAGTTGTGCAGGATAATCGGGTTCTTTTTGGTGCCGTCCTCCTCGACGAACTCGATGTTGTAGCGCTCGCCGTTCTCCACGTCTATCTGGTCGGTTGAAAGCGCGGACGCCTTGCCGAGGCCGTCGACATAGTTGAACTCCCATTTTAATGTAAAGTAAAAGAAGCGCTCCTTCCACATCTCGACCATCACAGGCTTGCCGAACCTGCTGATAAGCTCGTTGACGAATTCCTTGTTGCCGTTGTAAAAGTCCTCGGTGAACCTGATGGCCATTTCCACGTCTTCGGTCGACAGCCCAAGCTCCTGAAGCACGCTTATCGATAGCTCAAAGCGCTTGCGGAACTCCTGCTTTGCCTGGTCTAGGTCGCGGCATAGTGCGTGGCAGTCCGGCATGGTGAACGCGCGGAGCCTGCGCAGGCCCACGAGCTCCCCGCTCTTTTCGCGCCTGAAAGAATACCGTGTCAGCTCGTACAGCTTTACCGGGAGATGCTTGTAAGAGATGTTGAAATCCTTGGCCATCAGGAACTGGCCAAAGCACGCTGCAAAGCGCAGGAACAGCTGCTTGTTGTCTGATGTTATGTTGTACTGTCTTGCCGGGAACCTGTTGAAGTAGCTCTCCATCGACGGGTGTTTGCTATCGTACATTATCGGGGTCTCAACCTCGATCCCGCCGTACTCCATCACTCTCCTCGTCACGTACTGCTCGATGAGCGACTTCATAAGCCTGCCCTTTGGGTAGTAGCGCATGTTGCCGGCGTCCGACGCCGGCTCATAGTCGGCTATCGCCAGCTTTTTCATCAACCTGACGTGGGCCGGCTGCTCGTCCACGGCCCTCTTCTTGGCCATCTCGTAGTTTGCCAGCACCTGCAGGTTCTGGTCCTGTTTCTTGAACTTGTACTCGCTTGTTGGAGTCATCTGGCCGCCGGGCTGCAGAATGTACCAAAAGGACTGCAGCTTTTCCTCCGCCTTAAGAGCGGTCGACTCTTTTTCGCCGTGCGAATGCACGGCGTGCTCGTGATCTGCCTGCTTGCTTATCTCTTTGGCGTTTTCTGCAAGTGGGTGGCCCTTCACCTTGATGTTGAACGACTTTGTCCACCCGAAAGGCGCGCGGTGGACTTGATCGATCGATCCTTTCGCAAAACTTTCAACCGACTTTATTATGTCTGCCGCGACTGACGGCGGCGCAAGGTCAGAACTAAGGTGGGCATAGGGATAGACTAAAAGTCGCCTGCTCTTGACGGTGTCAAGGTACTTTTTTATTTCGTCGACTGCCGCTTTTGCGACGCTTTCGTCGTCGTCGCTTTCCACCGCGACAAAAGCAACGACCAGATCTTCGAGCCTTACCTTCGACTTGGACGCGATGTTTTCTGCGTCTCTGATCTCCTTTTCAATCGGCTCGTATTCGATAAAATCTGAATGGAGCTGCAGCAGTCGCATACCCTATCCCCGCTCACGCATCTAATTTAAGCCCATCTGGCCCTCTCGTTTTCCCTGTCTTCCTTGGTGAGCTTTTTCCATTCCTTGTAGTGATCCCTGCAAAGGTAAACGCGCTTGCTGCCGCCAAGCCCCATGTCCGGGGCCATGCTCGCCTTGGTCCCGCTCATGGAGCGCTCGGCCTGATTTCCACAGCCGCTGACGCTGCAGTTGATGCCCTTGTCCACCCGGCCCATTCTGGCATGAGATTTAATTCCTAGCTATAAAAAGCTGACTGGGTTAGCTTAATACCCAAGCCCCACCAACTATCGGCAGTTGCCATACAGCGATCCCCTGTGCAACAAGTGCCTCCACCCTCAGAGCCTCCACTCTGAGGTAGTGTCCAAGCTGCCTGATGGGGGCGAAATAAGGCGCTGCACCGTGGGGATATGCACCTGCATTGTGACAGTAGGGCAGAAAACCGGCAAGCAAAAGGCAGCCCAGGCCCACTAGTTGGCAAAACTTATAACGAGCGTCTCAGTCGGTTAATGCCAGATAAATGTCCGACGACGACAACGATGCGGATTTTGAGGAAGAGTTTGACGACGAGGAAGAAGACGAGTTCGGCGACGAAGACGAGGACGAAGAGTAGCTATACCCTCAGCCCAAATGTCTCGGCAAACTCTCGAAACTCGCTGTAGGCCTTCAGAAATTCAATGCCTTTTTCGCTTATCCTGTATTTTGCAGAATCTTCATGCAGCAGCCCGGACTGGGTCAGCCTCGACACTATCGAGCTGAGCCTCTGATGCGGGACATTCGCGTTGCGTATGAGGTGCGTGACCGTCGCGCCAGTGTCGTACCCCTCGTAGCTGTACTGCTTTGCGGTGAACAGAATGTCCGCAATGATGCTGACGTGAGTCCTATAGCCCGCTGCCAATCTGCGAATTCATCCTCCCAAGGCCGCTTGCCAGCCCAAACTTTGAGAACGGGACGAACATGAGCCCAAACCCGGCAACCTTGACAGACAGAGCCGCAACGTAGAACGAGCCGGGGTAGACAAAGTTGTACCAGGACATGAGTTCTGCCGCAGCCAGCATACCCAGTCCCGAACCTATCATTAGGGTACTAGTTCTCCTGTTCTGCATGTACGATGCCATTGTTTCAATAGACACATATACTAATAGTATAAAAGAAATTGACCTAACGAGGTGTTCTATTGAATTACCCGGAATGACGAATCCCGTTATGGTCAAGGGCAGCAGTATAAAGTGTCTAGGGGGCGAGAAGTCAAAGCTTTTGAGGCTGTGCGAGAAGGCTATGAAAAAGTAGCCCACTGCCTGCGCTGCCAGCCCGGCGGTTGTCACGGCCTGGGAATATGCGCCGGCGAAAAGCCCGCCGGCGATGAGGGCAAAGCCTACCGCTATCGAGACGAAAGCGAACGTCAGGCGCAGAAGGTTCGGGCTTGCGACCGCTGAATAGCCGGAATAGGCGAACCTGCCTATGATGGCCGAGATCCCAAGCCCCAGCAGGTTCATTGGCAGCTCGAATAGGACTTCCACCAACGCGATCTGGAGGGTTTTCCAATTTTTAACTCTATTTGTAGTCCGAAAGAATGTCGCGGTAGCGCGCGTCCTTGTAGGCGATGTACTTTACGTATTCGCCATAGGTCATGTCAAACGAGCAGCTAGAGCACTTTACAAAGGTAAAGTCGTCTGCCAGCTCTGCGATGCCCTTGCAGTCGGGACAGCGGACCTTCACATGCCAACTTGGCCGTCAAAAGTATAATAAGGTTATCTAGATTTGGGTGTGTTCTGGAAATAGGTTCATAAACCAAGATGTTGTTATATAACTCATGGACAGCACCCTCAGGCCGGTATTGAAGAGACAGCTGCTCGTGATCGGGGCGGGCCTAGGGGCCGGGCTGGTAGTAGCATTATTTTTCGGCTTTTTAATCGGCCTTGCTGTGAACGTCGCAGTCATGCTGGGCCTGATATTCTACATCAGGAGAAAGCAGCTCGGCGCGCTCAGGACGCTTGGCTTTAGCAGCGAATCCGCCGGCGGGTTTGGAAGCCATGGCGGCAGGCTGAAGTACATCTGCCTGTCATGCGGTGCAGAAGTCAAGGGCTCCAGATGCGGCAAATGCGGCTCGAACATGAAAAAGCCGCTGTTTTGAAATCGGCCGCAACAACTTATTAAATCCAGCAGAGATCAACACTGCAGATGAGCAAGACCTGCTTGAAATGCGGCAAGGCTATTGAAGAAGCTGTCGACGACCCTGCTGCCGAAAAGTATCCGTCGTGCGCGGCGTGCTGGAAGGAATGGACCGCTTATGCCGTCATGGTAATGAACGAGATGAGGCTGGACATGTCGCTTCCCGAGCACAGGAAGGCGTTGCGCAAGTACGAGCGCGCGTTCTTTGGGCTCGAAAAGGGCATCGGCGAGATCGAGAAAAAGCCCGACAACCCCGAAGGTCACCACGAGCACCACCACTGATCATTTCATCCCGATGGCCTTGAGCGAGTCCTCCGGGACCAGCTTCAATATCTCGTTCCTGTTAGGGATTGAAAAGAGCACTTCGTGGAGCGAGTCAGTGAGGCGTTCGCGCTTGTTCTGTTCAAGCGACATAAACGTGTCGGTGAGCGACTTGAAGTCCAGCTTTTGGAGCGGGTGCGGGCTTGAAAGGATCTGTATGCAGTAGGTCTGGAACATTATTGTCCGCTTTTCAGCGTCAAATTCCGCCAGCACTTCGAGCCATGTCCTGAAAAGTACGGACAGCTTGCTCGGATCTATGGTTGGCGCAGCGAACAGGGCCATGCTTATCGTTTCGCGCTTGTCGTCGTCGCTCATTGCGTAAAATTCCTTGAGCCTGTTCTGCAGCATGGGTTTTCGCAAAAAGTCTGGCAGGCCTGCGAGTATCTGTATGATGTTGCCGGCGGCGTTGCTCACGCACACACTGCGCCGGGAGGGGAATTTATCTTGTGTTGCTGGGATGGATTAAATAACGACACATTGCGAGAGAACCCGTATGCCGTGCCTTGTGACGGTCGGCGGGTTTTATGGCGACGAGGGAAAGGGCAAGATCATCGCGTATCTGTCGAAAAAGGATAACCCCGCGATTGCTGTCAGGGGCGGGGTGGGACCTAACGCCGGTCACACCTTCACCTACGAAGGCAAGGAGTACAAGGTGCGCATGCTGCCAAGCGCCGCGCTCAACCCGACTACAAGGCTTTTGATCGGGGCGGGTGTGCTCGTCAACCCGCAGGTTCTGCTAAAAGAGATCGCGATGTTTCAGGCCGACGACCGGACGTTTGTTGACGCCCAGTGCGGCATCATCGAGCAGGTGCACATTGACCGGGACAAGGGCGAGGACCACCTCAAGAGCAAGGTCGGCACCACCGGCACAGGCACCGGGCCGGCCAACGCTGACAGGGCGCTTCGTACGCTCAGGCTAGCCAAGGATGTGCCGGAACTGTCGCTCTATGTTGAAGACGTGAGCAATTCGGTCAACTATGCGCTTGAAAACAATGAAAAGGTTCTGGTGGAGGGCACCCAGGGCACTTACCTTTCTTTGTTCCACGGCGGCTACCCCTACGTCACCTCAAAGGACGTGACAGCGTCGGGAATATGCTCCGATATTGGCATCGGGCCAAAGAGCGTTGACGACGTGCTTGTAGTGTTCAAGGCCTACGTCACCCGCGTCGGCGGCGGGCCGCTCCAGAACGAGCTGAGCGAGGAAGAGGCGAAAAAGCGCGGCTGGCTCGAGTTTGGTAGTGTCACCGGCCGTCAGAGGAGGGCGTCGCCATTTGACATGGACCTTGCCAAAAAGGCGATCAGGCTCAACAGCGCGACACAGCTGGCGGTGACAAAGATGGACGTGCTGTACCCGGAGTGCGCTGGCGTGCGCGAGTACGCCAAGCTGCCGGCGGAGGCAAAAAAGTTCATCGAAAACATCGAGGGCGACACTGGCCTGAAGGTGACACTGATAGGCACCGGTCCGGAACTCTACGACGTGGTAGACCGCCGACTGTAGCCGGCGACAAGTGCCTTGACGACGTCCCTGCATGACCGCAGGTCGCGCAGCAACCTTTTGTTGTCCGACGACAGGTCCAGCCGCGCGAGCATCGACTTTGCTTCCGAAATGTTGATCGCCTTTTTTGCAGGCTTGGTCGGCGAGGCTTCTCCCTCCAAGCCGTGCCGCAGCTTTACGTCCATAATCGCGTACTCTAGCGCGACGTAGGCTTGCCAGAGGGAAGCCCTGTCAGGGTCTCCTGCAATAATTGCCTTGGCTTTCTCAACGAGCTCGGCCAGCCTGTCCAAATTGCGATGACTTTAATACCGCAGGTATTAACAATATTGCGATTTGGCGCTCAAGGCCCCGTGCTACATTGCGCTGTCGGGACTGAAGGACTTTGGCAGGCTGGTGTGCGCGCTGGAGCGGACGCCGCTGCCGGCATTCTCGCTTCAGTTCAACAGGCGCGACGTGCTGGCGGTCCAGACAGACATTATCAACGGCAGGCCGGTGATATACTACTCTGAGAACGGCGCAAAGGACGGCCAGTACCTGGCCTACAGGGTGACCAGCGGGGTGGAGGAGGTGCTGCTCACCGGCTCGGTCGACAACCCGACGTTTGTCTACTCGCCCATCCTGAAGGTGGAGAAATTTCCCCGCGCGCTTGCAAGGTCTGCAAAGGTTGATAAGAAATCCGGCTACACCGTGATAAAGCTGAAGGACCTGTCGAGCCTTGCCAAGGTGGCCGCCTACAAGACGGTCTTCGACGAGCCGCCGCTCCCGCTCTTCCTGTTCAAGGAGCGCCGGGGCAGGGTGATCCTTGGCGCCACAATGAGCGCAAACGACAATGAAACTGTATCGTACTTTTACTACGTCGTGCTGGACGAGGAGCCGAGGGATCCGTTCCTCCGCTACTCGAGCCAGAAGGTCGAGCAGCCGGTCTTCTCTTCGAGGCTCGACGAGCACGGCTACGTCTACCTCAAGGTGATAAGGCTTGCAGCGGACCACCCGCTGGTAAAGACCTATGACTAGGCCGTTCCGGGAAAGGATCGCCAGGGCGGCTGCCGGCAAGAAGAGCCCGGTTGTGCTGGCGCTCGACCCGCCGGCGAGCAAGTGCAACCTGCCGGAATTTGCTGTGAAAACCATCCGCGCAGTCGAACAGCACATTTGCGCGGTCAAGATTAACTTCCACCTTATCCTGCCGCTATCGGCAGCTGAAATCTTGAAGATTAACAAGCTCGTCCATTCGTGCGGCTTGCAATCGATTGCTGACATCAAGCTGAACGACATCGAAAACACGAACGAAGTTGCAGTCGATCACCTTACAAAGATGGGCTTTGACGCGGTGATAGCCAACCCCTTCATCGGCAGCGGCGCGCTGGCGGCGCTTGTGCAAAAGGCGCACAAAGTGAATGCCGGCGTCATCGCGCTTGTCTACATGAGCCACCCCGGTGCAAAGGAGGGCTTTGGGCTCGAGGTTGGAGGCCGCGGCTTGTACAGGGAGTTTCTCGAGAGGGCGGCCGGCGCCGGGGCGGACGGCATTGTTGTGGGCGCGACCCAGCCCGAAATCCTGAAGGAGGTGGCAGGTCGGCTGCCGGTGTATTCGCCGGGCGTCGGGACGCAGGGAGGCGACGCAGAGCAGGCGGTAAGGAATGGTGCCGATTATTTGATAATTGGCAGATCGATAGTTGAATCAAGGCAGCCTGCCAGAGTCGCAAAGGGGATCAAGGACAGGATTTTATCTGTACGCAAGTGACCGCTGCTGCAAATAATCCTTTGCGGCCGACAGCAGGTTCATGGCATTGCTATAGGTAAGCTGATTCATAGCGCCGTCGAATTTTCTCCACGCAAAGCCGATGTGCTCGTGCGAAAGGGTCACCTGGCGCGTCCGGGTCCGGGCTAGGAAAAGCACGACTTCTTTCTGGACGAGCCGCTTGCTGTGCCTGTACTTGTATTCGATCTTCATCCGGAAGCCGTCGAGGAATTCGACGTTGGTGATGCCGGTCTCCTCCCTGATCTCGCGAGTAGCCGCCTGCTTCTCGCTCTCGCCTGCCTCAATGTTGCCCTTTGGAAAGTCCCAGTGGCCTGCGGTGTAGTGCAGCAGCAGATATTCCGGCTCCCCCGTGCCCTCCTGGTAAAATACCACTGCGCCAGCAGACCGCTCGTCCACCAATAGTTTCAGATTGAGCTGGTTATTTGTAAGGTTTTTGCAGTATCATTCTTCATCGTCGTCGCCCTGCTCTTCCTGCTGGAGTGTGGGCGGCGCATAGTCGTGTATATCGAGCCATTCTTCCTGCGCCATCCAGTAGCCGCAGAACCATTTCTGCTGCCCTTGGTCGTAGTCGCCGTGCTGTGGCATGTCTTTTCACTAGTGTTTCAGGACTTCGCTTCCACCCTTTTTGTTCCTGAAATACTGGTACAGGAACGTTGCGGCCACGAGCGAGACTGCAAGGCCTATCAGCAGCGAGGATATCAGCGTGAACGGGTTGGTGCCCTCTGTGAGCACGGACGTGAACTGGAGCACCGGGATATAGAGCAGCGCAAGCACCGCTAGGCGCAGTATGTCAGACATTGTCCTAGCGCTCCCCCTGAACCAGTTGCTCAGCAGCACGCCGCCGAGGATCGTGGCGACGCCTATCCACAGGAGCGTTATCGTTGCGGTGGCAAAGCTGCCCACGATTACCCTGTTCGACAAAAAGTCGAGCGCGCCCATGTCTTCTCTGATCGCGCTGGGAGGTATGCTGGATATGCCGTTTGCGATGGACGCAAGTATTATGAGCACGCCGGCAATGATGGAGAATATCTTGATGAAAGACGTGGGCGTCAGCCTGCCAAACGAGCCAAGTGCCTTGTCGATGTCAAACGCCCTGACGATGAACGCGCCGCCGAGTATTGCAAGTATGATGGCCGTGATCCACTTGCCGGCGTCAAATATTACTGCCAGCGCGCCTGCTGCAAGCAGGACTCCCGGCACGCCCAGGAAGAACTTGGAATATTGCGAATCATAAACGAGCATCTTCAGGTACCTACCCAGCACGGCGTACGAATATTCCACGCTCCTGCTGTGCCTGATGATTACGCGCTGGACCGATATGACGGGAACCCTCGACTGGATGACCGGCAAGACAGTCTCGTCGTCCTCGCCGTCGGAAACAATGACAGCGCCGTCGGCATGGTACTTCTCAAGAATGCTCTTCACCTCGAGGCTTATCTTCTCGTCAGCCTCGACTCCCCTGTTGAACTTACCGGCAACCACCGCGACCTCGGCCGTATAGCCCTTGCTCACGAGCTCTTCGTACGTCTTGACCGCGCCAAAGATTGCGTTCGAGTCGGCGTCCTCCGGATCCTCTATCGCCAGCCTGGTGCCGGCGTTGATGCACGCGTCGCGCCCGACGATCGGAGTCTCAATGCCGCCCTTTGAGCCAATGTCGTCGTCCCTGTCTATGCAGAGCACGAGGATCTTGCTGTGCACAGACTCCTTTGAGGGGCTTGCGATCTTGGCTCCCGCTGGGCTGGTTTTCTCAAAGTCAGAGTGCGGCATCTTGGATGTCAGTACAATACAGAATTGTTTACAGGTTAATTAATTTAATCAACTTTGATCGAGTGGTATTTGGTTTATTGCAAATAATCTTCTAAAACCATCCTGCATAATGAGAGATTGTCAGGCTTTGAAGTCGAGGCAGACGATGTAGAGCTCGCTGCTCTCCTGCCTGCTTGCAGTTGGCTTGCTGAGAAGCACCCGGCCAAAGCTTTTCTTCAATTCGGCCTTGAACTCGCCCAGCATCTCGCCCTCGAACACCTTGAAGACGGCGGTGCCGCCTCCTCTCAGGACCTGCCGGGCAAAGCCTAGCGCTATTGTCGTGAGCGAGATCTGCCGCGCCTGATCAATGTCCCATACGCCGCTCACGTTGGGCGCCAGATCCGAGAGGACCACGTCTGCCTTGCCGCCGAGGATGTCCGCGATCTTGCCCAGCATGTTCGGATCTTCGATGCTGCCCTCAAGCACCGTTGCGCCGGCGACCTGCTCGACCGGCTTGAGGTCGATGCCGACGACCCTGCCCGATGCCCCAACTTCCTTTGTGGCCACTTGAAGCCACCCGCCGGGAAAGCAGCCGAGGTCCACGACCCTTCTGCCTTTTTTGAGAATATGGTAAGAACTGTTCAGCTGCAGTAACTTGTAAGCCGACCTTGCACGATAGCCTTGGTCTTTTGCAAGCCGGCGGTACTGGTCTTTGCGCGCGTCAGCAAGTCTCATTTTTTAAGAAGTTTTAGCGGCTTCTGGTTAAAATTGTTGTTAAAAGAACTGACGAGCCAGTCTTCAATTAGATTGCAGCTCGTCGGGCTGTACGAGCCGTCGAGGGAACACATGTGCTCGACGGGACAGGTCAGGCAGGGTGCCTGTTCTATGCTCGAGGTGTCGACAGGTAGCTTCACAGCAAACAGCTTATACGTCCATCGGCCGCTTTCGAGGATTTTTTCTCGCCTGATGAGGGAGCGCCTTTCGAGGCGGATGGCCACCCGCGAGCCGTCGCGGCTTGTCAGGTCGAGCTCCTTCCAAAGCTCCGACTGCAGTATGCCGTCCTTGCCGTTGCTTATTATCGTGCGGAAAACTTTGCCTGTGAGATCTTCAATCTGAGCTTCGTTTAATTTCAATCAACATAACCCCGAAGTAAACCTGTCATAATTATCGTTTAACCGATAAATAACCCTTTTCGACCTAGAAAGCAATGTCTGAAAATCGCTAGTGATATCCGGGCCGGCTACTTGGATTTCTTCTTGTTGTTTGCGCCAAATATCCTGTCGAAATATTCCGTCGACTCTGGCACTGACTCGGCAGCTTCGCCTTCGTTGACCTTTGCCAGCCTCTTTGCGATCTTTTTCTTGGTTTCGAGCTGCATCTGGCGCGCGATCTGGATCCTCTGTGCCTGCGGTGATCCGGCGCCATGCATCGACTCTGTCAGGTAGCCGACAGCGTTCCTTCCAAGGGTCATGTTCTCTATGAGCCTGAGCACCCTCATCCTGTTTTCTGTCGACACGCCCTTTCTTCCCTTCAGGTATTTTTCAAGCATGGGGCCGATCTCGGGGCTGCGAAAGTCTTTCTCTGAAGGCATCGTGACCATAAGGCCGCCTGCGATGTCCTGGGCGAGCCGGCCGATCTCGTACGGGAACCTAGTGACGTTGTGCTTGCAGACGTTTGCCAGCATGTCGTCGTTCTGCCAGTTGCCAGACGCTGTCTGGTGCGACCTGTAAGAGGATGCGATCCCCGCGGCAAATATCGTCTCGTTGAGGTGTGTCATTTCCACCAGCTTGTCCTTGATGTGCGACGCGTTTGCCACGCCGTTGTAGTCTGCGATCGCCGCGGCCGCGCCAATCAGCGCGTCGCCAAGGCCTGTCTTGCAGACGTAGCTGCGCCTGTGGTAGCAGGTAAAGCGCTCGACCAGCATGGACGCGAATTCGTACTCGCCATCCATGAATATCAGCTCGTTTGGAATGAACACGTTGTCCAACATTATCATGGCCTCCTGGCCGGAATACATCACGTTGCCGGCGTCGATTTCGCCGCCCTCCATGCTGCGGGTGTCGCACGACTGCCTGCCGTAGACGTAGGTGATGCCGGGCGCGTCCACCGGGACTGCTCCGACTATTGCATAGTCCTTGTCCTCCCCTTTGAGCCTCATAGTGGGCATGACCAGTATCCAGTGCGAGTTGATGCAGCCTGTCTGGTGCGCCTTTGCGCCTGTGATGTAGACCCCCTTGCTGTCGCGCTTTGTGATGTGCACAAACATGTCCGGGTCTGCCTGCTGCGACGGCGAAAGGCTGCGGTCGCCCTTGACGTCTGTCATTGCGCCGCCTATCACCAAGTTGTCGCGCTGGACCGTCTTGATGAACTCTGTCAGGCGCTTGTGGTATTTCGTGCCGTGCTTTTGGTCGATTTCGAAAGTCGTCGAATATAACGAGTTGAGCGCGTCCATGCCAACGCAGCGCTGGAAGCACGTGCCAGTGAGCTGGCCCAGCTTCCTCTGCATCCTGTTCTGATCCACCAGATCCTGCGCGCTTTCGGCGACGTGCAGGAACCTGTTGACCTGCAAGCCTGATAGCGAAGATTTCGCCGACGCGAGCTCGGGCTCTTGCACCGCCAGGTCGTAGGTTTCTGCGACCGCGTTTATCGACGGCCGGATCATCGGGTGGTCGACCGGCTCTTTCACAAGTTCTCCAAAAAGGTAGATTTTGAGCTTCCTTCCCCTGAGGCTCTGGATGTACTCCGCCCCGTTCTTTATCGGCATCTGTAAAAGTACTAGCGCCCGAATGTTATTTATGTTTTCTCAGCTGGAAATTGATAAAAAAGTAGCGTTGTTTCTTATAGTTTTTACACAATTTGGCCGGGCAATTACTGTATGTACGTCTGGTTCTTCCTGTCAAAGTTGCCCACGACCTGAAAGTCCCTGCTGAACTGCGACTGCATGAGCGACTTCAGCTCCGGGTATATCGTCGAGGGGTCTTCCTTTGCCATTCTGGTCGCGGTGTGGTCGTCGCCCAGCATCCACCTGCAGAGATCAAAGGTCATCTGCCTGACGGTGTTTTCGTCCACGATGCCGAGGCTGTGGAGGTATTCGTGGGCAAGCACCATGAACTTGTACGAGTTGTACTCCTCAGTCGAGCCGGCGATCTTCCTGACAGCCGCGAGGAGGTAGCTGTTCATCACGATCGTGTTGGAGCCCAGCATGTGGTAGGCGCCAAGCTGGCTGGGCATCACCTGCAGGATAAGACTCAGCCCCGCCCTGTGCATCCTGAACTTTTGCAGTACGGCTGACTTGACCAGCTCGAACGCTTCGTTAAAGTCCTTCAGCTTGGCTATCCTTTCGCGGAACTGCGTTTGCTGCTCTGTCGGCACTACTGCTATTTCGCGGCACGGCAGTATAAAGGGTATGTAGCTTCGCAATCTTTTTTACAGCCACGATATCGCTTTACAGTCGTGGGGACAAAGGCGAAGCAGTTCGACCTGCGCGACATTGTAGCCAGCTATCCCGATTTTCCAAAGCCGGGGATACTGTTCCGCGACATCAACCCCGTTTTCAAGAGAAATGACGCTCTCAACCACATCGCGGACGAGTTCTACCGCTTATTTGGCAGGACAAGGGTGGACGCGGTGGCCGGCATAGAGTCGAGGGGCTTTATCACGGCCACAGCGCTTGCCATGAAGTTCGGCAAGGGCGTGGTGATGGTCCGCAAGGCAGGCAAGCTGCCGGGCAGGACCCTGAAAAAGTCCTACGACATTGAATACGGGAACGCCACGATGGAGCTCCAGCAGAGCGCGATAAAAAAGGGCGAAAGCATACTTGTCGCTGACGACCTGATAGCAACTGGCGGCACGGCAGTAGCTGCGGCGCAATTGATAGAGGAGCTGGGCGGCCGGGTTGCCGGCTTTGCGTTCATTATCGAACTTGCTGACCTGCACGGCGCGGACAGGCTGCGCAAGATGGGCTACACCGTCCATTCATTGGTGACATACCATGGCGAATAGCGCTGACGTCGGGATCATTGGAGGAACCGGCGTCTACGACCCCGGGCTCTTTAGCGCAAAGCGCGAAGTAAGAGTTCACACGCCCTATGGCGAACCTTCTGATCTGGTGACTATAGGCGAGTATTCCGGAGTCAAGGTGGCGTTCATTCCGCGCCACGGCAAGGGGCACAGGATACCGCCCCACAGCATAAACAGCAGGGCCAACATCTGGGCTCTCAAGCAGCTGGGAGTGAAGCGCATAATCGCGCCTTCCGCCGTCGGAAGCCTGAAGGAGGCTTTCAAGCCCGGCGACATCGCGATTCCCGACCAGTTCATAGACTTTACGAAAAAAAGGCAGTACACGTTCTACGACGGAGGACAGGTGTGCCATGTTTCGGTCGCGGACCCGTTCTGCCCCGAGCTCCGCAACATTGCAATCGACAGAATAAAGAAGCTGGGGTTCCCGTTGCACGGCAACGCAACGTACGTGTGCATCGAAGGGCCACGGTTTTCCACAAGGGCGGAATCAAGGTTCTTCCGCGACGTAAAAGCAGACATCATCGGCATGACGCTCGTGCCCGAAGTGTCGCTTGCAAGGGAGGCTGAAATCTGCTACACGTCGATAGCGACTGTTACCGATTATGACGTGTGGGCAGACCACCCCGTGACCTCGTCAGAGATAATCGAGACGCTTGCCAAGAACGTGGAAAAGACAAAGAAATTGATCGCAGACATGGTGCCGGCGATTCCGGCTGCAAGGAAAAAGTGCGCCTGCGGCAGCGCGCTTGAAGGCGCGCTACTCTGACGGCGGCCTGATGCCTTCCGGCAGGATAATGTCGCCTTCTATCAGCTTGCGCTGAATAGTAAGCTGCAATTGTTCGGGATCGATGCCCATCTTGGCTATCTTGTCCAGCGTCGTCTTGGCGATCTTGACGCTCGCGTTGTGGCCGCCTATGCGCCCGAACGCGATTGCGGTGAACCGGAATTCCTGGCCCTTTATCACAAAATATCCCACCAGCTTGCTTGCGACTTCGCTTCCGCTCGCGCTCTTGACAAACACGGTAACCGGGATTTCTTCGTCGTCGTCCTTGCGCATCATTTCTTTGGCCCGTCCGCTACTTCCATGTTGCGGTTCACATTTTCCTCGACCAGAAAGCTCCACCACTCCGGGTCGGCTATTTTAAAGTCCCTGACATTGACCTCGATTGTCTTATCGTCGGCGTCCGTGAACGAGAGTCTCCCCTCCCTTATCATCTTGATCAGCCGCCATCTCAGGTGGCCCTTCCTGTTCCGGCTTATCGCCACGGCCCACTTTTTGTCCTTGTCGATTTTCGGCATGCCGATGTAGTCGACTATTTCCTCGATGCCAAGGCGTTTTTCCTCGCAGAACATCTCCTTTGTCAGCAGGCTTCGCCAGATGTCCACCGAGCCCATGGTCCTGCTGTTCTCGTTTATGTTTATCACACCAAAGTAGACCACCTTGTCGCCGCCGGTTGGATCTGAAGTCGTCATTGCGATGTCCTTGATGCGGGATGCCACCTATTTAGTTCTTGCATCCTCATACGGCTTTTCCAGCACTATTCCAATGTTGTCAACCTTCAGGTTCTTCTTGAAGGGTATGCCATCTTCCTCGCAACGCCGCCGGTAGCGATTTGTTATCGCAAACCTCGGGTGGAGCGATTCGAACTCTGTCTTTGTTATTTCGATCGTCATGCCCCTGCCCACCAGCGACTTTGCTGCTGCCATGGCGCGCTGCTCGTTCCAGCCAAGCGCGTTTGATAATTTAACAGCATCCATCTTGCCATTTTTCACTATTGCCAGAAAGGCCTTGGACTCGTCCTCGCTTATCCTGAGCTCCGAAACGATGGCCTGCTCCACGTTGGAAAGGTTGACTGCCATGTTATTTTACTTCTAGCGACTTCAAGATATCCTCTGTGTGCTGCTCGTCCTTGACCTCGTCGGCAAGTATCGTGGTTGCAAGGTTGTACGTGACATAGTCTCCAAGAGCAAGCGCCTTCTTTGCAAGGCTGTTATAGTTCTCAACCGCCTTGCCCTCAAACTGCATCGCTCGCTCGAGCGCCGCCCGGAGCGTAAGGTGCCTTGCAGGATCCAGCGCGCCTATGGTGCTATACTTTGCCCATTCAGCAGGATTGCTTGGCGCCTTGTCGCCCAGCTCTGCCATCCTGTCCGCGAGCAGCTCTGCGTGCATCAGCTCGCCGGTCGCCTGCGTCTTGAGCGCAGCGGCGTACGTGATCAGCCCGATGCCCTCCATGTTTATGCCGACGTACCAAAAGTAGTGGAATATCCGCATTTCGTCGCAGTACGCGCTCTTCAGCACTTTGATAATTACCGGTGCGCTCTTGCCGAGGATCTTTTTCTCTGTCCTGCCCATGCCAGACAGTTAGCTGGGCAACTATTTATCCTGTGTTAGAACTGCACAAGATTGCGATACTTCCTGTAGCGCTCCTCAACCTCGTCCTTTGTTATCGCCAGCAGGCGCTTTATCCCAAAGTCCTCGACTGCGAACGAGCCCATAACGTTGCCGTATATCACTGCCTCCTTCATGGTTGCAAAATCGAACCTGTTCTTGCGCGCAATGTGGCCGAGTAAGGCGCCGGCAAACGAGTCGCCGGCGCCGGTCGGGTCTACTATCTCATCTAGGAAAAACGCTGCTGCCGGGAACACCTGGTTGTCATTTGTGAACAAGACGGCGCCGTGCTCGCCTTTTTTGATTATTGTGAATTTCGACCCCCACGACATTATCTTTTTGGCGCATTTCGCAAGGTTGGATTCCTTGCACAAGAGCCGCGCCTCATTGTCGTTTATCACCACACCGTCTGCCATCCCCACCATCTTGACCACGTCGTCGCGGCTTCCGTTTATCCAGAACTCTATGGTGTCGCAGACCACCAGCTTGGGGCTCTGGAAGTGTCGGAGGATTTTGATGTTCTGTTTCGGGTCGTTGTTTGCAAGATAAACATAGTCGGACTTTGCGTACTCTTCCGGTATGAGGGGGTCGAATCCTGCCACGACCCCGAGCTCGGTCTTGTTCGTGGTCCTGTTGGACAGGTCGTAGTCAAACGAAGAATCGTAGTGGAAGGTCTTGCCGCCCTGCACGGTGACGATGCCTTTTGTGTCTATGCCCTTTGACCTGAGCGCCCCGATGTGGCCGGCTGGCATGTCCGAGCCGACTACTGCCACTATCGACGTCTGCGCGAACATGCTGGAAGAAACGGAAGCAAAGGTCGCCGCGCCGCCCAGTATCCGGGTCTCTGTCCGAAAGGGCGTGCGGGTGGTGTCAAGGGCCACCGTGCCAAAGACCGTCAGCAACGCATGTCAACAGCCGGGATTTCGCTATTAAATGCTTGCCAGCATCATTAAATATCGATCAGGGCTGATCATCCGCAGTTGCGGCTAGTAGTGGCCATCACCGGCGCGTCAGGGGTCATCTACGGGATAAGGATGCTAGAGGTGCTCAAAAAAAGGAAGGTCGAGACGCACCTAATAATGAGCGAGTGGGGAGCCAAGAACGTCAAGATAGAGACGGCCAAGACCGCGGAATATGTCAGGTCGCTTGCAACGAAATGCTACGAAGACGACAACCTGGCCGCGCCGATGTCAAGCGGCTCGTTCAAGACCGGCGGCATGGCAGTCGTGCCATGCAGCATGAAGACCCTTGCCAGCATCGCAAACGGGTTTGACGACAGCCTCGTGTCAAGGGCCGCCGGCGTGTGCCTGAAGGAGCAGCGCAAGCTGGTGCTGGTTCCAAGGGAAACCCCGTTATCAAAAATACACCTTGACAACATGAGCAAGCTTGCGGACGCCGGAGCAGTCATACTGCCGGCGATGCCGGGGTTCTACCACCGGCCAAAGACCATGGACGACCTGATAGACCACGTGGTGGGCAAGGTGCTTGACCAGTTCGACATCGACCACGGCCTTTTCAGGCGGTGGGGCGGGCAGACCGTATAAGGATTTATAATATTGCTGGTGCTATTTACATTTGAAAATGCCGGCGCGGGGTGAGCCACAATAGCCCGATACAAGAAAAAGTACGCAAGCAAATCTGCAGACTTTATCGTCCCCCTGCTTGTGCTTCTGTTCATCGGCATGATGTTTGTGCTCCTTGCCCGCTCGCAGGACGGCGTTGGATTTATCTTTCTTGCCATGGCGTCCGGCCTCATGATCTACTGGGTGCGCGAGGTGAGGCTGATGGCAAGGTCCGAAGATAAAAAGCTGTCAAAGGAAATGGAGCAGAAGGACTGGGTCTACGACCTGATAAAGAACAACGACGGGATGGTCTTTGTCGCGGAGGTGCCCGGCCCGGAAGACCAGATAAACGTGAAGCTGTTGGAGGGCCTGCTACGCATCAAGGGCGGCCAGAACTTTGCAAAGGACGTCCCACTTGAGCTTACGCAGGAGATGGGCATATCCGACTACAAGTACAGAAACGGCGTGCTGACCATCAAGATTCAGAAGGTTTGACTTCGTCGTAGCTGTCTTCCCACAGCCGCATCCTGTCGATCTTGTCCCTCCTCTTTGCGTCCTGCAGCATTTTGTACACGCTCTTGTGCATGTTCCCCTTCGCAAGCATCGCTATCGCGTCCGTCGCAAGCTTGACCTCCCGGAAGTTGCCGATGAACGCGACCATGTGTCCGTAGACAGAGACGTTTGCGCCGCTCAGCTCTTCCACCATCCTGCGGGCCTTGCCGCCCTCCCCTATTATCCTGCCCTTGATGCGCTCGAGCGCGTTTGGCGATTTGCCGGCATAGTCGTGCAGGTCCATCTGTTGGAACATCATCTCTTCGTCCTCAAAGAGCCGGTACGCCCTCTCCGGCGAGAAGCCCCTTGAGATCGCGGTTATCACCTCCACCGCCCGGAAGGCCTCCATCTGCTCCACCTGTCTTGTGCCAGAGACAGTTGCGTCGCCGCTCTCGCTGTCTATCTCGATCTCTACTCCGCACCTCTTTTCGATCTGCTGCTTTACCTTACCGCTCTTGCCTATTATGGCCCCTATCCTGTCTTTCGGGATTTTCATCGTGTGTTGGAAGCTCATTTTTTGTCGCCTTTGATTTTTTCCACTGCCTGCGCGGCGTCGAGGACCTCGACCCCGCGCTTTTCAAAGAACCTGTTTACGTTCACTACGTCGCGGACTAAAAATTGTTTTGAATTTGGGTGCTGGATGTCGACTGCCGAGCCAAAGTCAAACAGCATGACGCCTCGGTCCGTCTTGAAGATGTTGTATTCCGACAGGTCGGCGTGCACCAGCCTTGCCTTCTGGTACAGCTTTTTCACCTGCTCCATCACCTGCTTGTAGTCTTTTGACGTGACTTCGGATTCCACAAGCGAGGGCGCGGGGTTGCCCTCCCTGTCTCCTATAAACTCCATTACGAGGACATTCTTTTTCACTGCTATGGGCGCCGGGACGCTCACGCCGGCGGCATGCGCCGCCTGCATGTTCTTGAACTCCTTTCTCGCCCACGCAGCTATCAGGCTGCGCGACCCCGGCTTGATATCTGAAAACCGCGGGTCGCCTATTATATACTGCATGCGCTTCTTGAACTCGGCGCTCACTGTTAGGTATATCTTTAGTATGCGGAGCGATCCGTCCGGCGCTACGGCGGTGTAGACCTTGGACTCTTTGCCGGCTGCAAGCGAGCCGCTGACCTGCTTTATCACGCTGTCGTCTTTCAGGTCGTTGATGATCATCAGGGTGGGCACGTCAAAGACATTGTCAAAGACTTGGTAGTCCTCGGAGCGCTTGACAAGCAGCCTGCTCTCCCGCTCCCGGCGCGACAGCTGCCTGTCGGCTCTGTCCATCGCCTTTTGGCCCTCTTCCTTTGGCAGCTCGTCAGGCTCTTCCGACAACTTGACAAAGAAAGTTGCATCCTATCATTATTATCTTTATTTATGCTGGAACTTGTAGATCATGAGGAAGGGCACGCCGGAGATCCTGCGGATACTGGCCTCTTTTGCCATTTTCAGGTCCAGCGCCTGCCTTACTATCCTGTCTCCCACCAAGTTTGCAATGTCGCACTTGTGTAGGAGCTCCTGCGCGTGCGGCTGCTCGATGACCTGCTGCTGGTAGTACTCGCTTGTGAGGTTGATGACAAGGCCGTCCTGCTCCAGCTTGCTCCCTATCAGCTCGAGGTCGCATATGTCGACCATTATAGAGCCCTGGTAGCGAGTCGTCCTTGCTGCGTACTGCGACAACTGGCTGAATTATGAAAGAACAGCATAATGAGGGTTGCTGTCAGCCGTACGTTTCGATCTTGACGTCAAACGAGCCGTCATAGCGCCTGTTGCGGTTGGTGACAAATCCAAGTGGAGTCAGGATCGAAACCACAGAGTCTATGGTCCCCTGGTAGCCGCATATGTAGAAGAACGAGTTTTCTGGCGTCGCTTTTTCACAGACTATTTTTTCGAGCCGGGACCCAAGTAGAGTCTCCACCCTGCCGGTGCTCCCGCGCCACCCTTCCGACATCGGGTGGTCCGGCCTACTCACAGTAGCCATGTAGGTGAAGTCCTGGTCGCTTGCGGCCATCCTCTCAAACATGTCATGGTAGCCCAGCTCCTTCGCGTACCTTGCGCCGTGCAGCAGCGCTATCTTCCTCTTCGATCCGGTGCTCTTGAGATGTAGGATATAGCTTACAAACGGCGCAAGGCCGGTACCGGACGCGACCAGCACGAGCCGCCTTGTCTCCGGCGTGCCGTCAGCCTTTTTGTTTTCAATGGTAAACGCGCCGGCGGGCTTGCGCCAGTAGAGCTCGCCGCTATCGCCCATTTTGAAGAGTGCGCTGGTGAACTTGCCCATCACCGGCTCGGTCGCCCACTTTATGTAGAATTCAAAATGCCCCTTTTCTTCTGGCGGAGATGAAAGCGAGTACGCCCTGTACGTTATCCTGTCGTCGCCGTCGAGCTTCAGCCCGAGCGCCACGAACTGGCCGGCCTTGAAGTCCGGTACGGCGTTTCCGTCCGCCGGCTGCACCCGGATTATCGCAAGGTCTGGCGTCAGGTTTTCGCGGTACGTTATCCTGCCGACATTTGGCGGCGCCTGTCCAGAGCTCATTTGCAACCGGTGGAATAGCTTGGTTATATTTGATTATGCTTTTATTGGAGAGCACAAAAGCTATGCTGGCTTGGCAAGCAAGAAAGGCGTAGCGCTCACCGTCGGCATTGCGGCGGCGATCATTGGATCGAGCTTTTTGATCTGGTACATACCGATCGGCAGCAGCCCCGATGTCCCGCGAACAGACGGCGAGGTGATGAATGACGTTTACGGCCGGCACAACAACCTCGCCGCTGACATAAACCTCAGGTTTGAACAGTGGAAGGACAGAGAACTAGAGTCTTCAGACATGTCCTCTCGGCTCTCTTCAGCCAAGTCACAGATAGGAGAAATGAGGCAGCAGCTTGACGGCAGGCAGCCGGCCCAAGAGTGGCAGGAGAGCTATAACATTTACGTCCAGTCTCTGGACGGCTACACTGCGTACCTCGACGCGTTGGAGCTGAAGGTGGACGCCGGCGACAGGACCAATCCGGACCCGGCGCTAAATCAGAACTGGCAGGACCTCGTCGATCAGTCGGTAGCAGCCATGCCCATCAACAGCTAGCTATTTCATAATGCTCAGAATCTGGTCTATCCTTGCGTCAGTCTTGAAGCCGCCAGTGTTCAACGCGGACCTTGACGCGACAAAGCCGGCCGACTCGAGCTTTTCGATTATCTTTTGCACAGAATGCGGGTTTGTCCTGAGCTTCGCCGAAATTTCGTCTGCCCGGAAATAATACGGGATTCCGCTTGCTTCCTCGGCAGCGGCCTCCAGCACCTTTTTGCACTGCCTGTCCGGATCCAGCCCGAGCATCTTTTTCACGAATTCTCTGTCGTGGAACGACCCGGTCCAAAGCTGCCCCCCGGTACGCATCGCGCTTCCGCACAGCTCGCACTTTGCGTTTCCGTATTCCTGAGCCTTGAGCCGGTGGCCGCACTGGAAGCAGTGTATGATGTAGCCGATGTTGCTATAGACGTTGTTTGCCTCGCTGCTGCTCACCGAGACTGAAGCGTAGACGCGCATGTAGTGCATCGTGGCGTGGACGAACACCGGCCTTACCGATAGCTCGAGCCTTGAACCTGTCAGAGCAATGAGCGAGAGCAACAGCCGGATCGCGGTTTCGTTGCCGTAGCTGTTGTTGAGCGGCCTGCCGTAGTAGCGCCGCAGGCAGACCTCCGGGTATACACCGCACAGCACCGCGGTGTCAGTCGCGGTTATTGACACGAGCCCGCCGTCCAGAACTGCCCTGAGCACGCAGTCGATGTGCTTTGCTGGCGTGCCAAATGGATCTAGGTCCACGATGCCAAAGCGCTCGCCGTCGCCGTCGCCGCGCAAAAGAAACTTGCAAACTTCGTCGACTGAAAAATGGCACTTGTCGCTGACAGAGTTTATCTTGGCCGCTTCTTTTGCAGCCTCTATGGCAACGGAATTGACGTCGTTGCCGTAGACCCGCTCTACCTCCTGAACCTCGACTGCGACCCTGAGCGCCCTCGCCCCGGTGCCGGTGAAGGAATCGGCAAACGTTTTGCCACCAAGCGATGGCGCAAATGCCCTATAAGCAAGAACAGAGAGGTCGCGGTTGAGTTTTGCGGCAGGGTTGAAAAATGCAGGCGTCTTGGGAGGGACCTTTTCGGTGAGCGACGACTGAGGGACAAGAAACGTCGTCCTGCCCTCCACCGTCCTGACGAAATCTGCCACGCCAGAACTGCACGGATGCGATATTTATAGCAGAAACACGTATCCTTTTTTTACAAACGCAAGTGATAATAAATACCCTGCAAATCAGCTTATTGAATAGTTTGCGATTGCACGACGGCATTCTGGTCGGCGGGGTCGACGAGGCGGGCCGCGGTTCCATAATTGGCCCGCTTGTTGTTGCTGGCATCAGCGTCCGGGAATCAAAAATTATGCAGCTATCGGAGATGGGCGTCAGGGACTCCAAGGCGCTGACCCCCAAGGCTCGCGCCAGACTCTTTGGCGGCATAATGAAGGTGGCCGATTCAGTCTGCATCCGCAAGATAAACCCGGTCGAGGTAGACGACAGCGTTTCGCTCCGGGGGCTCAACAGGCTGGAGGCAAAGGTCATGGCTTCTGTCATTAACAACATTGGCGCCGACGAGGTTTACGTCGACTGCTGCGACGTCAATCCTGACCGGTACAGGGGCTACATCGGGCAGCACCTGAAGTGCAGCCCGAAAGTGCATTCGATGCACCACGCAGACTCGATCAACGTAGTGGTGTCGGCGGCGTCGATAGTCGCCAAGATCACGAGGGATCAGGAGGTGCAGCACATACGCGCCAGGTACCGCAGCATCGGCAGCGGCTACCCTTCCGACGAGCAGACGATGCGCTTTATCCGACGCTGGGTCAACAAAAATAGGGCTGCGCCAGAATTTGCCAGAAAGTCGTGGAAGCCGCTCAAGCTAATGCTCGAGCAGATGGCGCAGCGCAGGTTCTAGGATTTTACGCAGTATATCATGCCGTGATCCCTGTCAAAGGGTTCCAGGTTGATTATCTGATCTATCGTAAAGCCGCTCTTCTCAAGTTTTGCCGCTTCCTGCATGATGACTGCCCTCGGCTCCATTGTGACATCGATGCTCCTCGTCTTTATCACCAAAAGCATGACGCCCCCCTGCTTCAGGTAGGTAACGCAGTTTGCTATCGCGATTTCTGTCTGGTCGGGTTGCGCGATGTCGCAGTAAACGACGTTGACCTTGCCAAAGACCGCGAAATAGGAGGTGGGCTTTCTGGCGTCTTCAAGTATCGGGACGACGTTCTTCCTCTTGGACGCGACGTTTTCGATGAGCTCCCTGGCGACCCTTGTTGCCGGCTCGACTGCAAATACGATCCCTGACGGCCCGACAATGTCAGAGACGTGACTGACAGTTGTGCCGGTGGACGCGCCCAGGTACAGCACCTTGGTGCCGTTTCTGATCGGCATGTTCTTCATGCCCTTTTTCAGCGCGGCCGCGAGCTTGCTCCGAAACGGGTCCCACAGCCGGTATTCCTCGCCCTCATACTTGACCAGCTTTTCCCCGTAAACGTTGTCCCCCTTGACAAGGTTGAGCGTGGCGGCGTTTTTTTCGCCGTTTACCGAGATCCACTTAATAGCGTCGCTTTCCAAACCGCTTCCTTCTGTCCTTCTTCTTCCTCATATCATGTTTATCTCTTCCGGGGCCGCCGAAACGGCGCTGCCTGCCTTCTGGCTGCTGGCGCTGGACGTGCTCCCGGTATTTCCGGTCCCGCTCCTTCTCCGGCACCGGCTCCTTGTACTTTTCGCGGATTTCGTTGATTCTGGTGTTCAGGCGCTCCTGTATCATGCCGTCCTTCCCCTCGTGGCGGTAATAGTCGATCCTTGCGGCTATTGCGACCTTGGATGCGATGGCCCTTGCGATCTTGCCCCGCTGCCACTTTGGCGCGGAATGAATGAGAGGGTGCTGGAAAAGGATCCCGTGCTTTGGTGGCCTTGCGCCCGTTTTGAGAGCGCGGAAGAGCGCCTTCTCTGCGCCAAGCACCTGGATCGTGCTTGCCGGAAGCATCGCAAGCCTAGCTAAACTGCCGGCCTTGGCGATTATCCTGGCACCGACCGACGCTGTTAACAATTCCTTGACGTTTGGAGCGACTGTCTCCATCGCCACTTCGACATGGTCCGCAAGCACCCTACGCAGATCTGATTGCGCTATTACCTGATCCGCGAGCCTCTTGACTATGGCAAGGTTCTCCGGGGTCATGTCGCCTCCCTTGCTTCGCCCTGCCCCGTCAAGTATTATCTCGATCTTTTTGTCCTGCATGCCGGCGCTCTGCAAGATTTCTGCGGTGATGTTCCCGCGCAGGCCGGCCCTGCTCACGATCTCAGCGTACGCGACCAGGCTCTGCACAAGGTTGTCGAGCTCTGGAAAGTGGAGCCCGTACCATTCGCGCATCCTTGCGCCCGCGGTGTTGATTATCTTGTCCAGCTCGTCCAGCGCGTTAATAGACTGGATGATGTGGAGGTCGAGCCGCTCCGACGCTTCCTTGACCCTTGAAGACGACAGACTTATCGCAAACTCACGCAGCGCCTGCATCGCCTCCTGGTCGCTCCCGGCAAACCCCGCCTTTACAATGTAGCCGGGCTTGCCACCCTGAATAGATTGCTGCTGGTCCTCCGGCATCAGCTGGCTGTTAAGGCCTGCCTGCCGCAATACAGCGGCGACGCTTGCGTCGCTTGCAGTTACGGGATCAAATGAGCGCAACTTTTCGATAAACGGCTTGATCTCGTCAGGTGTCGCGCCACTCTTTAGCAGCCTGTACGACCTGATCGCATCATCAAACTTTTTTGACGCCACTAGTATGCCGCCTTGGTCAAACGCGGCCACGCCAAGCTCAAGGAGGACTACAGAGCACGAGTTATTTGCCATTCACAAGTCCTACAATACAGCCATTTAAAAAAGCTAGCATTATTACCTGAAGGGTTGGTACAATACCGCATGGGGCTGGCTGACGGCGACAGATGTGAGCTAGAGTCACTCATCAAGGCTGCCGGCCGCGACCCGAAGGTGCCTATAGGGCTTGCGCGAAGGATGGTGCCGACGCAGGGCAACATCGAGGACTTTGCCTACGGCCTTGTCTCCGGCATGGTGATGGGCAACTTTATCGCGCAGTTCCAGAGTAGGAACGGCAGGCAGCCGGACAGGGACGAAACCGCCGACATACTGTCGATAATGATGGCAAGGATGCCGCGCCTCCGCTTATCGATAATGAAAGAGCTCGAAATGCGCTAGGGTGTAAACGTTTATCTAACGAACGGCATGATTATCTCCAGCGTTGCTTGATAAGGACAAGTCGAAGCTGCCGGTCGCCATCAAGGACGTTGTGATAATCGGCGCGGGCGTCGTTGCAGTCTGGCTGGTTATCTGGGCCAGCTTTGGCTCGAATCCGTTCTACGTCGTTTCCAGCGGAAGCATGGAGCCGGTGCTCCAGATAAACGACGTCCTCATCGTGAGGGACGGCGGGTCGTGGGGCGAACTCGGAGTGGGCGACATTATCGTGTTCAACAGGCCTGACGGGGGCGACAGGGTCATTGTCCACAGAATCGTCGACATTGACGAAGATTCTGACGGCGACATCACTATTAGGACAAAGGGAGACGCAAACCCCTCGTCGATACCCGGCACCGACTACCCCATTACGGAGGACGACTACATCGGCAAGGTGATCTATGTCGTGCCCGGCATCGGAGTCGTGACCAAGGTCATCAGCCCACCCGTCAACTATATCATAATAGCGATCATTCTTGCGATCCTGTTCTTCAACAGGCTGGGCAGGAAGGACAAGGGAGCGGCCAAGTCGGGAACCGACAGCTCAACCCAGCCGCCGGTATGAAGTCCAAGACCGCATATCTCACTTTCAACACGCCGGAAAGGCGCGCGTTTATCAACATCACGCCGCAGGTCGCAAAGATAGTCGCGGACGCTGGCGTAAAGGAAGGTCTGTGCCTTGTCAACGCGATGCACATCTCTGCCAGCGTCTTTATCAACGACGATGAGTCTGGCTTGCATCAAGACTTCGACAGGTGGCTTGAAAGGCTCGCGCCGTACTCGCCTGAAAGCTACCTGCACAACAGGACGGGCGAGGACAATGCCGACGCGCACATGAAGCGGCAGGTGATGGGAAGGGAGGTGGTCGTGGCGATAACGGCCGGCAGGCTCGACTTTGGCCCGTGGGAGCAGATATTCTACGGCGAGTTTGACGGCAGGCGCCAAAAGCGCGTGCTCGTGAAGGTGATAGGCGAATAGTGTACGCGTTTCCAGTGTTTCCGGTCCAGCGGAAAATTAGTTCTTATACACGGCATTCCGGGCCTGCGAGCCGCCGGCCCGGAAACTGTATGGAAAATGTAAGTAATCATGAGAATCTGCTCAGTATTTGCAGATCGGGCAGATTGATTCTACTATAATATGCTAGCAAGCAGGTATATATATAGCGCCTTTATAAAGCAGCATGTATGCCGCAGACCAAGCCAATCGTCAGCATTGAAAACGTGGTCGCTTCGGCCACCGTAAACCAGACCGTCAACCTCAATCTCATCACCCAGATTTTCCCCGATGTTGAATACCACCCTGACCAGTTCCCCGGATTGGTGTTCAGGCTGAGGTCGCCCAAGACAGCGACCCTGATCTTCAGCTCGGGCAAAATGGTCTGCACCGGCGCAAAATCCGAGAAGATGGCGATTCAGGCTGTTAAGAATGTCGTATTAAAGCTGAAAAAGGGAGGCATTCCGCTCGAGCACGAGCCCCAGATCGAAATTCAAAATATTGTAGCGTCGGCAAGCCTCGGCGGCAAGATACACCTAGAGCTTGCAGCAAGGGTACTGCCAAGGAGCATGTACGAGCCGGAGCAGTTCCCCGGCCTCATCCACAGGATGCTCGACCCAAAGACCGTCATCCTGCTCTTTGCAAGCGGCAAGCTGGTGTGCACGGGCGCCAAGAAGGAGAGTGAGGTGTATCGGGCCGTCCACAACCTGCACACGCTCCTTGAAGAGAAGAACTTGATGATCTACGAGGGCTAGTCTGTTTCGTATTCGCCCTGAGCAGACATTTGCTTCATGACAGACTCGAGCGCGTTTTCGTCTATCATTCCGGCCTTGTACAGCGCGTTCACGACATCATTTATTCCGGCAACCGAGTGTAGCCTTACTCCCATCTTTTTCAGACTATCATCTGCTCCCTCATGCCGGTTGACAAGCGCCACAGCGTCTTCCACTATCGCGCCGTTGGAGCGTATCATTTCGACCGCGCCGCTGACCGACATGCCGGTGGTCGCTACGTCGTCGACTATAACCACTTTTGACCCGGACTTTAGGAAGCCCTCGATGGTCTTGCCCGTACCGTACCCTTTTGACTCCTTTCTGGCGTAGACGAAGGGCTTGGACATTTCGTAAGCGAGTGCTGAACCGAATATGAGCCCGGAGGTAGGCACTGAGGCAATCGTATCAAACTCGCCTACATTTTTTGTAACAGCGTATTTCAATGCGTCTATCGTAAGCCGGAAATACTGCGGAAAGCTGGGAAGGACCCGTAGGTCGATGTAGTACGGGCTCTGCTTGCCGCTTGCAAGGGTGAACACTCCGAACCTCAACGAATTGCTCTTGAGCAGGAACGAGGCAAACTCGAGCATAAAGTCCTTGGCTGGCGGCGCCATAGGATTCATGTAAAAAAGGTTATAATAAATCCTTTCATGACACAGACTGGATGCCGGAGATATGGCTCAGGTACGGCAGCACCGACGTGGTGCTCGACATAAGGTTTGAAAACCTTGCAAACCAGATCTCTGCCGGCTTTCCGGCGCTGCCGGAAGAAGAGATCAGGGCGGAAATCGCCGGCGTGCCCCTGACTGACAACATGCTAGTCCTTGCGCTGTCTGGCTCTAAAGCCGCGGGCAGGGCAGTTCCGATGCTTGGCGAAGAGGCCCGGGCAAAGGGTTTCAATTTCACAGTCGATGTGCCACAGAGGGCTGCCGGAGCTCTCCGCGCCAGCCTGGCAGGCAATGACACTGTTTCCATAAACCGGATCGACTACCAGTCGCTTCAGGACAGGATGGGCAAGTTCCAGAGCACGGTGATTGTTTCCACCGTCGCGTATGACCCGCTCTTTGGGTTCGCCGGAGCGCCCACCGCGCTGCTCCGCAACCTGCTCCCAGATTCGATGGCCGAAGCCTTCAGCGCAAGGAAGAACAACAGGCCGGCACCCGGCTCGCGAGGGGGGCCGATCAAGGCCGCCATTTCCGCGGTGGCCAAAATCCCTGCGACGTCTGTCGAACTTGTAGCCAGCAGTGGCGGCATCGCCGGCGTGCACATGGGAAGCATCGGCGAGGCTTTTGAGAAGGCCATTTCGCAGCTCCAGTCGATCTCGACTACCGAGACGGAGCCTGTCAAGTGCGCCATAATAAGCGCAAGCGGCGAGGCCGGCACTCACTCGACTCTAACCGGATCGCTCAACTCGCTCTGGAACTCTGTCCACGCAGTCAAGGAGGGCGGCTCGGCGATACTGGTCGCGGAAAACCGCGAAGGCGTCGGCGGCGGGGCGCTGCAGATGCTCATAGAGGGCCGGCTGAAGCAGGAGCAGCTGCAGGCGAGTCCCTACATCGACGGATTGGAGCACCTGCTGTTCATAGAAGAGCTGCGGCATAAGCTGGAGCTGGGGCTCGTTTCCACGCTGCCGCATTATTACGCCCGGAACAAGCTCGGCTTTACCACCTACGCCGGCATGAAGGACATCTTGGAAAAATTGCCGGAGAAGCATGGCAAGAGCTTTAGGGCGCTTGTCCTGTCAGACGCCGACATCCTGCTACTCAAGGTCCAAAGCTGATAAGGCCAAACAGCGTTGTTGGGATTGGCGCGCACAACACTGCAAGCCCGAGCGCAACGAAAAAGAGCATCTTGCGCTTTGAAGTGAGCGGCGTTACGTCATCAAGTGGCACATTCGCAGGTGTTCTGGAACTGAAGAAGAGCACAATTATCGCCATGATGTAGAGCGGTAGAGCAAACAGTATTGCTACGCTGGCATACGTCAAAATCTTGTGCCAGCGAACTCCGAGCGCAGATCTCGCTAGGTGGCCACCATCCAGCTGCCATGCCGGCAGCAGGTTCAGAAAGGTGATCAGGAAACCAAGCCAGGCCGCATAGAGCACAGGTGATATGACAAGCACCATGTTTTCGACCGCCATGCCGGTAAGGTGCACAGTGGCTATCATTAACGCGCTTTCTCCAATGAAAAGCTGGCCTAATTGTCCGTTTTCCGTCAATTGTTGTGCTTCTTCAGCTGTTATAAGCGTGGAGATTGTAGAGCCATAGATCGATACCATTATCGTCACTATCAGGCCGGCTATCGGCCCAGCAATGCCAACGTCGAACATGACATTCCTGTTGGTCATGCTTGACCTCAGCACTATCAGGGCTCCAAATGTCGGAGTGAGACCCCCCGGGTATGCAGGTATAAAGTACGGCCATGATGCCTTGATTTTGTGTTTCCAATTAGCCAGCAGGTGTCCAAGCTCATGTATTCCCAAGATTCCCATCAACGATATGGTATAGATGCCTGCCAGCAGCATTGGATCTTGCACATGCGCTCTGACTAGTGGCGAGTCTGATCTGAATATCCCATCGACAAATACGATAAGGACAGTGGCAATGAAAAGCAGGGCCGGAATCGCCTGCCTGTACTTGTTTTTTGGTTTCTGCTTCTGGAGCTTGAACACGCTGATGACCACGCTCTCCGGTATCTGGAGCCTTATCGCAGAGGACAGTGTGGGCATCAGCTTCCAGAAGAATTTCGACCGCTTGGCCATTGCGATCATGCCGATCTTGCGCAGCTCATTCAAGAGGGAAGGAAACTTGTCCTTGACTTCTGCTTCGGCTACCAAGAATTCGACGTAGTCCTCCCTGATGTTAAGCTGCAAGTCCTTTACCGTAAAGAACGAGGATACAATAGGAACGGCGCGGGAATAGCCGCCGTTCAGGAAAGCAGAAGCCACCAGACATCTCTTTGGCGCCAACGCAATTAAAATATTATCCCCATAGAGACCCCTAAGGTTAAATAGTGAGTTTTTGTCTTTAGTTGTCACTTTGCAAACGGCTCTGCGAAAAGTGGGCGACTATGTTATACGCCGCTGCGACGAGAGCGACCTTTCTTCGGTCATAGAAATCAACATGGCCGCGCTGCCAGAGCACTACTCGGACTACTTTTTCGAGTCCATACTCCGCGAGCTTCCAGAAGCCTTTATCGTGGCAGAGATAAACAGCAAGGTTATCGGCTACATCATGTGCAAGATCGAGTTCGGGTTCTCCAACTTTCGCAAGCTGGGCTTTGTGAAGAAGGGGCACGTCGTTTCCGTGGCCGTGCTGGACGAGCACAGGAACAAGGGCGTCGGCAAGGCG
>DASPGV010000009.1:0-8735 GCA_035620415.1 Nitrososphaera sp.
AAACGCGTCATTTCGCCTTCGGCCCGCGCTATTATGGATCTGCCCGGCAGCATCGTGCCTCTGATTCCCTCCTTTTCTGCAAGCTGCGGGTTTTCATGCAGGATGTTCCTTATCCGTGCAAAAGAAATGTAATTGTCGAAATCATTCTTGGTTATCGTTATAGACGCAGCAAAGGTCTGTCCTACTTTAAAATCCTCAAACCGCATGCGGCTCATGCTTACAGTCTGGCTTTTATACTTACGTGCAGCAAGTCAGCGTGCATGTCATACTCTAACCTTTCGCAGATGAACTTTGAACTCTCCACTGATCAAAAGAAATTTTTGCAAAAGGTCGACGGCGCCTGCAGGTCGATACGGCCCTACGAGGAAAAGTGCTACCTAGAAGAGAAGCTCAACGACAGGGTCGTGCCAGTGTTTGGCAGGATCGGTATGCTTGGCTGCCCCGTGTCAAAAAAATATGGCGGGCTTGGGTGCGACATGCTGACCTACGCGCTTGCGATTGAACGGATTGGGCAGGAGGGAGCCTCGCTCCGCACGTTCTTTTCTGTCCACATCTCTATAGGCCAGCTCGTGCTGCAGGGGTGGGGGAGCGAGGAGCAAAAGAAAGAGTACCTACCTGATACAACAAGCGGCAAAAGCATAATGGCGTTTGCCCTGACCGAGCCGGCGGCAGGCAGCGACCCGTCCTCGATGACAACAAGGTTTGAAGCAAAGGGCGAAAACTATGTATTGAAGGGAAAAAAGCACTGGATCGGAAACGGGACGTTTGCAAACATCATGACGACGTACGCAAAGGATCCTGAAACCGGCAAGATTTCTGCATTCATTGTCGAGCGCGACTCGCCGGGCCTCAGGACTGAAGAGATGAAGAACAAGGTGGGCCTGCTCACGGTCAAGAACGCCGAAGTTCATTTTGACGGCTGCGTCGTGCCGAAAAAGAACCTGCTTGGCAGGAAGGGACAGGGACTCAACATCGCCTACAGCGCGCTCATTGACGGCCGGCTGAGCGTGGCGGCCGGAGCAGTCGGGGTCATGGAGGACTGCCTTGAAGAGTGTATCACGCATTCAAAGGCAAGGAGCCAACACGGCTCGCCGCTTGCAAAAAAGCAGTTGATACAGGATCACATCGCAAGGATCGCAGTCAGCATCGCAAGCTCGCGCTGGCTTGTGTACCGGGCTGCGGCGGCGAGGCAAAGGCTCCATGAATATGTCGAAGGCGTCGGGTCTGACAGGCCGTCAAGACTTGTCCGGGGCAACCGGGAATACTCTGCACTCAGGAGGGAGGCAGACACGCTGGCCGCGATCGCGAAGTTCCACGCGAGCAACTGCGCCTTTGAGGCGGCAAACAGCTCTGTCCAAGTCTTCGGATCATTTGGCTACCGCAAGACCGCAAAGGTGGCGAGGCACTTCCTTGACTCGCGCGCAACGACCATATACGAGGGAGCAAATGAGGTGCTCAAGCTCAAGATAGCGTCACAGGTGCTCGGCAATGAGTATAGGGCGTACTAAGTAAATTCCGAAAATTTTAAAACATTCTACGTTATATCGACATGCTTTATGCCAGCCATTCAGATCCATAAATGGAACCTGAATATGGATTACGTTGAAACATGCAACTGCGACTATGGCTGCCCGTGCAACTTTAGTGGCTTTCCAACAGACGGATTTTGCAGGGCAATTGTACTATACCACATAAAGAGCGGCAGCTTTGGAAATGTAAGGCTCGATGAGATTGATGTTATCTATGTCGGGTCTTGGCCTAAGGCGATCCACGAGGGCAATGGCACGATGCAGCTTTTTATCGGCAAGCAGACTACAGAAGACCAGAGAAAAGCAATAGTGCAAATTTTTTCTGGCAAGGCGAAGGGTGAGAGCCCATTCGCATTGTTTGCAAACACCCTGAAGTACATATTAGAGCCTCAGTATGTGAACATCTCCACGAAAATAGATGGCAAGAAAAGCAGCTTTTCGGTGCCCGGGATCATTGACGTTAAGATCGAGAGTTTCAAAAACCCGGTAACAGGCGAAGAGCAAGACACAAAGATCCAGATACCTAAAGGCTTTATCTTTAAACTCGCGGACGCAGCCAAGACCAAGGTAATGCGCATCCTGACTCCAAGCTTGAACTTTGACGATTCCGGTCAAAACGCCTTTGTCACTGCTTTAGAGTTCAAAGGGCCCTAGCTAGATAGAACTTGGCTCATAAGCTGTAGACCTTCTTCAATCTCTCCTTTCGTTATCGTGAGAGGCGGTATGACGCGCATGGCCTTCTGGCCGGCCGGAAGCAACAGTAGACCTTTTTTGAAGGCTCGAGCCAACTTTTCATCCCTTCTCTGCTTACTGTCAAACTCGATCCCTATCATTAGTCCTAGTCCTCTCACGGTTTCCATCCCACCCTTGCCAATAAGTTCCTGCAGTCCCTTCTTGAGCTTGCCGCCCATCGTAATCGCATTGTCGAGCAACTTGTCCTTCTTGATGACCTCAATTATCTTGGTTCCGATGGCTATGTCGATCCGGCTGCCGCCGCCCCAAGTGCTTGAAAGCGCGCCCTGATCCCCCGGGTCGAGCCTGCTTTCGTACGCCGCCATGCCGACCTGCAAAGCCTTGGCCGCGCTCATTATGTCCGGCCTTACGCCATAGTGCTCAAATGCCCACCACCTGCCGGTCCTGCCCATGCCGGACTGAACTTCATCCAGAATGAGCGGCACGCCGTGCTTGTCGGCGACCTTGCGGAGGTTTTGGACAAACTGCCTGCCTGCAAAGTTGTAGCCGCCTTCTCCCTGCACCACTTCACTCATTATGAAAGCGACTTTGTTTTTCGCAAGAATCCTTTCCACAGCGTCTATCTCCGGGTCAGAGTCACTTGTGCAGAACTTTATCCGCAGCACCGGCAGCTCGGGATATCCAATCTTTTGCACCGGCTTGCTGAACGTAAAAGAGAGCGCGCCAAGTGTCCTGCCGTGGAAGGCGTTGATGCACGACACTCCAGGCAGAGTCGAAGGGGTAGTAGTCGACATTTTCCTGTAAGCTATCTTGATCGCGTTTTCCACAGCCTCCGCGCCACTGTTTACGAAAAACATCCTGAACCCTTGTGGGATTATCGACGACACGCGCTCTGACAGTTCGGCGTGTTCTTTGCAGTAAAAGTCCTGACCGGCTATCTTGTGCGCTCCGTTCTTTGCCTGCTCAGCAAGAACCTCCATTATCTGTGGGTGCGAGTACCCGAGCGGGCACGAACCGATGTTCGACGTAAAGTCAAGGAACAAGTTACCGTCGACATCCTGCAGGGACGAGCCGGTTCCCCCTGCAATGACGAGCGGGTATGTAAAAGTGGAATCGTAGCAGTTTCTCTTCATCACATCTATTACGCGCCTTGCGGCCGGCCCAGGCGGCTCGACGGCTATCTTGCTTTTCACACGGGTAATTACTGTTGGAGGATAATAACCATACCTAGTGACAAAAACCGTCTCAAGTGGCAGATTACAAAATAATTACACAAGAAATACTAAATACAAGATTAACTCGAACAGAGCCTGCGAAAATACTCATAGCCGAGGATGAACAGGATATCCTCGCCCAGTACAGGCTCGCCCTTGAAGGTAGGGACCACCTCGTAGTAACGACTGCGAACGGCAGAGTGTCTTGATGCATGCATGGCCGAGATACAAAAACACGTCCATCCCTTTGATGCTGTGGTGCTGAACCACCACATGCCCAAGATGACCCGCACGGAGGTCGCAAAGCACATTCTTGCAGCAAACCTGCGCCAGTGGATAATATTCGCGTCAGCCTACATCAACAAAACGCTTGTCGAATCATTCAAGCAGCTGAAGCAGATTGTGGAGCTTCTCTAAAAGCCCTTTGAGCCGGACACGCTCGTGGACGCGCTGGAGGACAAGAACATCTGAAGAATTAGAAATGCTGAACGTAAATACAAAGGACCTCAAGAACCTGAACCCGACGCAGGAGCAGCTAAGAGACCCGCTTGAAGGGCTAGGGAAACTGCAAAAGTAAATCGTGTTTACCTTTCGCCTATCACTGCAGAAACGTCAAGACTAGTGCTGCCACGGATTACTGTAAACATGACGTCGTCGCCGGCCACTTTGTCCGCCAAGAGCTGTTCGGTGTCATCGGCACCCTGTATTTGCACGCCATCAATGGCGATTATCACATCGCCACCGAGCGCCACCTCCCGTCCGTCAATTACCGCGATTCTATTTCCTCCGATCAAACCGGCTTGGTCAGCAGGGCTTCCCTGGTCGATGACATAGATCAATAACCCTCTGGCTTCCTGCAGGCCGATCGCTTCAGCTATTCCCGGCGTCACTTCAGCTGCGGCCCTTATGCCAAGGTACGGCTCTTTAACGTCGGTAGCTGAGACATAGTAGAAAGACCCTCCCACTACCGCAATCAGGATTACAAAAGAAATGGCAGTGTTGATGGGGTTGTGCACCACAGCATTCTATCTCTGAAATGGGGCAATAACCTTTTCGACTAGAGGATGCCGTACTTTGGCAGGAGAGCCCGGCATTCTTTGCAGCCAAACATGGCCGGCTTTGACCCCTGCTTCACGGTGCCCATGTCGCCTATTATGAGCCTGCCCTGTGTTTCTGAGGCCTTCATCCTTTCCACGTCACTTTCCTGTACGCCGTAGATGACAGGGATTATGGTGACCACCCTTCTGCAGTTGTCGCAGTAACCCTGCGAGACCTGCCGCGGGTTTCTTGCGTGGTAGCCCGAGTGGAACCTTTCCGCTTCTTCTTTGGTAATGCTGAAGGTCTCTACGAGCCGGTAGTTTATCCTGTAGTATATAATGTCGCCTTCGTCGTACTCATTGTCCTTCAGGTACGACGAGTGCAATTCCTTTAACATCCTGTCTATGTCGGCCTGCCTGCCCACGTTCCGGCTAGCGCGGTGCGGCCTTCTTAAAGTCTTACTGCAAAGCTGACTCGACTTCGCTTACCAGATTTTCGTATTGGCTCCTCATTTTCCCAATTTCTTTCAGCTTCGCTTCCTCCGTCTGTGACAGGTCCTTGCTCACCTGATCGGCTTTGTTTTAGAGGATCATGTCTGCCATCATGAACAGCCGGTGGTTTTCCTTTGCAAGGTGCAGCGCCACGTGGTCGATGTAGTTCTTGATGTCTGCAACGAGCATGTCGGGGTTGCCCGACTGCAGGTAGCCTTTTGCAGACTCGCCGGGAGGCATTATGATTCTAGACGTAGCGTCAAACGAAGAGCTGCAGCAGACGCTGTTCCTGCTGCCTTCGATGCCACTCGTCAAACGCACAGTGAGGCCGCTGACCGAGATCAAGTCTGTCGAAGACCTGGTAGTGGAACTCGAGTCGATAGTGAGCTCTATGCCAAGAAAGCCGGGGGAGAAAAAAAGAGCCCTGCTAGATGTCGTAGTAGAGCATGAACTGCCGCTCCTTTGACCCACCGGCGTAGGCTACCTCCTCATGCTTGAGCGCGATATATGTCTCTAGCAGGTCGCCTTGGAAGCACTGCCTCAAGTAGTCATGATCGTTCTTCAGCGCCTCAAGCGACTCTTGCAGGCTGCCTGTGAGCGACCTTATCCCGAGCTCTGCCCTGACGTGGTCGGCCATCTTGTAAATGTCTTCGTTGACAGGGTCGCCGGGGTCGACCTTTTTGCGGATGCCGTCAAGCCCAGCGGCTACAATCGCCGAAAACGCAAGGTACGGGTTGGCCGACGGGTCGGGCGCCCTGAACTCTATGCGCTTTGACTTGGAGTTGTTCCTATCGTTCACCGGCACACGAAGGACTGCCGACCTGTTGCCCCTGGACCAGGCGGCGTAGACTGGCGCCTCAAACCCGGGGACCATCCTGTAGTACGAGTTTACCGTCGGTGCAACCAGCGCCGCCAGGGAAGACGCATGGTCAAGTATGCCGCCAATAAAGTACCGCCCTGCCTGGCTGAGCTCTGCGTAGCTGTCGCTTGAGTCGTAAAAGATGTTGGTCGCGCCAGACCAGAGGCTAGTGCTGACGTGCATGCCGGAGCCGTTGTCGCTTTCGCCCCCTCTCGGGTCGCTCTCGTCAAAGACCGGCTTGGGCATGAAGTTGGCAACCTTGTCGTGCTTTTTCGCCACGCTCCTGACCGTGTCTTTGTACACCTGCACGTTGTCCGCCGCCTTTGTAAGCGTGTTGTGCATAAAGTTGATCTCTATCTGGCCGCTGCTTGCAACTTCGTGGTTCAGGTTAGTGACCTTGATCAGGTAGTTCTTCTTCAAGATCTCGGCAACCTCGAACCTCAGCTCCATGAGCGAGTCCTGGAACGGCGGGGCATCGTAGCCGCCCTTCCTCCTTACAGGGTACTTGCCGGCATGCTCTGCCGACAGGATCTCCGGCCCACCTTTGCCAAACACAATGTCGTCGAAAATGAAACATTCGACCTCCGGGCCTGCCTGGCACAGCAGCCCTTCGTTCGCAAGGTGCTCCTCCATCAGCTGTGAAACATGCCGAGGGTCCCTGACCAGCCTCCCCTTGCCAAAGCCCTCGTGCACGTCGGCAATGACCGTGGCCACCTTGTAGCCTGTCAGCGGCGCCGGCCGGAGAGTCGACCTGTCCGGGACGAGCAAGAGGTCAGACTCGTCTATCTTGGCAAAGCCCTTGACAGACGAGCCGTCAACGGCGACTCCACTTCGCAGGTAGTCGCCGCTGTCGCTGGCGATGTATTTTGCCAAGAACCTGCCGGGCACATCGGTGTACCTTATCTGGACAAACTCGGCGTCCTCCAGTCCTGTCTTGTCTTTGCCGTGCTCCAGCGAATCCTTCAGCGTCATATGGAAGTGTTACTTACTTGTGGAATATAAAGTATAACATTGATAACCTAACTATTTGTAAAACAAATATAGAAAACACTTTATATCTGCTAACTCCATAAGGGGAATGACGGCGCATGGACGAAACAGATGTAAAGATAGTGAGAAGGCTACTGCATGACGCGAGACTATCGTACCGCAGAATTGCAGAGGAGATTGGGGTCTCGCCCCCGACCGTGCTTGCAAGGGTGAGTAAGCTGGAAAAGGAAGGCATAATCAGGTCGTACTCTGCGGTGCTGGATCATGAAAAGCTGGGCTACGACCTGACGGCAATCATCGACATCACGGCAACCAAAGGCAAGATAGTTGACCTCGAAAAGCAGATAGCCAAGTTCCCTAACGTGTGCGCGGTGTATGACATTACCGGGCTGACAGACATGACCATAGTCGCCAAGTTCAAGAACAGAGTAGAGCTATCGAATTTCGTTAAAAAGGACCTGTCGCTTCCATACGTCGAGCGCACTAACACCCACGTGGTGCTGATCACCGTAAAGGAGGACTTTCGTTTCGTGGATGTGTAATTACAATTTTTCTAGTAGCAAAGCACGATGGCTATATATGTTCGCGTAACGCTATCTTGACTACCTCCAATGCAAGCGTCAGTTGTATGCTCTGCATGCAAGAATGAGGTCGTGGTGACAGATCATGAATGCGGCGAGGTCATTTGCACCCGCTGCGGGATGGTGGTTGACAGGATCGAAAGCCCGGCCGTACAGGAGTGGCGCGCGTTCAGCGTCGACGAGTTTTACCGCAAGAGCAGGACGGGCTCGCCCACTTCGCTGGCGCGCTACAACAAGGGTCTTCTCACCTCGATAGGCAGCAGCAAGGCAAACGGTCTGAATTTCAGCAGGATAAGGGTGTGGGACTTCAGGATACAGGCCGCAAACGACAGGAGCCTGAAGCAGGCGCTGCCAGAGCTGGAACACCTGAAGGAAAGCCTGGGCCTACCGGACGCGATAGCGGAGAAGTCTGCCTACTTTTACCGCAAAGCCAGCAGGATGGGCATGATAAAGGGCAGGACGGTGTCTTCGGTACTTGCCGCTTCGGTCTACCTTGCGTGCCGCGAGCTGGAGACCCCGAGGACGCTGAGCGAGATCGCAGCGGCCGGCAACGTAGCACGCAAAAAGATATCCCGGGACTACAGGATGCTGTTGCGCACGTTTGATCCCAAGATCCCGACCGTGGACCACGTTAGGTGCATCACAAGGATCGCAAACAAGGTTGGCGTCAGCGAAAAGACAAAGCGGGTGGCCGTGAGGATAATGCGGGATATTGTCGCAATGCAGATCTCTGCAGGCAAGGGGCCGATGGGCATCGCCGCAACCGTGCTCTATATTGCCTGCTTGCAGGCGGGTGAAGTAAAAACGCAGAAAGAGCTCTCGGTGGCGGCCGGCGTCACGGAAGTGACCATCAGGAACCGCTACAGCGAGCTAAAGAAGTATTTGCAGGACTTTGCAAAGTCGTCTTCGTTGGCAATGGCTATATTCGTCTTCGTCTTCCAGTCGCCGGTCATCTTCCATACAGCCGCAAGGTACGCAACGTATGCCACGACGGTACTACTACACTGACCTCAGAAAATAGTTCCAAAAGCGATAATAACAATGCGTCGTTAGCAACCGCGATGACGCCTTCGGCAATGATTGATCTGGGCATTGCAGGTCTAATAGTGGCATTCTCGTCCAGCATCACCTACGGGATCATACAGTGGTTCAGGCGGAACAAGAACTAGTAAGTGTGGCCCTGTCGACCTTCTTTACCCGTATCTCGAGGTTGAAGCTTGAGAGGATTTCCTTACACCTTGTCCTGATCGTAATTTCTGTAACGCGCGAAAAGTTGGCGATATCTGTAAGGTACATGTTGTAGCCGCAGATGCAGGCCGATATGTAAAGGTAGGCGGCGG
>DASPGV010000010.1:0-9885 GCA_035620415.1 Nitrososphaera sp.
ACTATTCATCCGCGGGATACTATTCATCCGCGGGATACTATTCATCCGCGGGATACTATTCATCAGCGAGCAAAGCATGAATCCTTCAAGAATTAAACATTAAGTAGCCCTAATAAAATATCTTACAGTATAAGAACAGCAGCGCTCGGTTCTGTTAACCTATCGTCGGTTGTGGTTTTATCTCAAATCTCGTTGAGCAAACGGTAAGTTAACAGTATCACGTGAACATTGAAAAGGGGACCACTGCGTTCAACGCTAAACCTAAACTTGAGACTAGATGGCAGCGACCTTGTCGTGGATGATATTCCAAACAACGACGCGCAAGAAGCTTTCAAGCTGATTCGACAGGGGATCGATGGCGCAAAAAGGCAAGTTTAACTATATAACTGTGCGGTCAGTCCTTTCCACAGTCCCGATCTTTGGCTCAATGATTTCACTGCAAACCTGCATTGCCTCATGTACTCTAAAACTCGACAAAAACGCTTACCTATAAATTAGAACTTCTAAAAGTAATTAGTGCGGTGGGGTGGCAGAGCGGCCATGCGTTCGCCTGCAGATCGCGTCAGCGGTTAGCGGATTTATAGGGGTTCGAATCCCCTCCCCACCTTTTCCCATATCGGCAGACACATATTCGCGCTAGCGCATCATTCCAGCGTGCGCAGGTTCCGACATTCTTTTACAATCAAAGCCGGCATCGACAAAGTCTGGGATTTCTACACGGACATCGGCCACCTGCAAGTGATCACGCCCCCGCGCATGCAGCTCAGGCTGGCCAAGTCGACCCACCAAAAGCTGGTGGAAGGGTCTGAGGTGTGGCTGACCGGCATACTTCTAAGGAGGAGCAACTGGCACTCTAGGATCACTGCGCTTGCTCCGTACGAATACGCTGACGAAATGCTCACCGGCCGGTTCAGGGTGTGGAAGCACGTGCACGGTTTCCGCAAGGTCGACGACAGCACCACAGAAGTTATAGACGAAATCGACTTCCAGCTCCACTACGGCTGGCTTGGCAGACTGTTTGAAGGCTATGTCTATTCGCAGCTGGAAAAGATCTTTGAGCACAGAATGCACGCAACTATAAACGCGCTGGAGAGCTAGATCACCCTGACAGACTTGGCCAGCCTGCGCGCCGACTTGGTGTCAAGCTTGACCTTGCTCAGGATCGTGTACCTGTCTGGCCGGAGCGACTGCGCGGTCACTAATGCTTTCACCACCTGGTCCTCAGTCAGGCCGATCTGTTTTGCCTTTGTGGGTGCGCCTACGTTCTTGAGCGTCTCTGCAACTTTTTCCCAGTCAAGGCCGTGCAGTTTTGCCATCATTATCGTGCCAATGCCGACGCGTTCGCCGTGCAGGCCGTAGCTCGGCCCGGCCACATATTCGACAGCGTGGCTGAAAAGGTGCTCCGCGCCGGAGCAGGGCCTGCTGCTGCCTGCGATGCACGCCGCGACGCCGGCGCTTATCAGCGCCTCGACTATGGTGCGTATGCTGAACTGGCTCTTGCGCTTCAGCCTGTCAGACTCGTCAAGGATTATCTTGGCGCTCATGTAGGCAAGGTTTGCCGCGTAGCTACCAAAGTATTCGCCCTTTTCGTCACGCGCAAGCTCCCAGTCCTTAACGGCAGTTATCTTTGCGACCAGGTCGCCGCAGCCGCCAGCGAGCAGCCGCGGTGGCGCCTGCGACATAAGGTGCGTGTCTGCAACCACCCCGATAGGGGTGTTTGCCTTTATAGAGTGGGGCTTGTCCGTGCCCCTGATAGAAACAAACGGGCTTGATATGCCGTCATGGGACGCCGACGTCGGCACGCTCAGAAACGGCCTGCCTATCCGAAAGGCAGTCATTTTCGCCACATCGACCGAACGCCCGCCGCCAAAGCCAATGACAAAGTCGGGTGCCTTGTCAGATATCTTGTCCTGCAGCCTGGCGACCGTGTCCATCGACGCGTCGTTCACAATGTGCCAAAAGCTCCTGAGCAGCTCCTTTTCAAGCGACGCGCTGCACTCGTCTCCAGCCCTCGCCTTGACCACCGCGCCTGTAATTATCGCGGCCTTGCTCGCGCCGGCGTTAAGCGACCTGAGGACCGCGCCGACTTCTGAAACCACGCCCTCGCCGATGAGTATCTTTCTGGGCAACTCCATGAGGTGGGTGGGCGGAGAACTCAATTGAAAAGACCTGCACAGGGCAAATAATAAAGCTTGTACGGCTACTGGCTGGTCTCTTCTTCCTCTTCCTCGGCCCCGGATTCCATGTCGCCGCTTTCCTCGGGCTCTGCCGCCGGCGCTTCCGCCGCCACAGCCTCGCCAGCAGCGGCCTGACCGGCCACTTCGGCAGTCGCGTAGCCACGCCCGACCTTTGTTATCCTGATCTTGACGCTGTCTCCAACCTTTGTGCCGGCGACAAAGATCACGAGGCCCTGAACTCTCGCAACCCCGCTGTCGCCCCTCTTGCTCATCGACTCGATTTTGACGTCGTACTCCTCGCCCACTCGCACGGGCGACGGCCTGAACGGCCTCGGGCCGCCAAACCTGTTCCCTCCGAACCTCCTTCCGCCACCGCCGTAGCCACCAGAGCTTCCCCGGTAGCTGCCACCACCTCCGTAACTCGAACTGTCTTCCAAATTGGATCGCTCCGTATAATAAAAGCGGGTAAGTATTTCAACTTTCTTTTATCTCGGGCCGCAAGCCAAATATTTAATACGGGCATATGCTGAAGGAACGTCATAGCCTGTGCTTGCGCCGTTATCTGATGGCCATTTAAGGGATATCATTCATGCAGCGTAAATCGCCTTACCAGGAATCTGCAAGCCAAAATATCATGGCAGTCATACTGCAGAGTCTGCCGCAGGAATCCGGCCTCACGAAAATAGAGTACGAAGGCCCAAGAATCGCGCTCTACTCAAAGAACCCGAGCTACCTTATGCAGAACAGCCAGCTCGTCTCGAACATGGTCAACACGATAAAAAAGAGGATCGTCATCCGCACCGACGAGTCGATAAGGAAGCCCCAGGACGAGTCGGCCAAGATAATATCAGAAACGATACCAAAAGAGGTCGGGGTCGCCGGCACCTTCTTTGACGCCGTGCTGGGCGAGGCCGTGCTGTTTTCCAAAAAGCCCTGGATGCTGGCGCAGGTGGGTGATGATTTCGACAACATCGAGCTTGCGGAAAAGACAGGTTGGAAGGTGCGGATCAGGAAGGCGCCGCAGAACATGGCCCCTATAGAATCGCTCTACCGGACGCTGGGCGAAACGGTGACCGAGCGCACAAGGTTCTACCGCGAAGTGGGGGACAAGATATTCCGCGACAAGCTGAGCGGGCAGGCGGAAGCCAGCCTTATGACGCTCGGCGGCTTTGCAGAGGTGGGCAGGTCGTGCATGCTGCTCGCCACCCCCGAGAGCAAGGTCGTGCTTGACTGCGGCCTCAACACGTCTGCAAAAGACTCGCTTGCGGCAATACCGCGCTTTGACGTCGCCGGCGTGGGGATGGAGGAGATAGACGCGGTGGTCTTGAGCCACGCGCACCTAGATCACACCGGCTTTTTGCCGGCGCTCTTCAAGTACGGCTACAGCGGGCCGGTCTACTGCACCGAGCCCACGCTACTGCTCATGAGCATGCTCCAGAGGGACTATGTCAGGCGGACAGGCGACTTGGCGCTATACTCTGAAAAGGACATCAACAGCGCGGTGACGCACACCATAACGCTTACGCTCGGGATAGTGACTGACATTTCGCCGGACGTGAAGCTGGTGCTTTCAAACTCGGGCCACATGCTCGGCTCCACTTCAGTTCATCTCCACATCGGAAACGGCGACCACAACCTTGTCTACACCGGCGACACGAAGTTTGGAAGGACGCTTGCGCTTGACAACGCTTCGTGGAACTTTCCCCGCGTCGAAACAATGATAATCGAAAGTACGTACGGCGGCAAGGAGGACGTGATGTGCCCCAGAGAGCAGGCCGAGGCCAACCTTGCCAGCGCTGTCAGCAAGACAGTCGCGGCAGGCGGCCACGTGCTGATACCGGTGCCTGTTGTGGGCATTTCTCAGGAGCTGATACTGGTGCTCGACAGGTTCGCCAGGGGTCTGCAGGCAAGGGTGCTCGTGGAAAAGTCCATTTCAGAGGCGACGGCCGTCTACGAAGCATACCCCGAGTTCCTCTCGAAAGAGATGCGCCAGCGCGTGCTTGAATCAGAGGCGAGCCAGTTCGGATCTCAGTTTTCCATAGTCGAATCGGAGACTCTGAAGAGCGGCGAGCCGGCAGTCATCCTAGCACCTTCGTCGATGCTGCTCGGAGGTCCATCTGTCGGCTACCTGAAGCAGATAGCGGGCGACCCGCGCAACCGGCTTATCATGCTGTCGTACCAGGCGGTGGACACGCTGGGCAGGGCGATACAGGACGGCGCAAGGCAGCTCGCTATCAACGGAGAAACAGTAAACCTCCAGTGCCACGTCGAAAGGATAGACGGCTTTGGCAGCCACAGCGACTACAACCAGCTGATGGCCTATGTCAGCCGGCTCAGGCCGAAACTCCGACGCGTCCTTGTCAACCATGGCGAGCGCGCAAAGGCCCAGAACCTTGCCAGCATGATAAACAAGCAGTTCAGGATCCAGACGCAGCACCCGCTCGTGCAGGAAGCGATAAAGCTACTTTAGGTCGTACGCGCCCCGCCAGATCTTGACGCCCGGCGGCGTGATGACAATCCTTTCTTCGCCCAGCCTTGCAATGTCGCCGCCCACCGACTGAGCGTACGCGTACAGGTCTTCAACTACCTTGCGCAGCTCTTCGACGTCCTTTTGCGCCAAAGGCGTGACCCGCAGGATGAGTATCATGTGCTTCTTGATATCCTCCTTTATCGCGGTGATGTCGCTGATATCGCGCAGCGTAAGCGCCTTCAAATAAACCGGTGTTTTTTGGGTCTGCATCTGTCTGGATTGCAACTGGGATTGTAAGACGTGGTCAATAGTCATACTGGTCAATTCTCATTTACTCAATAGTTGATTTTAGCTGGATGTCAATAAACGAGATATTTTGTCTCCTTTATTGGAGACTAATTTGTTATATCCGCATTGCATCGGCAGCGGAGCTGTCGGCCGGTAGAGCGGTTATCTCTGTTTCGCTGCCGTCGATGGCTACCCTGACCTTGGACTCTATTTCCTTTGGTGCATCCGAGTAACGCAAAACAATGGAAGCGCATCTTGCCACGAGCGAGTCGTCGTGTTTGCCGCGCAGTATGCAGGTCGGCCCGACGTGATCCCTGACCTCCATCACGACATCACCTTCTGTTGCCAGCGCCTTTATCACTTCATTTTCGTCCTTGTTCCTTCCAATGACGAACTTGGCTTCAGGCGTCAGCCGGAAGTGCCTGCCAACCTTCAAGAGCTCGATGTCGTTGAGCGTGGGAATGTCGGCGCAGTGATCCATGATGTCTTCGACGCGCTTTGAAAAAGCAGGATCTGTCAGCAGGCATCCGCCGGCGGCGTTTGGAGGCTCGGCGATTCCAAAACGCTTTGCCATCTCCAGCTGCCCCTTCCTTGACCTGCCCTTGATGTCGCCCATGTCTTCGCGTTTTATCAGTCCCGACTTTTCGGCGTCGGTGGGCGCCAGGTACTTTGCAGAAAGCGGGCGCAGAACCTTGCCCTCCATGCCTGCCTCATTCTCGATAATGTGAAGCGCGCGGTTGTTCTGGCTCATCGGGCGCTGGAACAGGACTTCGCCCGTGATCACAAAATCGGCGCCGGTCTTTTCCATCTGCTCCTTTGCGGCGTTGTACATCATGCCCCTGCAGTCAATGCAAGGGTTCATGCCAGAGCCGTAGCCATGTTTCGGGTTCTTTAGCATGCGCAGGTATTCTTCGCCGAAATACACAGTCTTTAGGTTGATTCCTAATTCATCGGCCACTTCCTTGACGCGGTGGCCGCAGCCCTTGCCGCAGTCAAAGTCGCAAAACGGTGTCTTTATCGCCACCGCCTCGACGTCGACGCCCTGCTCTAGCATCATCCTCACGGCCAGGCTGCTGTCAAGGCCGCCGGACAGAAGTGCAATTGCCTTTGGCTTTTTCTCTTCCGGCTTGTCGTCGTTTTGCTGCGACATTGTTAGCGTTTGTGCGTCATTGGTTATAAAAATGATATGTGCCCCGCCTCTGACTCACACGCTGTCACGGGTTAGCCACAAGCTGTGTCCTCTGCGCGCTCTATAAACGGGGTACCACTACCTTCGGCGTCATGCTATTTGTCTTTTATGATGTCTGACAGGTCTATCTCGAAAGAGGCAACAGGCACCCTTAGCTTAAAGTTCTCTAGCGCAAGGGGAACGATCTCACCTATCGTGCCCATTGCTTTTCCGTCGACAATAATCTCGGCGCATCTGCCTTCCATGAACATCGGGTTCTGGGCAGCCTTTGTCGCGACATCCTTGCCAAAGCACGACTTCAGCAGGGCCTGCATTGCAGACCTTGCTTCGGTATAGCCCGCGTCAGAGTGGGCCACCGCCGCGCCCACATTCCAGCTCTCCGATACTTCGCCATTTTTGTGGAATGTCTTGCCTATCTCGAACAGCCGCTGCGGGTACTCCTCGTGCACGTTCCGCGAAAGCGACTGGAGGAGCGACGGCACAAGCGAGTCGCGCAGGATTTCGTGCTCTGCACTCTTGGAGCCGTCGATCGACAGCACACTCTTTCCAGAAATGCCAAACGCGCCGTACTGCACGTTCCTGCTTGTCAGCGAAAAGCTGAGCGATTCTAGCATGCCAAGCCCGGTAAGCACTTCTCTTATTGCGTTGAAGTAAGTTGACAGTAAACTTTTCTGGCCTGCAGTCGGCGAAGCCGGGAACGCCGGCTCTATGTTGAAAATGCCGTAGCCTATTGCCACCTCCTCAGCAATGTCTACAGGGTGGCTGATATCCGAGCGGTAGCGCGGCACTGTGCATACCAGCTTTTTGCCGGCTGCCCTTGCGTCCAGCCTGCTCTTTTTCAGGCACCTGATCACCTGCTTGGCTTCAAGCGTCAGGCCAAGGATGCCGTTGATATAATCGATGTCTGTGGAAATCACCTTTGGCTTCATCTGGGGCGCTTTGACCTTTTTGCCGGAGTCGATAGTCACGGTCCTGATGTCAAAGCCGGCGTCGTAGAGCGTGACTGCGATTATCGCCAGCGCGTCTTCGGCCGCTTTTTGGTCCGTCGCGGTGACTTCCACAAATAGGTTCCGGCACCTTTCGTCCACCTTTGTAGCATTGCTGTTGATTATCGGGGGAAACGAGAGGGTCGTGCCGGCGCTGTCAATGATTGCAGGATACCTGCCACATCCTTCCAGGATGTAACCGTATTGCCTGCCTGTTTCAGACTCTTTCAATATCTGATCTATCGATTGCTCTTTTGATTCTCCGAGCGGCTTGAACGAATATCCGCCCCTGACCGCCTTGTAAAAAACCGGAAACTTGATTATGTCTAGGTTGTGTATGCCTATAGACGCCTTCTTGCGCCTCCTGCCCACGCCGTTGTGCAAGTCTTCCTGCATCGCGATCAGCTGCTTGATCGTTTCGTCGTCCAGCCTTCCGTTCCTTGCCACCAGCGCTACAATGAAGGGCCGTATCTTCTTGACAGCCGGATCGACCTTTACGACAAGCCCGCTCTTTCCGGCTATCCTGAATCTCGGGAGGCCGGTTTCAACAGCAAGCAGGCCGCGCAGGGCCCTTGCGATGCCATAGTCGGAGGAAAAGTCCGGCCTGTTCGGGTTGTACTCCACCCTGACGACATTGTTGTCGACGCCTTCGATGTCGAGCGCGACGAACGGCAGCATGTCAAGCGCCTTGTCCACCTTGACGCCGGGGACTAATTTTTTCAGCCGGTCAACCGTGACGTTTACAACTGGCATCTTGGCACGCTCCTGAGCCATGCGAGCCTGTTTCCGTAGAGCTCGCGAACATCGTCCAGACCAAAGCGGAGCATGGCGATCCTCTCAAGTCCGCCGCCCCAAGCAAGGACAGGGTTCTTGATGCCAAGCGGCTCCGTCACTTCGGGCCTGAAGATCCCCATACCAAACAGCTCGACCCACTTTTCCAGTTTTTCGTTGTAGACCATGCTCTGCAATGACGGCTCTGTGTACGGGAAGAACGTGGGCCAGAACTTGACCTTCTTGATCCCCATCTTCGCGTAGAATTCTTTCTGCAGCCCCATCAGGTCGCGAAGCGACGCCTTCGGCGCAGTGGCGACCCCTTCCACCTGGTGGAACTCTACAAGGTGCTTGTACGACACCTTTTCGTTCCTGAAAACCCTGCCAACAGAAAAATACCGGCCGACCTCGGGCTTGATGTTCGCAAGGTGCTGCAGCGTTACGGGAGTGGTGTGGGTGCGGAGGACAACGCGCTCGGCTTCCTTGGCGTCCCACTTGGTGCCCCACCCTTTTTTGTGGATGTCTGCAACCTTTCTCTTCTGGTCGGCCGTTGCAGGCACCGCCTGCCTCTGGCGGGAAATGTAGAACGTGTCCTGCATCTCCCTTGCCGGGTGGTCCTGCGGAGTGAACAGCGCGTCAAAGTTCCAGAACCCGGACTGCACCATGGGTCCGTCTATCTCTGAAAAGCCCAGCCCGACAAAGATCTCCTTGACCTCTTCGATTATCTCGATCAGCGGGTGGCGCCTTCCGGGGTGGACGGCCGGCGCAGGCGCCTCAACATCCAGAGCGCTGAACCTTGTTTCCTTCCACTTGCCAGACGTGATCATTTCACTGGTGAGGCGGCGCTCAGCCTGTCCTTCGTCAAGAGCAGGAACAAGCACTCTCCCAGCATCGGTAAGCGAAATCCGGGATTCCTTCTGATCTCTTATCTCCAAGTAATTCGGGCGTTTTTTCAAAGATTCTAGGCTCTTCTTTTCTTCATCGTTTAGTTTTGCGACTTCCTCGCCCCCTTTCATGCTTGCAAGAAACGCCTCTTCTGGAGATTGTTTTTCTGCAAGTGCAGTCACCACCATCCTGCCTTCGATCAGCTGGATCCACTGGTTGCGCCTTGCGCCGGCAATCGCTGCGTTTACCTCATCATTTTTCAGCGCGCCACCGGCAAGAACCTGCTCGATGGTGGACATACCTCCCTTAACAGCGTTAACCAGCCTTCTTTCAGGCAAACCATTCATCGCGGCTGCAACCCCCTCGGAAGCGAGGTACACCTTTGAGGCCGACGACTCGGTGATCGAAATGAGATTCTTGAACTTGAGCCACTCGATTCCACGCCTGACCTGATCAATCGACAGGTCGGTGCCTATTGTAAGCTGCTCTGCCTGAACATGATCGTTGTTGGCCAAAGCCTTGAGTATTGACCGCTCGATTGGATGCAGTGCCGGCACGCTACTCATTGGTCAAAGTTGTGACAGTGGAAGACTTTTTAAACGTTTAACATCAAGTTGCTGCGAGCATGGATCCAGGCGATCAGGTCGACGACGACTTTAAGGTCACCCCATGGGAGGTGGAGGGCGAAGTCGACTATGGCAAGCTGATCGAAAAGTTTGGCACGCAGCCGATTACTCCCGAAATATTGCAGAAGGTAAAGGGCATGACCGGCGAGGTCCACCCGATGCTCAAGCTGGGCTACTTTTTCTCCCACCGCGACTTTGACTGGATCCTCAACAAAAAGACCAAGGGCGAGAACTTCTACCTCTACACCGGCAGGGGGCCGTCGGGCATGGTCCACATGGGCCACCTCATGCCTTGGATGTTCACGAAATACCTTCAGGACAAGTTCGACTCGAAACTGCTCTTCCAGATAACGGACGACGAAAAGTTTCTCTACAGCCAGGACAGGACAAGGGAGGAGATCGAGCGCTACACCTACGAAAACATCCTTGACATCATCGCCATCGGGTTCAACCCCAAAAAGACCAAGATAATAGTTGATACAAAGCACATCCA
>DASPGV010000011.1:0-8064 GCA_035620415.1 Nitrososphaera sp.
CTCCTTCCGTATGAAAATTACAAGCTTGAAGCTATTTCTAAGGAACGCGCCAAAAACTGCCGCATACTCTAGAACTATCTTATAGAATGTCTTCAAGGCAGGGGATCCCCTTACTTGGTAGGGTTTCCGCACCAGCTCGGATAAGGGAATGGATGTCCAAAAGCCTTACAGGAAATCTCGATTATCGTAAGGTGAAATCAATATCTAATTGACCTATGGGTTAATTACTATGTCCCATTAAACCACTGCTCAAGCGACTGGCTGCGGTTCGCCGCAGCTTTTTGCAGCCTGTCCAGAGTCCCGCTCACCCTATCTGCCGAAAAGCTCTTGTCGACGCAGAGAAAGTCGAGCACCTTTTCGCGATTGACTTCTCCAAAGTCGATCCTTTCATTCTTGGGGACTTCGGGCTTTAGAAATATGTTGCGTATTTCTTGGTACGGCACTTCTGGCAGCACGTGCCTGATCTTCTCGACGTTCTCCAGCTTACCGCTCTCCTTTATCAGCTTCAGCGCGGTCTTGGGCCCGATGCCTGAAAATCCGCCGGGGTTAAAGTCCGTTCCTATCAGTATTCCAACATCGACCAACTGCTCGTGCGTCAGGCCAACTTCCCGGAGCACCTTGTCGTGCTCGAATATTTCCGCCTCGACATCCACGTAGACGTTGCGGTTTGGCACCTTGCGCTTGCCGCTTATTGCCAGGTTGCGCACCAGTTTTTTTGCGCCAAACAGTATCGAGTCGTAATCCTGGCTTGCAGCAGCAAACGCCAGATCATGCTTTGTCAGATACGCTGCAGCAGCTTCGCCGTCAGAAGGCGCCTGGATGTACGGGATGCCGAGGTGGGAAAGCAATTTTTTCGACTCCTCTACCATCTTGTCGGTCAGGACTGCAGTGCGCATACCATACTTGCGCGCGTCTTCCGCCCTGCCCTCTTCGATCGCAAGCTGGTACTTTTCAGTCGCCTCCTTTTTCAGCTGGCTCCTCCTCTGTATCTCAACCATCTTTAGCTCGTTTGCCTTGCCGTCGAAAACGTAGACTGGCTTGATGTTCTCCATCAGCAGGTTTGCGTTCCTGTAGAACAGGCCGCTGAGGTGGCTGGTTATCTCGCCCTTGCTGTTGGCCAGAGGCTCGCCGGACGGGCCCCTGATGATGCTGAGGAACTGGTAGATTGTGTTGTAAGCGTCGACGGCGACCACCTTGCCTGCAAGCTCTTGCAGCTTCAGGGGGGAAGGCGTGATGAGAGGCTTGAGGTCTAGGCCCACGCCTTAGGTGGCACCACAAAAACTTTTAACTCTTCCCTATTGCTTGTAGGTTCTCAGAGTCTGGGCTATCCACTCGACTTCCTGTTTCGTCTTTGCGAGCCGGCCTATCTTGATGCAGTCGCGGATGTCCTTCGATTTTAGCTTCGTCCATACAGCGTCTGCTATGCTTGCAGCAACATCGGCCGGGACTCCTTCTCGGCCAAGTATGTGGACGCAGATCTCCTGGAACGAGCCAAAAGAGTACTGCTTGAAGTGGAGCACCACAAACCTCGACAAGAGCGGGGTCAGCATCCTGTCGGTGCCGTTGCTGGTCGCAAAGACCCACGTTTTCAGTTGCGTGTTGCGCGTCTTTTGGAACTTTGTCTCTGAAACGATGCCGGTCTCCATCAGGCTCAAGAGTGCGGTCTGGTCCTTCATCGGCATGTGCTCTATCTCGTCGACGATAAGGTAGCGCGGCCTCTTTTCAAACAAATAGTCTATCATGCCGGACTTCGTGCTGTGGCTCCCGAGGGTGAAATAGGAGCGCTCGAGCTTCATGCATTCGAGCATGAAGAGCGTCTTGGCGGAGGCCGGCGGCCCTACAAGGAGGATATGCACCGGCTTGTCCGAAGAAAGCGACATCTGGAACAGCTTTTTCACGTCGTCATAGCCGACGATGCTATCAAAGAAGGGCTCGGGTCTTGGGGGCTTTTCAGCTACAGGCTCGCTAACGCGCTCTTCGTGCACGCCCACCGGAAGCTCCTCTTCTGTCACTGCGTTGTGACTGCCACACTTTGGTTTTAGATGTTCCTGCTAAATTGTGGTGCCTACGAGCTGAAATTTTCTAGACTCTAGTTGAACGAGCGTATGGCGGCCATCACGTCGCTGCTCAGCTTGAGCGTATAGGCCGCTGCGTCATCGGTGGGTATCTTTGAGAGCTCGTCCAGAAACTGCGCCTTGTCCTTGCCCCGCTCGTACATGCCTCCAGACTCTTTGATGCAGAGGGGGAACTTTTGCATCTTTACTCCCTTTGAACCGAGGTGGCTGATAAAGCGCCTATAGGCGCCAATGTCGTACCAGTCCCAGTTGCGCTCTTCGCAGTACATTATCCAGACGTCTACCGTGTTCTGGAAGAATGCCTTTTGGCGAAGCTCCTCAAGCGTCATGTGCCTAGAAATCTACCCTGCGCATCTTGCTTCCGCAGCGCGGGCAAGCCCCGCCCTTGAACCTGTGGCCGCATGCGATGCAGACGTAGTTGATCCCTCCTCCGCCTCCTCCGCCAAGCATGCCGCCAAAGCCGCCTCCTCCGCCGCCCATCCCCATCCGGGCCATGGCGCGCTTGCGCATGTAATAGGAAATCCCTATGAAAATGGCAATTGCGGGAATAAGGCCCCACAGTCCCAGCCAGAAGGTCAGAGCAAGGCTTATGGCAAGAGATACCATAATCCACGCCATCTGTTGACCTACCCAGTTCAAACAATGATCATTGGGATTGTTCTTTTATTAAGTTTTCCAGCCTCGGCACTATAAAATGTAATTAACTACCTGTTATCATAGCTAGCCGTTGCCCAAACCCACCGGCGCGCCCTCGATCTTTATGCTGTGCGAATCATGCTTTTGGTGCGCGACGTACCTTGAAAAGACAAAAATCGTGGACAGGTGCCCAATATGCTCCGCGACAGTCCTGTCCAGCTTTCCAATAATGCCGGACGAGTCTTTCGTCTTCAGCCACGATAGTAAGCGCGGAGTCGAGCTCGACTTTGGCCGCCGGAAATGATTACACAGAATCTACTATCTTGATCTCTAGGCTGTTGCCGTTCCTGTCGTACGCCCCCAGAGTCTCGTCCTCGTACGGGTGACTTATGATTATCGAAACAAAGCCGGAGAAGTGGTTGAGGTCTTCAAGCGACGGCCTGTTCGAGCCACCGGGGTGTGAGTGCGCTGTGCCGATGTGGGGCATGCTGTACGGCAGGTCGTGGAACGTAAAGCCAGAGTAAAAGGGACCGCTTTCCGCAAAGGGCGGGATCACTAGCCCATCAACGGTTATCGCTTCCTTGACGGCCCTGCCCTGCAGGATCAGTATCATTTCATTTGGGTGGTGTGTCTTGGCCCAGCTGATTATGCCGTCGGCAGCCTGCCGCGTAAGAATCACGTGCCTCCGCACCTTTTCCCTGCTCTTGAACACTGAAAAATTCTGCCTGCAGCTTTTATTTTAACATTGGCAGGCGCGGCGGCGTTGTACTAAATTATGTACTAATCATTCACAGATATGGATAATAACCGGCTGGTGCAAAGTGTCGATGACGACGCTATGCTGTTAAAAAGGGAGAGCAGCAACAAGATAATCCTTAGAAGGGGAGCTGTGGACAACGACCGCGACGGCACGCCGCTTTTGATAAACGGCAGAGGCGAAGCCTACAGGGTGAACGACACGGCGGTGTCGCTCTGGAACATGTGCAACGGGATCACTTTCGACGATCTACTGCTCGAAGTCCTCCGCATTTCAAGCGGCGACAAAGAGGAGGTAAGGAGGTCGCTCGAGCAGATGGTTAGACAGTTCGAAAAGATCTCTGTCATCGAAGTCAGGGATCAGCGCTGACCGCAAATCTGGAACGCGAACATGACATAGCCAACTATTTTGCCGCCGCGCCTGTAAGGATAAAAGTTGTTAGTCGCTTTTGGCATCAACTCGTGCTTGAGCGCCTGCGCGTCCTGCTTTGATATAGACACCTTGGCAAGCCGCTCGCCCAGAATGCTGGACCACGGCAGCTGCGGAAGCGAATCCTTCCTGTTGGCAAACATCGCGACGACCCTGCTCAGATTCTCCCTGTCGAGCACGACAAAATATGTGCAGTCGTCCTTTTCGCCGAACGGATCAGGCAGGCAGTAGGGGTCGAGGTGCACGTACTCTCTGAACTTGTCGCGCAGCTCGTCCGCAAGGCCCGCGGCAATTGCAATGTCCGTCATGGATAACTTTCTCACACCTTCGATGGAAGGTGAACCTGATGTCGCCAGCACGTGTATTACTGCGCCGGCATCACTATATAATTTTTCATAAGCTGTTGATAAAGGCATAAATTGCAATACCTCTGCAAAAAGACCGCCGGGGTACCCAAGCTAGGTAAGTCACGGTAGACCCTAAAAGGGGTCAGCCTCGAGATCACAGGTGCAAGGTGGACGCGCTAGCTGATGTCCTTCGGGACTCGAGGGTTCGAGTCCCTCTCCCGGCGCTTTTGATATGGGCAAGCGGTATTCCTAAGAAAAGTCGAGGAGCTCAGGCCTCATGGACATCAAGGTACGGACAATGGACGTGAACGGCTACTCAAATTGGCACTTTTTGGCACTAGATATTTCCATAGTCGAAACCAAACAACATAGAAGGCCAATTCAAGTTAGGTCTTTTCTTATTTTTCCTATCAGCAACTCGGATGCATCCTTGCCGAAAATAAAATCTAGCACATCGCGAATTTCGTGTAGATAGTAACTTTCATTTTGATTTGAAAGGTCAATGCCGGCCTTTACTAGTTCACTAAAGAGATTATCCGTAAATGATTTGCCGATCAAACCCTCTAGGCTGCGAAGAGCCCTTCTCAACTCTGTTGCGGGCACAGGCTCTAAATTATCGTCTATTCTGGTGGATATTGTAGTTCAGTAACATTTCAAGGGCAATCTATATAAGAATATTCCTCCTTTAGAAAATTCTTCTAAATATTATGTCTAGAACATAATAATATCGCTGTGACCCAAACTGCGTTGTCGCATTGGTAATAATTACCATCGGCAATTATCAATTTTCAGTAGAATCTTATAGAGACAAATTCTATTGGCAAAGATGATACAATAGCTTATCTAATCGTCCCTCGATTGAACCTGCTGATGGGAGGCGTGCTTGTCGTATGCCCTAATTGCCACAGTTTCCGCACCAATCTTCCGGAGGGATTCCGACACACAATTTACTGTCCTGTCTGTGGTACGGAGTTGAAGGAAGGAAAAACCCAGTACTGACAAATTAGTTAAATTGGTAGCAGATTTCAGATGACCAGCGAATTCTGAAAGAAACAAGGATATTCCTCTGAGCATGACCTGTGAGCCATCAATTTCAAAACCAAATACGGTCATCTTGACTATATAATCAATTTTTGATCTGGTTTGACGATGTCCTGTGACTGCTGCAGAAGGAACCGAACGACGCAAGTGCAAGAAATGCGGTCATGTAGCTAGAAGACAGTGTATCAAAGAGAAGTGTAACTGTTGTGACCTAGAAGATGCGCTTTTCCTAATGACTGGTGTCGACATGGAAGAATACGTGTGATAGTCTTGAGAGTATCAGCTTCACGTTGTAGGGGTTAAAAAACATCTAGAGCTAAATCTAACCCATATCACTATGGTAGTCTATCAGTACTCGTACTAGCAACGTGGCAGAATAAGCCTATTCCGGCATTTGCGTTGTCAGCGGGCCTGAAAGTGCGTCCATGTGGTGGTAAGCTTTAAGGAACTTGAGTCCCTTATCCGTGGTCTTGAATTCGTGGTCCTCTTCTTCATAGCCCAAGAGCCCATTTTCCGTAAGCACGGCAAGATATTCCTTTAGCTGCGCGTACGAAAGGTATGCCTTGTACATTATCTTTGTCTTTGTCGCACCGCCGTTTGCTGCGTCCAGTATCTGCGAAACAATGTCGGTTCGACTGCGATATTTCATAGGACTACTAGTGATTCATCCTATATAACTTCCCTGATGGCAAGTAATAGAAGAAAGTTCTAGTACTCAGTCGTTTAATTGCAGCGTTCCTCAGATACAACTAAGAATATTATTATATTATGCAGCGGAAATAGGTGCTTACCCCGAGCTTCTAAACTTCCTCTGTATCGATGTGATTGGCAGTTGATTCGGCAAGACACTTTAGTAATGACCCCATGTGGTTCCCCTTCATCGAGTAAACAAGAGGAACCATTGCTCCTTGAGGTATAAAGATAACAAGAAGCTAGAAGAGCAGAATGACCAATCGTGCGTTCATTTTTGGACATAATGCTAAAACTTTGACTTCTTACATATTCTGATGATTAATGGCAAGTAAGAAGCTTCTTTACGCAGTTGCTGCTACTTGTTTCCTGTACGCTGCTGTGGGCGCATCGACAGCACTCCAAGCAGGAAAGGAGAATCTTGGCGTGGCTCTAGATCCAACTACTCTCACCTTTCTTTCTCTAGCAGCGATTGGTATTGCAGCGATAGTTTATTCGCATGCAGGCCACAAGCCAAAGTCGCAACATCAAGTGCGACCACAGGAAAAGCGCAATTAGGACAAAGAACGCCATGAATTGAGATTCATGCGTCATTTGATAGACCCCGGAAGTTGGGCGAAGGATTTAGATGTACGCCACTTCCGGGCATGCAGGCAACACGTTGGTTCCAGTGGATGCAGGTTATTCGGTGATGACGGGTAAAGAGTTTATGGCGTATAGTCCTAGTAGAGTGTTCCTTCTGTTATCATAAAATCCACACTGCCTAAAATTTGGTGTATTTCCTGATATACCAAAGAGATGAATATCTGGGGTATTGGTCCCAGAGTTATGGACAAAGATGGCCATCTAATCTGGAATAGCTGTTTTTATGATCATTGGGATATTAGGTATTCTAGCCCGTGTTTAGCTGTTTCTCTTGATCTTTTGTCAGAATACCACTGGTCCACACATTCGTTTTTCATGTGACTTTAGAGTTGAATCAACAGAAGATGAAACAAAATGGAGGACGATATCGGTGATCGTCCTACTATCCGAAGGGTAGCCTCGATTTTAGCACTACTCAGTATATTGGGGTGTCTCCGAAGTGGTTGACAACTTCTGGGTCTATCCAGATGATGATTGCGCCGCCCTTCATGATCTTGACGCTTATCGGGACCTCAGTGGGACTATCTCTTAGAGTCACGGTTGCAGTGCCATTGAAGGTGATCACCTCAAGATTTCCTTCGTCGTCGTCTTCTACTGACCAATCGGTAAGGGAAAAGTCAGTTATCGTGTGCGTGTGTTTTGCCGAACCGTCGAACATGACCGTGTGCAGAAGTGACCTGAACTGAACGGTTGGCACTGTCTTGTTTCCTTCGGATGGCTCTACCAGGAGTCTCCACCCAGTAACTATCCAGGAAGGGTCTCCTGACTCCGCATCATTTTGGAAGCTGCCAAGAGTATCCAATGCACCCTCTCTGAGAACTCCTTGCTGTGCTAGCGCTTCTCTGACCCTGTTGATAACTCTACGCGTTTCTCTATCCTGGGCGCCTTGACCTGTCTGTTGCTGTTCTTCGTCTGACTGTGCAACAGCCTGCTGGATTGTCCCGACCGACATAAATGGACACACCAAGCGTGGCCGCAGCAATCAATGCCATCATTGGCAGAAAGATGGATCTATCCATGGATAAAATGAAGGATTGGTCGAGATATATCTTTTGGAAGAGCCTTCAATAAGAATCATCTATCACTACTACGCCTAGCATGCGATATTTTTCAATGTAAGCAGAACTAAGAGACTGTATCAAAAAAGAAAGCTAGGTGGAGAGGGCAACCTCTCCGTCCATTTGCAAGAACGACATTGAAGCAAGCTTACTCTGCGGTGACATCAGTGTTATTTCGACCGGTTCAGGCAATTCGCTAGTCGGTAGTCCGTCAACCTCTTCAGGGATTGTTATCCAGAGCTTCAGTAGTCTGACTTGTGGTTCTGAAATTCCTCCCTCATACTGCTCCTCTTCCGATGTATCGATCGATGTCGAGTTGGTTGTCGATGTCGAGTTGGTTGTCGATGTCGAGTTGGTTGTCGATGTCTGGTCGTCTCCATCATCTG
>DASPGV010000012.1:0-26726 GCA_035620415.1 Nitrososphaera sp.
AGACTATTTTGCAGCAAGTTCTTCTGATAATACCAAACGCTTGACTAGCACATTCGACGCTCAGACAATAATCGTGACAGCTAACAAGCCGTCGTAATCCGTGATAGTCTTGAGGGCCTTGCATTCGCAGAATCTCTTTAACTCGCTTCATTAATTTACCGCGAAGCCAATTTTAGAACCGCTACCGGCACGGAGACCACTGAATTTGAACTTTAATTCTTAACAACTGTTTCATCTAAAAACAGAAAAAACTGACAACTCAGATTCTGCTTACGCGGCTGCAAGAAAATGCATGCCAAGTCGATCATTGCATGTATGCTTCTATGTGAACCTTGCCGGCAGAAAAGTTCACAGTCCCAAACCCCCAAATCTGTCGAGTATTGACCTATTCGTAGTCCTCCGCAGCCGTGCTTAAAACTATGTTCTCGAATAGGTCGGCTATTGGCTTACCTGCTCGTGGCATGGCGACTCCGTCTGCGGACAATGCAATCCGCCGACCGTCTTGAGTCTCAATGGTCGCCCGAATATCAAGGTCCATGCGGCCGTCGGCTCGCGCCCGTATGTAATCGAAGCCTCGAACTCGCCCTGCAAGGCGACCTCTGGCGGAACCTTCGAGCGCAACATCAAAGCGAAGCCCCTGCGGTGGAACTTTTTCCTCGCCAGTAAGAATAGCTTGCAGGGTTACTCCATAATCCGTCACTCCTTTCACATCCAGATCGTACTCATAAATTTTTTCGCCTTGCATTGAAACGTCCTTTCTCCTTATGGAGTAATTTGGCATTATGGTGCGTAAGTTATAAACTTAAACAAATTCATTGATTTCTATGCGGGTCCACTTTTAGGATCGATATCGAAACGGAAACTACTGACTTAGAGCCCAGAAATTGAGTCAATTTTGGTTCACAAACCCTTGGGCCCGTGGCATGTACATTTTGTGGTTGCAACGGCAAGGGAAATTCTTTTAGTATTCGACCACTTATATTCATCAAGCATTAGCTTTCAAGTATTCGAACCTCCGAAATTGAAGGGTGCAATCCCGACTGGCCCGCTTGGGAAAGCATTTTGATCAGAAATCTATACATTCTAGTTTGGTCCATTTCTAGAACCAATGTCAGCACGGAAACCACTAGTCCCGCTTTTGAGCCAAAGAAAAACATTATCTAGATCATACTAGTTCGACGCAATACATGACCGCTAGACAACTATTTCCTCATGGAATCCACGACAGCTGCGGCTATTGGAGCCGAATCCCACTCCCCGCGCTTAATTTTGTAAAAGGAACCAGTTCCTGGAAATCGAGGAGATAAACGCAAAGATACTGTCGGCGAGGCTGAAGGAGATGGAAAAGGACATGACGCTCCAGCCTATACTGGACCAGATGGCCGAATTCTCCATGAAGTTCTGCGCCAAGGACGTGTTCAAGGACGGAAAGGCAAGAAAACTGGAACAAGTGTACGGGCGCGATTATAAGACGCGCCGGTCCTGATATCAGGCTTGAGCAAAGGTTGTAGTTCCTGGCGCAGACGTGACAATATCTTGCATTGTAAATACCCGGCCGTCATGCGTGTGGATGGAAACATCCGTCTCCTTGCTGCAGGAACTGCACTTCCACTGGACTGTTTCCTCGCACGCAGGACATAATGCTATGGAATGTATTTCGCCACCGCATCCTCTGCAAGACGCCATTCCCCTGATAGCATCTCTTCATTGTTAAGTCGTTGTGGGGAATCTACCAGAATATTCCTCCACAAAAAAATAAAAGAACCGTGTTCGGTTGAATAGACGTATGAGTTTCAACCCTGAACAGTTCAAGGCGCAGCAGCGCCAGATTTGGGATAATGCAGCTGCAGGCTGGCAGGCTTGGTGGGAGACTATAGAGCGCGGGGCGCAGAGCGTCAGCGACAAGATAGTCGAGCTGGCAGAGATCAAGCCCGGCGATAAGGTTCTCGACATTGCCACTGGCATAGGCGAGCCGGCGGTAACTGCGGCAAGGCGTGTAAAACCAAACGGCAGGATTGTGGCAACTGACATCTCTCCCCAGATGCTGGCAATTGCAAGAGCCAGAGCCAAGATGCTCGGCCTTGACGGAGTGATGGAGTTTAAGGAAGGCGACGCAGAGATGCTAGATTTCCCAAAGTCATCGTTCAATGCGGTTCTTTCAAGGTGGGGCCTGATGTTTCTTCCGAATCTTGCTGGGGCTCTTGCCGGGATAAAGCAGCTGCTGGTTCCTGACGGGAGGCTGTCGGCCGCGGTGTGGTCCGTGCCTTCCAAGGTGCCGCTGCTCGACCTCGCTTTTTCCACCGTAAGAAAGCAGATCAATGCCCCTGCGCCGCCTCCCGGGACGCCGGGACCATTCGCTCTGGCAGATGCCGAGTCCTTGAAGCGCTCGTTCAGCCAAGCAGGATTCAAGGACATCAAGGTCGAAATATTGCAGATAACGTTTGGCTTCGACTCGCCTGAGAGTTACACCAGACTCCATCAGCAAGTCACTGCGCCTCTCCAGGCGATGCTATCCAGCTACAACGAAGATCGGAAAAAGCAGATCTGGGGCTCGGTGACAGACGCGGTGCTGCAGTACGCCGACTCCCACGGCAGGGTGAACCTCGACAACGAGGTCATCTGCATAGCCGGAAGAAATTGATTATTTCTTGTCGAAGTTAAAGTAGCACGAATAACAATACTCCTTGCCGTATATCACGCCGGCAGAGCCGCACTTTATGCAGTGCTTCTCGTGTTCTATGGTCGAGTCGAGCGACTTAGCCTTTTGCAGGCACTTGCCGCATATAGGGGCCTCGAGTGGGTAGCTCGAAAGAAAGCCCTCGCCGCACTGGTTGCATTTGAGGCTGTACATCTTGCCTTTTGGTTTCCATCCAAACAGTCGCATCGTTCCAGTTCGCCATTATTTCGCGCTTCCGGCTTAAAAATCAACAGTAACCTTGTTACTTGTATTAAAAAGATGAGAAAAATTACTGCGCTTTTGTCTGCTCTTTCTCCCTTCCGTACGACTGGAAGAAAAGCGCGCTAAAGATAAGCGTCGAAGCCATTGCCGCTGACACTATCACCTGCGCCGGCGGTAGCCCAAAAACAAACCCGACCACGAACGATATGCCGGCGCCTACCGAGCTGTAGGGTATCCACTTTGTAACTGCCAGTCGCGCCCTGTCAACCACCTTGTCTTTCGCCTCCGGGCTATATTCGCGGAATCTGCAATTAAATCATGCGTACCATTGTTACCGGAGGTCGTATTTGTCAGGAAACAGCAGCCTGCGGACGCGCCTGTAGAGTACGACGTTCACCGGCACGGAGCCTATCCCTCCGAGGATCCCGAGGACAAAGAGCACCCACGCGACGTCGTTTGTGATCCAGCTCAACAGGAATTTGAGAGAATCTGGCAGCACGTCTGGCAGGTGCGCAAAGTTGAACGGAAAGACAGCAAGCAGCCATATCGAGCCGGCTATCCAGAGAGCGGACGCCCCGAGCTCCGGGATTCGCGAAACGTTCCTTCGCCCCGTAATGAATCTGGAAACAGGCCCCGCTCCGCCGGCGATGATCGAGCCGTAGAGGAAGAATGCTTCAGTGGGGCCAAAGGAGGTCGTGAAAAAGCCGGTCGACCACGCCTGGTGCGCGTAGAAAAAGGAGCCGACCAGCGCTATTACAGCCACTGCAAAAATCTCCCCTCCTCTTTCCGATAGCCCCATCCTGTCCCTGAACGCTTCTTTTTGCGTCCAGGTGAGATGCTGGCGCTCCGTCATGCCTATTCCTTCCTGTAGCGTATGTCGCCGGGCGCGTCCTCCGCCATCTTGACTACTATGGTGTTAGCAGCCCTGCTCAGCAGCCTCTGCCTCTTTTCGTTTGTGAATATCCATCCGAGCAGCACGTCCAGCGGCAGGATGAACGCCTTGCCAAAACTCGATATGGCAATGCTCTTTGTGTCCGCCGGCTTGCCTTCAAGGTTCGTTGTCCTGATGCGCAACAGCATCTTGCCAATCGACTGGCCGTTGTACCTGGATTCCATGTACGTCCAGTAGCCAAAGAAGACCAGGCTGCTTATTGCATAGCTGAACGGCCCGCCAACGTTGTTCCACCACTGGCCATTGGCCATCATGCCCGGGTTCATGAACCCTGTGAGCCAGACCGGCATCGCCACAATAGCAAACAGCACTCCTATCGCAACGTTCACGATTATGAAATCTATGAGCCATGCCCAGAATCTCGTTCCCCAGCCTGCCAAAACTATCTCGGGTTGCTCGTTTGGTTTACCTGTTGGTTCCACTGTCATGTCTTTTCTTTTCGCCCATTATATTAGAATAGGAGGAATTCTCTGCAATGCAAAGCAAGCATCGTCTGCCTTCAGAAGTTTCGAAGCTACGAAGCGGGCTGGGGCGGGGCCGGCCCCTTGCCGAAATAAGCCTTCACGTGTGGCCTGTAAATGTAGTAGAGGATGATCCCGTCGATGATTATGCTGATTATCCCTCCAAAGTTGGCCGAAGCAAGCGAAATGGCGTTAAGAGCAATGCTGATTATTGCAAGGACGACCGTCAGGGTCCAGGCCCACCCCTTGCCGGTCCACAAGCCGTAGGCCACGATGAACGAGAAGATGCCGAGCGCGATCAGCACGCCGCCTATCCCGATTCCCGCCGCCCCGACGAATACTGCCGGCATGCCGGACATCTCGCCTGTTTCCTCAAGGACGGACGGGAGGAGCGAGCCCAGGGTGACAAGCACGACTCCGCCTATGACCCCGATTATCCCGCCGATTATGTTCAGGATAGCAATGATGGTAACGCCGGTCGGCCGGCTCTTGGGCTGCACCGGTTTGCTACCGCACCGTGCGATATAAGCGTGTAGTGCATTGCACTGTACTCTTTGTGGTTATCTATCGGTAAGGGTAGAGTTCTTGCATATGGGCAGGATATCGAAAAGGACCGGCAGCGCGTTTGTCGTGCTCTCCAACAGGGAGATGGTTAACGAATACTTTAGGCTGATAACGAAAAAGGATGTCAGGGGTCTGCTGCGGCTCTTTGACGAAGATGCGGTTGTGTTCGAGCCGTTCAGCAACGTAAAGAACGGGCTTGTCGGCAAGACGATGATCGAGAACTTTCTAAAAGTGGTCGTGATGGCAAACGCGGGATTGAAGCGCACTATAAGGTTCGTCGACGAGTGTGAGGACAGGGTAACCGCCATAGTCACATTCGAGCGGGGCGACTCGGTCACCGGCAAGTTTACGTTCAACTTTGTAATCAGGACCAACAGCGACGGCGTCCAGGTCGGCAAAAAGATAGGTATGTTGAGGATCGAGTTCATAGAGGACTTTTGAGAAAAGGGGGAGCGCCTGCAGGGCGCTTGGGGGAGCAGGGCCAAATGATTGGCACAACCCTACAGGTTTGTTGCATTGAACCGTCTTCTGCCTTATAACATGGAAAGCACCTTCAGGGGAGGGAGGGGCGCCTGAACCAGCGCGTGAAGAAATACAGGATGAGGACGGTTCCGCCCACAGACAGCGCTATCACCGAGATTATCCACGATACGTCGCCTGCGTCGAGCGCCAACATACTATATTCTCAGAGGTAGGTTTTTAATGGATTGGAAGGCAACTTTTACCCGCGCAAATGCAGGCAAACCAGCAGCTCGACTCGATCGACAAAAAGCTGTTAAACGAGATCCAGTGGGTCTTTCCCCTCGCCGACAGGCCGTATCTGGAAATTGCGAGCAAGCACGGCATATCAGAGCAGGATGTCATGCGCAGGATAACATCTTTGAAAAAGATGGGTCTCATTCGCCAGATTAACGCGATTTTCGATACCCGGCGACTAGGGTACAAGAGTGCGCTCGTCGCGTTCGCAGTCGAACCTGACAAACTTGATCAGGTCGCCGAAAAAGTAAACGAGCACCCTGGGGTCAGCCACAACTACGAGCGCAACCACGAATACAACATGTGGTTCACGCTAGCTGTGCCGCCCGGCTCGGACATGAAGCAGGATTTGGATAAGATGGCGGCGCTTGCAGGTGTGGTAAAGTACCGCGTGCTTCCGACGCTGAAACTATACAAGATAGGCGTCAGGCTCGACATGGTGAACGAAGACGCCGAGCAGCCCAAGCCTACAGACGAGGTGAAGGAGATGAACCCGGAGAAGGTGCAGCTGACCGAGCGCGACAAGGAGTTCATCCGCGAATTGCAGAAGGACCTTGCAGTAGTTCAGGAACCTTTCAAGGATCTTGCGGACAACCTTTGCATAACGACAAAAGAATTGTTTGCAAAGGCAAAAGAGTATGAAAGCATTGGGATCATGAGGCGATATGCGGCGATACTGCGACACCGCGATGCCGGCTTTGTGGCAAACGGCATGGTTGTGTGGAGCGTGCCTGAGGACAAGATAGACGAAGTCGGCTTCAAGCTCGCCGCGTTCCCGCAGGTGAGCCACTGCTACAGGAGGCCGGTCTATCCCGACTGGAAGTTCAACCTGTTCAGCATGGTGCACGCAAGGTCGCTTGCAGCAGCGGAAAAGATGGCGGTCGAAATGTCGGAGACGATCGGCATAAAGGACTACAAGATTCTGTTCAGCTCGCGCGAGTTCAAAAAAGAGCGCGTGAAATATTTCGTCTAGCGCGCCCAGTCAGTATTTTCAAGCTCTTGCAAGGTTTGCACAAGATCGCCGCTCTTTTTCATGCATTCGTGCCTTAGCCGCTCGAACTCTTTTTTCAGCTTCTTTTCCTCGCCGTCTGACAGCGATCGGTTTTCCTTGACAGCGTTGAAGAACCTGTCCTCCTTTGAAGTGTGGTCGAGGATAAAGACAGAGTACGTCTTCAGGTAGCGGGCAAGGGGCTCCCGCGCGTCCTTGCCCTGCAGCAGCTCTTCGAGGTGGATCCTGACCCTTCTAGCGATCCTCCGGCCGAACTCGTGCTCTATCACGAACTTGCGTATCTCCTCACTGTCGACGCTCTCGGTCTCGGGGAAGTAGCTGTTCTCCTCCTTGCCGTGGTGCAGGCTGTCGACGAACTGCTCTATCATTTCCGCGATCTTTACCAGGTCGCCGAAAGGCACGTCTTTATTTTCATGCAAGAGCCTGTAGCATTTTTCGATCACTGTCTGCAGCCGCCTGATAAAGACGTGGTCCTGCAGAAGGTCGTCGGTGGCGCTCATTTGGCAACGGGTTTTACGTAAAAGTTCTTTTCATACATCTCTTCGAGGCTTGCCGCTTCAAGCGGGCTGAGGTACTTGCCGTCAGAGATCGATGCAAACATCTCTATCTCCTCCATGCTTATCATGGTCGGCAGGACGACTGAAATCTGCTTCTGCGACAGTATGAACTTGAGCGCTAGTTCCGTGATGTTCCACCCCTTGCTCTTCGCGACCGGCTTCATGTTCTCTATCTTTTGCATCGCCTCCATTATGAACTCCTGCTTTCTAAAGCTGCGGTGGTCGTTCTTGTCAAGCTTCGTGTCCGCAGTCACCTTGCCTGTCAGCAGGCCTGACGCGTCGGGAACCCTGACCATTATTCCGACGTTGTGCCGCTCGGCTTCCCCGATAAAGTCCCGGCCTGGGTCCTGCTCCAGTATGTTGTAGACTGTCTGGAGGCAGGTTATGTTCCTGCTCCTTATCGCTTCGAGCCCCTCGTCCTTCCAGCCTATCGCCGGCCCGAGCGCGGCTCCGTGGCTCTTTATCGTGCCCTTTGCCACCAAGTCGTCAAGCGCTGAAAACAGCGCGTCGTTCTTGATCGCGGCCATCTTCGGGTTGTGCAGGCTGTAGACGTCGACATAGTCCGTCTGGAGTCTATCAAGGCTCTTGTCAAGCGCGAACTGTAGAAATTCCGGATCGTGTTTTTGAGGTAGCTCGCTGTGGCCTATCTGCTCGGCGCCGTACAAGTCATAGCCCCATTTAGTAGAATAGACGACTTTGTCGCGCATGTCCTTGAACACTTGCGCCATGAGGCGCTCGCTCTTGCCCTTGCCGTACATGTCGGCAGTCTCAAAAAAGTTTATCCCAAGGTCGTAGGCGCGCTTTAACATCCTTATCGCTTCGTCGTCGTCGATCTTTTTGCCCCACCAGTCAAGGCCGATGGTCCACGCGCCAAAGCCTATCTCGCTTACCTTTAAGCCGCTCCTGCCCAAGGTTCGATATCTCATGCCGCTATCGATAGCACCCCTTTAACTTCAGACGCGATTTTGTTGAACTGATGATCATCTAGTACCGGCCTTCCGCTCGCCTCCACGTCAAGCGGTATCCACGACTTGCAGCCGGCCCACTCGGGCCTGCTGTCGACTGTTATCGGATCGTCCAGTTTGAAAACGCGCAAGAGTATCACGCTCATCGGCTTCTTTGGGTTGTAATCCATCCTCGCATTAACATAGCTTTCGTTCCACACGTGGTATTTTGCAAGCGAATGCAGTGCAGTGCGGTCGTGTATCTCCTTGACCTCCACCGCCTGCGCGTACGCTGTTATCTTGTTGCTGTTCGCCGACGGCTGCTCCTTCAAAACTTTGTCAAGTTTGCTGGCATAGTCCGGCTGCAGGTGATCTTTAGACTGGTGCTCGTATGTGGGGAACAGCAGGAACTTGTCGTGCTTTACCTCAAAGCCCTGCCTGTATTCCAGAATGCCGCCCTTGCGCAAAAGCACGACCTGCCGGCCTTCTTCGAGGGCCCTGCAGACGACGGCCCACTCTTTTAGCGCCTGCATTTTCCGGTTCTGCTAGTAAGCCGGCCTGACCGACTAATTAACCTACTTTTGTTGCAATGCAAGACAGTGTACTCGGCCACCTAATAGGCTGGCAACGCCAAGGAAAAGCATGTCACGCACGCAGCCGCTGATAAGTGAGGGCAGGCTGATACTGCTTGCGCTAGTGGGCGGGATGGCAGCTTTTGCGATCCTGCTAGTGTTCATAAGCGGCGGACTGGTAAGGCACGTCGACATCTTCCTGCCTGAAAAAGCGTACGCGACGGTGGCGTTCCAGAGGATTGACGGCGAAGTAAAGCTCGTGGGAACAGGCGGGATAGCAGGCGTCAACCCGACCATACTGATGAGGACCGGCGACTTTGCGATGGAGCTCACGGTGGTGAACGAGGACAGCGAAAGGCACGCGCTCTACATCGACGGCCTGAACATCTCGACAAAATTCCTGAACCCCGGCGAAAGCGACGTCCTGACGATCTACTCCGAAGGCGAGGCGACGTACGACTATTACGACTACGGGGTGCAGGACGGGCCTCTGGGTCAGTTACGGGCCGTCAAGGTGACGATGTACGAGTAACGCGCAGCGCGAATTCCCTTGAAATGTCCACTGATAGTGGCATGCGATATCATAAACCTATTATCCCAGACTCTTTATTATTTCCTCGACTCCCTTGTAGACACAGACTATCATGGGAGTGTCGCGGGCGACGTACTTGCTGACCTTTGTTTCGCGCAGCTGCATTATCAGCTCCTGGAAGGCCATCAGGTCCTCGGTTTCAAACGCCAGCATAAAGTCCTGGTCGTCCAGGCCGAACGAAGAGGTGGTGTTGAGCCGGACCTGCGGGAACCTGCGGCCGACCACGATGTGCTCTTCCATCATCTTCTTGCGCTCGTCAAACGGCAGGAGATACCATTCCCGCGTCTTTACAAACGGGTAGACTATGCAGTACTTCATGGGTTTTTCGTCTTTCATAAAGCCTGGCGTAACCTTTGACGAATACACTGACGGCCTTGCGGCCGATAGGAATACATACGAAGGAGTCAGGTACTTGCCAAGCACGGTGGAATAGACCTTGGACGCCATGACCTGCGTCTTTTCGATCGAGTCTGAAATCATCCAGAGCATAAAGTCGGCGTCAGCGCGGAGGCCAAGAGTCGAATAGGTGCGCACCCTTATCTTGGTGTTCGCTACTTCCACCAGGCCAGCGAACTCTTTTGCCGCTTCCTCCTTGCCGATCTCGTTCAGCCACCGCCACTTTGGGTCCACCTTGAAGAATGAAAAGTTGAGGAACGTGGCCTGCCTCTCCGGGGCCGGTGCTTGTGCCATCTGGCAGCAAGTTTGCCTGTACCCTATTTAAAACTACACGGACGCGGCCGATCTTACTTGTCGTCTTCTATTCCGAGCCAGCCGTAGCCCTTTGCTTCCAGCTCTTCTGACAGCTCCCTGCCGCCAGACTTGATTATCCTGCCCTTTGCGACGACGTGAACATAGTCGAGCTTTTTCAGGTAGCGCAGGATTCTGGCGTAGTGCGTGATGACAATGACGCCGGCGCCGGTGTCTATCAGCTTGTTTATCGCTTCGGCGACGGCCTTGACCGCGTCTATGTCGAGCCCCGAGTCCGGCTCGTCGAGTATCGCGATGTTGGGTTTCAGCACGAGCATCTGCATAACTTCTGATCGCTTTTTCTCACCCCCGGAGAATCCTTCGTTCAGGTAGCGGCCTAGGAACGACGGGTCAAGCCCCACCGCGTCGAGGTTCTTTTTGACGTACTCGTGGAACTCGCGCACTGTCAGGAACACTTCGCGGTTCTGCTCCTCCGCAAGCGACTTGTTCAGTGTGTTGTAGGCGTTCCTGAGAAAGTGGCTGTAGCCCACGCCCGATATCTCTGTCGGGTACTGGAAGCCGAGGAAAAGGCCCTTCCTTGCGCGCTGGTCGGTAGGCATCTTGATGATGCTCTCGCCCTTGGCTATGATGTCGCCTGATTCGATGCTGTATTTTGGATGCCCCATTATCGCGTTGGCGAGTGTGCTCTTGCCGGAGCCGTTTGGGCCCATTATTGCATGGACCTCGCCCTTGTTCACGTTGAGGTTGAGTCCCGAGAGGATCTCCTTGCCGTCGATGTTGACGCGCAGATCTTTTACCTCCAGAAATGCCATGTTGTATAACGCTGTTATGAACTTAATATAAGCATTAGGGTTTTTGACTCGTCATCTCTTTGCCAAGTCCGACAGGTCGATCACCTTCTCGTAGGCGCGGCAGAACTGCACGCATTTTGCAGTCGTCCTGTAGATCCTGAAGTGCTTCTCGTATTCGAGCATGGCGCTGTGGAGCAGCGTGGCCAGGTAGTCGTTGACCTGCCTGTGGGACAGGTACGCGCCGTACATTATCCTTGTCTTTGAAACGCCCCTTTCGGCGATCCTTAGTATCTCTGAAGAAATGTCTGCCCTATTTCTGTACTTCAAACAAGGCAGAACGATTGAAATTTTATAAAAAGAGGCTGATGGATTCCTCTATGATATTCCTCTATTTACTGCACTGTTACCGTGGATACCATGTACGGGTGGACGGTGCAGTAGTACGCGTGCTCTCCTTCGCCAAGGTCTGCAGCCGGAATGCTGTACTTTTGCCCCTGCGTCAGGATGCCGCTGTCAAATAGGTTGCCTGACTCAGGGTCGCCCGACCCCGTCCCGCTCGTTGCGGTGTGGGGGATGCTGTCTTCGTTCACCCACGTTATCAGCGAGTCAGAACTTGCCGTCGCCGAGTCTGGATCGTAGTCAGGGCTTCCCTGTATTGACGCCCCATCAAGGATCGTGATGGTCACCCCCTTTGAGAACTCAAATTCGTCGACCACCTTTTTCTGGTCCTCCATCGCTTCGGCAGGCTTTAGTTCTTGGCGGTACGGCGAGTCCACAAATCCCTCCTGCGGGATTGCCGCAGTAAACCAAGTGTACGCCAGGTAGCCGGTGATCGCGCCAAGTGCAAGAAGTATCGGAAAGGCGATTATTCCGGGTTTGCCCATAACCGCTGCGCGTTAGCCCGTTTCCCCTTAATAATCCATTCTGGGTTATGGATATATTTCCGGCTGCAACATCATGCACATGGCGCAGCAAAAGTCAGTCACCTGCAAGGCCTGCAGGCGCAGGTTCCTTGCCCCGGCCGTCGACACCGGGAGGCAGGAGATATCCGACATTGGCGAAGGGGCGGCGTTTGCGCTCATTTGCCCGTTCTGCTTGGCTCACTCGCTCTACACCGTCAATGACTTGGAATGACTTTTATTCTGGGCGCCATCACACGCATGGGGATGGGCGACGACCCTTCCAGGTGCACGCTGTGCGACGCCGACCTCGGCGAGTTCAGGTACCGCCCGATGCCGCAGTGGAACCTTTCAGGGATGCTGTGCAGCCATTGTTATGACAAGAAGCTGATCGAGCACTACATCGCCCCAGACAGGCGCAACATAACGAAGAGGTAGCAAAGACTAAATACCAACTTTCTCCTTCATCAGGCATGCCAACTGCATACATCCTCGTGAACTGCACGCTCGGCTCTGAAGAAAAGATAATCGCCGAAGTCGCCAAGCTCCCAGACGTAAAAGAGGTGCGCGGCACGTACGGCGTTCACGACATATTTGTCAAGGTCAAGTCAGAGAATACTGAAGCAATGAACCACACCATAACGAACAAGATCCGCAAAGTGCCCGGCATCACTTCGACCGTGACGCTCGTCGTCATCGAAGAGCAGGGCGGCAAGGGTTAGGCCAGCTCTTTCTTTCTGTCTTCTGCCCTGATTCTCTTTATTTCATACAAAATGAGCCCCGAGCTTATGACGACCGTTATCCAGCCGGCAGCCCCCACTATGAGAAAACTTTCGTAGACTGGCATGAAAATCGCGGCCGCTGCTGCGGCGATGCCGACGCACCATATCGCGATAAGGATGTAGATGTGCACTAACCCCTCATGTCCTCGTCAAAGCCCTGGAAGCGCTTCAGCGTCTTGCCACATTTGCTACAGTTGCTGAACTCAACAAAGTAAAAGTCGCCGTACCTTCGGTAGGCGAAGGATTCCTTGTGGTTGCACAGCATCTGGCGCAGCGCTCCGAGCACCAGTACCGATAGGCGCCGGGGTTCATTAGTATTTTGTCGCTGCTTGAGGGCTTGTTTGATATAGGACTCCTGATTAATAGCTGGGGGGCCCGTAGCGTAGTCAGGATATCGCGGCGGTCTTCGGAACCGCAGGCCAAGGGATCGAAGCCCTTCGGGCCCGCTCTCAATAATCTTATTTAAGAATCCGGAAAGCCCCTTAAATCAAATGTTGAGGTAACCCCTGCTTGTCAGAAACCAAAGCAGCGCCGTTCAAGTGCAACGCATGCGGCATGACGTTTAACACGAAGGACGACCTCATGCAGCACAACCAGCAGGCGCACCCCGGCGGAGAAGCGACAACTCAACAGAAATAGGTTGCAGCCAGCGCTGCAATCCTCCATTATTTGTCTACCTGCAAGTCTGAAAGAAGTCTGTCGATGTTTGTTATCGTTCTTCCGTTTCCGTCGGCGATCTGTTGCGCCGCCGGCGAATTCTCCAGATAGTCGGGAATTCTCGCCGCGATCCTTTCCTGATACGTCGGCACGTGCTCGTTCTGGTAGAACACGCCTATAGGGATCCTATCACCCCACTCGTTTGATTTTTCTATGACCTGCGCCATCTTTTGATTTATCTCGCCCGGGTCGTGCACTACTCCGTCGTAGCCCGTCTCTTCCAGCTTGTACATCCTCGGCATCGCCCTTTTTGTCTCTGGGTCGACGTTGTCGAGCCCCTGGAACCACTCTTTCGTGTTGATGTCGTTGTACGTCGGGCATGGCTGGAGCACGTCGACGAACGCAAGTCCCCTGTGAGCAACCGCCTTCTTTATCAGGTCTTTCAGGTGCCGGACGTCGTAGGAATACCCGCGCGCAAGGAAAGTGAAACCGGCGACAAGCGCCAGGGCTATTGGGTTGACCGAGTTGTTGACGTTTGGCTGCGGCAGTGACTTTGTCTTCATGCCAAGCTTCAGCGTGGGCGAAGCCTGTCCCTTCGTCAACCCGTAGACGGCGTTGTTGAATATGATGTAGACCATGTCGACGTTCCTGCGGCCGGCGCTGACAAAGTGCCCAGCTCCGATCCCCAGCCCGTCGCCGTCACCTCCTACTGCGATCATCTCAAGCTCCGGGTTTGCCAGCTTGGCGCCCTGCGCGAACGGAAGCACCCTTCCGTGCAGCGTGTGGATGCCGTAGGTCTTGATAAAGTGCGGGGTCTTGCCGGAGCAGCCGATTCCGGAAAATATCGTCACTTTGTGTCGATCTATTTGCATGTCTGCCAGCGCCATCTGGATCGCGTTCAATATACCGAAGTCCCCACAGCCAGCGCACCAATCATTGTGGACGTCCGTCTTGTAATCAGAAAACTTAAGCGCCACTTTTCAGCACCTGCCTCCTTGGAGCATTTCCATTCTTTATTCGCTTCACGGCATTATAAACCTCGTCAAGCGACATCGGCCTCCCGTTGTACTTTACCACCTTGTAGTCGGCCTCGATGCCGGTATGCTGGCGCAATAGCAAGCCCAGCTGGCCCGAGTGGTTCATCTCGACGTCGACTATCGTCTTTGCCTCCTCGAGCATCGATTTTACCAGCTCTGACGGGAACGGGTTCATCAGCCGCACTTGAATGAATTTGATCTTGGTGCCTTCGGCCGCCAGCTTGTCCATCGCGTCCAGTATCGCGCCCTTGGTGGATCCCCAGCTGATGATCGCAATGTCGCCACTGCCGTACGCCACAGCCTTGTCCTCTTCCGAGATCTCATTCAGCGCGAGCTCTAGCTTGTCCATCCTCTTGTCCATCATCCTCACCCTCATCTCTGGGTCCTCGGTGATGTGGCCCTCCTCTGTGTGCTCGTCGCCTGTATTCCAGAATATTGCGTCCTTTGTGCCGAGCACGACTCGCGGGCTTATCGGGCTGTCGGAGAGCTTGAAGCGAAGGTAGTTGCCGGCCGCCCCCTTGTCCTTCTCTGATATCTGCCGGACGGTCGAGCCCCTGTCAATTGCGATCTTGCCGGCGTCAAAATTCTTGCAGGTGGTGACGCTGTTTGCTATCAACTTGTCCAGCATGTGTATGACAGGCATCTGGTAGCGGTCTGCAAAGTTGAACACCTTGATAGTGTCGTAAAAGCTCTCCTCGATGTCGCCAGACGCAAGAACTATCCTCGGGAACTCGCCGTGCCCGGCGTTTATCGCAAAATTGAGGTCGCCCTGCTCGTGACGCGTGGGAAGCCCGGTGGATGGGCCTGCCCTCTGGTATAGCGAAACGACAACGGGGACTTCGTTTATGCCGGCCCAGCCGAGCGCCTCCGCCATAAGGGAAAACCCCGGGCCGGACGTAGCTGTCGCGGACCGGGCGCCGGTTAGCGCGCTCCCGATGGCCATCGCTATCGCCGCTATTTCGTCCTCCGTCTGTACCACCACGGTCGAGCCTTTTTTGCCCGAGTCGTTCAGGTCCAATATCTCGTTTGTCTCGAGGAACTCACTGTCGTCCGACGCCGGCGTGATGGGGTAGTACGTCTGGAACCGGCAGCCTGCCACCATCTTGCCAAGCGCAGACGACTGGTTTCCTTGCACTATGATCAGGTTCTTGTCTATCGGTCTTGTCTTCAGCCGGTGCACAAAGTTGCTGCCGGCCAATTTCGCCTTGGCGTAGTTGTAGACGTGGGCCGACGCGCTCACGTTCATGTCAGCGACCTTTTTCTTTGCGCGGAAGATGAACTGGATAGCCCTTGTGAGCACTCCGCTGTCAAAGTCCATTATTGCCATCGAGGCAGAGAGCGCCATTACGTTCACCATCCTCGTGAGCTTGCTGAGCGCCGGGTTGTTCTCCTGCTGGGCAAACTCCTGCAAGAGCTGGAAGAACGGTATAGGGAACAGGATCGCGCCGCGCCTTTTTGCGTGCTCTAGCGCGTCCTGAACGGATAGCCCGAGGCCGGCCTTCTCCAGAACTTTCTTGATGCGCGCCGCTGCTTGGTCGTCGACCGTGGGCACCTCCGAAAGCAAAGTCTTTGCAATGTCGGCATCGTAAATTATCGCTCCGCCCGGAGTTACGTCCTGGAAGTGGCGAAACACGGTCTCGGCGTCAAACGAAGCAAGCACGTTTATTTCGTCGACGTGCGAGTGGATCGGCCTGTCGCTCACCCTCACCGTAAAGTAGCTGTGCTCTCCCTTGATATTTGAATAATATTCCCTCTTGCCAAAGACGTAAAGTCCACCTGCCGCGCAGGCGCGCGAAAATATGTTTGCGGCTGAATCTACGCCGCTCCCCTGTGCCCCGCCAATTACCCAGCTCAGAGAATTTGCATTCTTTTCCAACGTGGATTCCTTCACCTGTCCTTCTTTTAATGGTTAGCCACCTGTCGCGGCGTCGTATAGGCAGCATTCGCACGAGTCCTTCTGGCCGCAGTAGGGGCAGACGCACATGCACGAGTCAATGGGGTTGCCGCAGTTCTCGCAAGTTGCTTCCTCGCTCGTGGTGCCTGCCATTCTAAGGATGTTCGCGCTGGCAAGCTAATTATACTTTATTACCTGACCGTAACCGACTTGGCCAGGTTGCGCGGGAAGTCTGGGTCCGCGTTGTTGTGCAGCGCAAGGTAGTAGGAAAACAGCTGGAGGGGTATGATCTCAACCAGCGGGTACAGCAATTCGTTGTCCATCTTGGGTATCTCTATCATTGCGTCGTAAACGTCGCTTGGAAAGTTCGAGATGCCGACTATCTTGGCACCCCTTGCCTTCACCTCGTGTGCGCTGGAGAGGGTGTCGACGTAGGTCTTGTCGTCAGGGTTGAGCACGAGCACCACCGCGTTCTTGTCCATGAGCGCAAGCGGCCCGTGTTTCAGCTCGCCCGCTGCGATCCCTTCCGCATGCACGTACGCAAGCTCTTTCATCTTGAGCGCGCCTTCGAGCGCGATAGGAAAGTGGATCGACCTGCCTAGGAGGTAGATGTCGTTCACCTTTGGCATCGTCATGTTGACAAGCCGCTCGACGCCGGCGCTGCCGGCCAGCATCTTGGCTATCACGCCTGAAACGGCGTCCCCGTCATAGCCGACCCTGCCCTCGCTCATGCGGTCAAGAATGGCGTAGACAAGCGACACCTGGCCTGTAAAGCTCTTTGTCGCGGCGACTCCGATCTCGGGACCGGAGTTGATGCTGAGCGAAACGTCCGCGGCCCTTGCAAGCGACGACGTGGGAACGTTGACGATCGACAAGATCTTGGCGCCGGCCGCGCTTGCCAGCTTTGTCGCCGACAGCACGTCGGCTGTCTCGCCACTCTGCGATATCGCCACGACCGCGGTGTCACTGTCGATAGAGTTCATGTTGTACTTGAACTCGCTTGCCATCACCGGCTCAAAGCGTTTCTTCAGAAAGCGCGATCCTATCATGGAAGCGATGAGCGAAGTGTGGTAGCTGGTGCCGCTCCCGGTGACGATGATGTTGCCGGCGCCTGCTATTGCGTCGCAGAACGCCTTTATCTTGTACCCCTCCTGGTACGTGGCGGCCTTGATGCTGGTCCTCTGCTCGAATATCTCCTTTAAAGTGTAGTGGGCAAACTCGCCCTTGTTGGCGTCCGCAAGCTCCCACGCGACCTTGGTGATGCCTCTTACCACCGGCTCCCCCCCAAAGTCAAAGATGTTGATGCCTTCTTTGTCGATTATCACCATGTCGCGGTTGTCAAGAAAGACCGCCTGATCGGTGTACTGGAGAAAGCCGAGCACGTCGCTTGAAGCGTAGAACGCGTTGTCCGAGATCCCTATGACGAGCGGCTCATCGAGCCGGGCGCACGCGAGGCTGCCGTTCGAGAACATGGCGATAAAGGCGAACGAGCCGGCGAGCTCTTCTACCGTTTCCTTCATGGCACGTTTGATGTCCTTGCTGGCGTTATGATGGTCTTCGAGCAGGTGCGCGATGACTTCCGTGTCGGTTTCGCTCCGAAACCTGTGGCCTTTTTTCACCAGCTCGTCCTTTAGCTCCCTGTAGTTTTCAATGATGCCGTTGTGCACCACCGCGATGTCGTTCGTGCAGCATGGGTGCGGGTGGGCGTTGTTGTCGGTGACTCCCCCGTGTGTGGCCCACCGGGTGTGGCCTATGCCCACAAAACCGTCCATAGCGGCGAGGTTCAGGCTGCTGTTGACCTGGCTCACCTTGCCGATCCCTTTTCTTACCGAAATCTTGTTGGTTGAAAGCGTCGCGACCCCGACGCTGTCGTAGCCCCGGTATTCCATCCTCTTGAGGCTTTCAACCAGTGCCGGCGCGACGACATTCTTGCCGACAATGCCAATGATAGAACACATCATTGAATGTCTGGACAGAGGACTTTTATCGATAGAGTAGTTGTACTCTGGCTTTATTTGACTGAAAATTCGGCCTGTATTTTTTCCACGTCGCGTCGAGAGTAAGATTCTTCGATCACAAAATGTAGCGCAACTCCAGAATCTGTTTTCCTTAGAATCAAACGTAAGACGCCATCGCACGATTATTGCTTCCGGGTTATTACGGCAGGGCAGCGTGGTTATAACGTATTGTCGGAACATTCCGTGCCAGACGACGAGCAGTGCTCCGCGTGCGGCAGCGCCCCTATAACCGATAGCTTTGCCGGCGAACTTGTATGCAGCTCGTGCGGCGTGGTCCTCAGGGAGAGGGTCGAGACGATGTCGCCAGAGTGGAGGTCTTTTTCACCTGCAGACGACAGGGCGAGGGGAGGCATTCCCTCTTCGCTCCTGATACATGACACAGGTCTGTCTACCTATATCGGCAGCGCGGCCGCGCCGGCGCCTGACCAGCAGCAGGGCGATCAGGATAACAGCGGCAAGCGGGATTCTGTTTACGTGTACCGCGCATCACGGCCGATCCCGGTGAGTCGGTTGCGCAAGCTGAACGCCATGTCCGTTTCAAGCGCGCCGATTTCAAGGAACCTGAAGAAGGCGACGTGGGAGATAAACAGAATATGCAACGCGTTGGGGCTGGCGTGGCAGGTCGCAGAGCGGTCCGCATATTTTTACCGGAAAGCGTTGCAGAAGAGCCTGATAAAGGGGAGGTCGATCTCTGGGTTTGTCGCCGCTTCGGTCTACCTTGCGTGCAAGGAGAGGATGATACCGCGCACGATAGACGAGGTCTGCGGGGCCGCCGGAGTCGACAGGCCGTTTGCAGCCCACTGCTACAAGATCCTAGTAGGCGAGATGCACATCGAGCCACCCGTCACCGACCCCTTCAGGAACATAGCCAAGATCTCTGCAAAGGCAGGGATAGAGGAGCGGGTGTCGAGGAGGGCGATGGAGATCCTGTCCTCGGTCGCAAGCCACACCGGGATAATGGGCAAGAACCCGGTCGTGCTGGCGGCAGCCGCGCTGTATCTTGCAACGTTAGATCACGAGCTGAATATGACCAAAACAGTGATAGCCGACGCGGCGGAGGTCAGCACGATTTCGCTCCGAAAAAGGCTTGCAGACATTACCCGCGCTCTTGAAGATGCCAAACGCTAGACTGGGCAGCCTGAAGACGCCATTATGCTCTTTCTCATCTGCATTTCAAGCAGGCCCGCAAGTGGCCCGTACTTGAGCATCGAGTCTGCAACCTGCTGCTGGTAGTCGCTGCAGCCAAAGATCTCTGAGCCCAGTTTGTCAGCAAGCATGTTGTCATAGTAGGCGGCCACCATGACGTCCTCTCCAAGGCTGGCCTTCCTCGTCTGGGAGCCGTCGTCCCAGCTGTCAAACTCGTAATGCTCGTCGCTCGACGCTGCTATAGAGTACTCGCCGACCGGCAGCCGGAGGTTGAGCGGAGTAAAACCCTCCGTCACGACTCCGCTCCCGCCGCTGACCGTCACTTGCATACCCCTGACTCTGTTGCCGAGGTTGTCGTAGCTTTCAACCCGGAGGTTTCCAAGCTCGCTCCTGTACACCGCGACGAGTTCCGTGGCGTTTGCCATCGTGACTCCGTGGGAGGGCGCCGTTTCGCCGTCCTGCCACCTGTCAAAGATAAAGCTCTGGTAGTTGCTGGCACCCACCTCATACGTCCCCTCCGGAAGCAGGAACTTGGTCGGGCTAAAGCCTGTGATTACAACCCTGTTGTCCTTCCTGACCTCTATCCAGAGCCCCCTTATCTCATTGTCTTCCGTGTCGACGGTCCTGACCATCAGCTCCTGCAGCTCGGCGCCCGAAGCGGCATAGTCCTCAAGCGCCTTATGGTATTCCTCGAACCAGAGTGCAAGCGTTGTGTAGGCGTTGGTCGAAAAGTGGTAGCCTATGCCTGCCTGCCACGCCTCTATGCTGTCCCTTGGAGCGGACTCCTCGTCAACCTCATAGCCCATCACGTTTGAGATGTCGTTGCTCGAGATCCCCATGAACCGCGTTGGCGGGTACTCCGAAAACCAGTCGATCTGGGACGCAAGGCGCCACTGGTGCTCGAACGAGACGATGTCGCTCACCGACATGACCTTTTCGTTGACCCGTATGCTGCCGGGGTTGGCTATGACGACCCTTTCGCTCCCGAACGACTTGACGTAGTCGTAGATCTCCCTGTAATACTCTACCTGCCAGCCAGAGTGCATCATCGCGACTTCGTCGAGCATCACACCGTCTGCTCCGGCGTCAAGGCCGGTCTTGATCTCCTGCAGCACGACTTCTAGCTCCTTCCCCGCGTTGCCGGTGGCGATGTACACAATCACCCTTACGCCTGCATCGTGGAATTTTTCAATTGCTTCCGGCACGAGATTGACCCGGCCAGTAGAGGTGTGGTAAGGGCTGATGACAAATTCCGGTCTGACAGCGATTATCCTGTCGATTGCGGGGCCCAGTTCTCCCCTGCTGTCGGTGTACCAGCCGTAATAGATGACGAACTTGCGGTAGGTGGAAGAGCTGTGCTCTGGCGCGGCAGCAATAAGTGTGGACGATGAAAGAAACGAGAGTAAGATCATGGCTAGGAATCCTTTTAGTTTCAACTACCAGTAGAGTCAACTTTTCGAGCTTATTTAAGACGGAAGAAACTCTCTTTCAGAAAATTGTCCTCCTGACATGTTTTTATTCTGATGCCGCCATATTGCTGCAGTGAAGGTCTACAGCTTCAAGTGCAACAGCTGCGGGTACGAAGCGAAACTGCCGCTTGGCAGCTCGGACCTTGACCAGACACTGACGGATGTCAACGCTGATTACTCTGAATACCGGCTTTTCAAGTGCAAGAAAGAGAGCAAGTTCGTGCACGCCGATATCCACGACAAGGATTTCAGGGGCAGGTGCCCGTCAGACGGGACCGAGCTTGAGGAGGTGGACCCAAAGCACGCGAATTGCCCGCGCTGTGGCAAAGAGCTAGAGGTCCACGAGAACAGCCCCCTTGCCACGGCCGACAGCTCGGCGGAATAACATATTAAATATCTAAACGTCTGGATTAACACCAGTGCCAACGTTTTCCCAAACACGACTCATAGCGTTAGGCCACCTCCAGTGTGCTATCTCTATGACCTTTGAGGCAAAAGTGGATAATATTCTTTCATAATTCTGTTTGCTATCCCCCAACCATCTTTCATGGCTCAGTTGAAAAACCGAATGTCGAATATCCAATCTAACAAGAGACTAAGACCGACTGTTATACCAGCCATGAATCCACATATTAGGAGAATGATGATTACATTGCGTTCGATCTTTCCCATTTCCACACGGTCCAACAATCTTACTAATTCACTCTTTCCTATCGTCCATCATACATGATTAATCATGATAATAGGGGGTATGCTGTATGAGCACATACAGACAAGCTGGGCTGCAACTATTGAGAAGTCTTGCAATTGTCAAGCTCTTTATTCGCGTAATGCAGGATGGTGGAGGACGCTAAGAAATAATGTATTTTCTTGTCTTTTTCGATTTTCCAGCCCGATGCCTTTTACGATAATGTATTTCTAATGACAACTTGTCCATAAATCCCTTTGTGCAAATGGGACATAAGCATTCCGGCAAAAGCTGAAATGTTCTGATAGATTCTATTTCAATCAATGACGAATACGGCTCAACATTATTAACGAAAATTTGAAGCCATTAGCGTAAAGCATTGTATTTTTCCAAAGCCTCTGGCAGCCTGTCATCCTAACGTTCGAGCTGCATGATATCTTGAGCTAGAACAACGTACCAGCTTCTTATTTAATGATAATGACTCACCATGTCTGAATGCTAACCTGCCCCCAATGTCATGGTGTCTTGGAGCAGTGTTGCATGAAAATTACGTTTTCTGAAGTTCAAGGATGGCGCTGTTCTGTTTGCCGTGCTTTCTACAAAACTAAGGAACTTCTCAGTTCGATATTGACAGCCTAAGACCTAGAGTTCTTGTAGCTTGTCAACATATTCTTTCATACATGTGTACATTCGATGAGTTAAAGACCAGTGTCTCATCTTACGGAATCATGATAACGCGAAAGTGCACAATTGCAATACTGAGATGGCAGAGGAAACAAATGCCATTCCAACCAAATATCTTGGATTTGACTTACAGAAAAAGTTCCCAACAATCATAAGACAATACAAGGAATACACAATGTACAGCTGTCCACAATGCGGCAAGTTGGAAATATACCTGACCAAGGTAGTGCCGTTATGTTAAAAAGTTGCAGCGGCGTATGGATAACTAATGCCCTAATGACATTATTTAATGGCAAAAAATACTCAATCCAGCTAATGCAAGAACATATTAAATATCCAATCCTTGCTAGAAACCTCAGGTAATGGCTTCGCTAAATCTCGCTCAGAAGATAATATCGGCACACCTTGCGGACGGCAGGATAGAGCCGGGCCAGGAGATAGGCCTGAAGGTGGACCGAGTACTCATGCAGGACGCCACGGGCACGATGGCGTGCCTCCAGTTCGAGGCGATGGGCATCCCGCGGGTAAAGGTGGAGCACGCGGCGATCTATGTCGATCACAACATCCTGCAGACCGGGTTTGAAAACGGAGACGATCATCGCTTTTTGCAAACGTTCGCAGCGAAATACGGCATCCACTATTCCAAGCCGGGCAACGGCATCTGCCACCAAGTCAACCTTGAGCGCTTTTCGATCCCCGGAAAACTGCTGATAGGATCGGACAGCCACACCCCTACTGCAGGCGGAGCCGGCATGATGGCGATAGGCGTCGGCGGGCTTGATGTCGCTGTCGCGATGGCCGGCGCGCCGTTCTACACCAAGATGCCCAAGATCGTGGGTGTGAAACTGACAGGCAGGCTCAGACCGTGGGTGACCGCCAAGGACGTGATACTTGAGATGCTTCGCAGGCTGACAGTCAAGGGAGGAGTCGGCAAGGTCTTTGAATACTATGGCGAAGGGATCAAGAGCCTCGGCGTGCCGCAGAGGGGCACGATATGCAACATGGGTGCCGAGCTTGGCGCCACAACTTCGCTGTTCGAGTCCGACGAAATAACACAGGACTATATGGCGCGGCAGAACAGGCTGCAGGACTACAAACGCGTTGCTGCAGATCCCGGCTGCTCGTACGACGAAAACATGGAGATAAACCTGAGCGAACTGGAGCCCATGATAGCGCTGCCCGGCTCGCCCGACGCGGTGCACAGGGTGCGCGACGTGCAGGGGCAGGACGTGCACCAGGTGCTCATCGGCTCGTGCACGAATTCTAGCTACGTCGAAATGATGACGGTGGCGCACGTGCTGAGGGGCAAGAAGGTGCATCCAAACGTCACGATGGCTATAAACCCTGGATCGAAGCAGGTGCTCGAGACAGTGGCCCGCGACGGTTCTATATACAACATCATTGCATCCGGCGCGCGCTTGCTAGAGAGCGGCTGCCAGGGCTGCATCGGCATGGGCTCTGCGCCGGGCACCGACTGGGTTTCGATAAGGTCGTTCAATCGAAACTGGCCGGGGAGGAGCGGAACAAAGGACGACAAGGTCTACCTGACATCCCCCGAAGTGTGCGTCGCGTGCGCGGTGACAGGCAAGATAACCGATCCGCGCGACCTAGGCGATTACCCGGACATCCCGTGGCCTGACAAGTTTGTCATCGACGACTCTGGCATAGTGCCCCCGGAGCCGGCGCAGCAGGCCGGCGGCCTTGAAATTTCAAGGGGCCCCAACATACGGCCGCTCCCGCTGCGGCAGCCCATGGAATCAGCGTTGCAGGGCGAAGTGCTGATAAGGGTTGGCGACAACATCAGCACCGACGCCATAATGCCGGCTGGCGCGAAAATCCTACCACTCAGGAGCAACGTGCCGGCGATAAGCGAGTACGTGTTCTACTGGCTTGACCCGGACTTTGCCAAGAGAGCGAAGGAAAAGCAGGGTGGCTTTATCGTGGGGGGCGAGAACTATGGCCAGGGCTCGAGCAGGGAGCACGCGGCCCTCGCTCCGATGTACCTAGGCGTCAAGGGAGTAATTGCAAAGTCGTTTGCAAGGATCCACAGGGCCAACCTGATCAACTTTGGCATAATCCCGTTCGAGTTCCAGAACCCGTCCGATTTTGACATTCTAGCTCAGGGCACGCCGGTAAAGATAGAAAACGTGGTCGGCAACCTGAAGCATGCAAGCAAGACTATGGAAGCCGTCGCAGGCAGCCGCAGGATCACGCTCAAGGTCGACCTGACCCCGAGGCAGAGGGACCTCCTTGCGGCAGGCGGCCTGCTCAACTACATCAAATCTACGCAGAGATCATAAAATGGTCAACAAGTTCCTGATAGCGATCATTGCAATTGTGGCGGTGATGGCCGGGCTCATTGCTGTGCCCCGCCTTGGCGGCCAGCCGGCAGAAATCCAGCAGGACCTCAGCATCGAGTACAGCAGGCAGAACCTTACAAGAATAGAGGACGGCCGGCTGGTTGCGGCAAGCGCCGAAGACCTGACTATAAGAAACGACCGCTCTGCACTATACCGCGACATCACCGGCGCGACGGGAGAAATGACCTTCACGATAAGCGTCGAGGAGATGAACAGCCTGAAGGGGCTGATAATTGAAACGGGCTTTATGCAGGTTGACAGTGCAAGCTACCCCGAAAAGGAGGGGCTTGCCAACCTGACAAGGTACGCGGTTGAGCTGACTTCCGGCGGCGACCCGAAGAACATCAGCTGGGTCAACGTGGAAGCATCGGAGACTGCCGTCCCGTCGATAGTAAGGAACATCGGGGCCCAGCTGGACGCCATCATTGAAAGGTACGTCTGACAGAAAATATATAGAGCATTTGAGCGTACGAGTTGTATATAATGACGATATCACTCGTGGCCACCGAGCCAAAACCAAAGGGCGTCAGGGTGGATATGGTAGACAGCGCCCGCATGGTCCGCGGCACAACGCTGCTCAAGCGCGGCTTTGCGCACATGTGCAAGCACGGAGTAGTGATGGACGTGACAAACGTCGAGCAGGCCGTGATCGCAGAGGAGGCCGGCGCTGTTGCAGTCATGGTGCTTGACAAGCTTCCGTACGACGTCAGGAAGGCCGGCGGGGTCGCAAGGACGGCAAGCGTCAAGGTAATACAGGAGATAATGGACGCAGTCACCATTCCCATCATGGCAAAGTGCAGGATCGGGCATACCGACGAGGCAAAGGTGCTTGAAGTGACAGGGGTCGACATGATCGACGAAAGCGAAGTGCTGACGCCGGCGGACGAAGAGCGCCACATCTGGAAGTGGGATTTCACTACCCCGTTTGTCAACGGCGGCAGGAACCTCGGCGAGGCTCTGCGCAGGATTGAGGAGGGCTGCGCGATGATAAGGACAAAGGGCGAGCCGGGCACCGGCAACGTGGCAGAGGCTGTAACCCATATACGCCAGGTCAACAGCGAGATACGAAAGCTTCGATCGTTGTATCAGGACAACGACAAACAGGAATTGATGAAGGCCGCGCGCGAATTGAAAGTGTCTTACGCGATCGCTGAAGAGACGGCGCGCCTTGGGCGACTGCCCGTCGTCAACTTTGCGGCAGGCGGAATCACCACCCCGGCCGACGCTGCATTTCTGATGAACCTTGGCTGCGACGGCGTGTTCGTGGGATCCGGCATTTTCAAGTCAGACGACCCGGCCCAGAGGGCAAGGGCCGTGGTGCTTGCGACCACGTTCTACGACGATCCCAAGATAGTGATGGAGGCGCAAAAGATGGTGGACGAGAAAAAGTCGATGCTGGGCATGGACACAAAGAACCTAGAGCTTCGCATGCAGGAAAGGGGCCAGCACGCTTGAGCAGCAAAAAGAAATCCATCACGATAGGAGTTCTCGGTTTTCAAGGCGATATTGAAGAGAACGTCGCCGCTACAAAGGAAGCGCTGCAGGAGATGCAGATCGACGGCAGCGTCGAGCTTGTGCGCTACCCGGAGGAGGTCGAAAAGGTGGACGGCCTCATACTACCAGGAGGAGAGAGTACGGTTCAGAGCACGCTTGCCGCCATCCAGCGGTCGCTGCCGGTCATAAAGAAGCGAATCTCTGAAGGCATGCCGGTGCTGGGCACGTGCGCGGGCATGATAATGCTATCGCGCAGGGCGTTTGACAGGGTTGTCGGCGACACGAAGCAAAAGCTGATAGGAAACCTTGACATCGTGATCGAGCGCAATGCCTTTGGAAGGCAGGGCGAGTCGTTCGAGGCGGACATTGCGATAGGCATGCTGGGCAAGGAAGCGTTCAAAGGCGTATTCATCAGGGCGCCGGCGGTCACGGAGGTCGGCAAGGACGTCGAAGTCCTTGCCAAGCTCAACAGCAGGGTCGTGGCCGTCAGGCAAAAGAACATCATCGGGACTTCGTTCCACCCCGAGCTCTCGGGCGACTTGCGAATGCACAGGCACCTCGTCAAGATGGCGATCGACTACAAGCACAAGAACGGTTCCTGAGTGTTCCTTTTTGTGGCGCTGTTAACTTGGGCTGTGGTGCCAAGCTTCTCATTATTCGTCATCACCCGCCAAGTTAACAGAGCCAGTGCCCACCTTGGTACACCATATTCATCCCCCAGTAAAAAGGTGCGGGGGGTGGGATTTGAACCCACGAATCCCTAAGGAACAGGGTTGTAGGAACCAGTCCGGCT
>DASPGV010000013.1:0-3853 GCA_035620415.1 Nitrososphaera sp.
TGCATCTGTCGACACTGATCAAGACATTATCATAAAGTAGATAACGACTAGCGAATCAAATAGGCGAAGCCGCCTTCTTTTCGCGTGCATGCCGGTTCCTTGCAAAAATAGCAATCCTGAACCAAACAAGATACGTCATTGCCATTGTCAGGGATAGCTGGGAATAGGGCTCTTCGATGAGCATGGCAAGTTTGTTGTCATACGAGTCCCAGTAACCAAGAAGCGGGGTGTGCTGGTAGGGCCACCTCCAGTACGAAATCAAGTAGCCGCCCAGACTGTCCTGTCTGCACTGAAATCTGGAACTCCCTGTGTCATCGTAAACAGTGGAGCAATGTGCAATTGTAGCAGTCAAGAGCCATACAGAAATGGAAAATGCTATGCTGGCCAAGATTCCGAACAAATGGCTTTTGACAAAAGCTAATCTCAATTAGTCTGCTCCCCTCAAGTGAGATATCATATTTTGTCTGTCAGAAAGATTACTTGAGCCACTATGGGCTTGTGTGTGTTAGAAAAGCGGGTTCGGAGGGATTCGGACCCTCGACATTTTAACCCAGAATAACTGACTGGTTAAGAGCCAGACGCTCTACCTGGCTGAGCTACGAACCCGCAGAAAATTTGCAATCAGGAGCGATATTTAAATGAAACTAGAAAAGGGAAGAAGAAAAGTTTATGCCTTGACCGTCTGCTGGCTCTGCTGGATTATCTTGACTATGGCCTCAGATACAGAGCAGTTGAGCTTTTCCTTTTCCTTCAATATGTGCCGATATGCGTCAAGAGTGATATAGACCGGGATAGAGCCCGTGCCTTCAAGCAATGCTTTCACGCGGTACAGTCCGTTTTCCATTCCGCGCTCGGCTATCCTTTTGAGCTTCATCCTGTCCATAAAGCTGCCCAGCGGCCCCATCGGCATTTCATATTCGACCGTCATGCCGGTCCTGCTCTTCTTCTCGCCCAGCTCTTCAAAGTCGACTGTTATCTGCCAGCTCTTGAACGGGCCTTCGATCATCTTGGCAACGATCTTGCGCATCGGGACATAGTCGATGGTTTCGCAGTCCCATTCGAGCTTTTTGCCGTCAAAATCCCCGCTTATCCTGAAGATAGTGCCAACCCCAAAGCCGTTCTTGACTTCGACCGGGATAACGCTCAGGCCCATGTTCTCCGGGAACTGGTCAGCCATGTGCTCCGGCCTTGCAAAATACGTGAATACTTCACTTACTGGAGCGTTAATTTCTATGCTCTTTTGGATAACGGTCATCGAGGATAAAGGCCGGAGGACTGAATTTAAAGGTTTTGACAGGGCATGCACTGCATTGCAAAAGGGAAAAGAGCCTACGGTCAGGCCAGCGGGTTTGCGTTCACTATCTCGTCAAGGCATTTTATGACGTCCTGCTTGCTAACCGGTATCGGGTTGTTGTCAAGGTGTCCGCGGTCGGGCATTATAACGTCGGCAGCCTGATCCAGCGGCTGTTTTAGCTTGAGCGGCTCGAACTTGAGCTTTTGCGCTATCTCCTTGAAGCGCTTGTGATAGACAGACTTGTTGAACCTGTGCGCGACGGTGGTGCATGACGACAGCGCGTAGCCGTGCGGCACACCCTCGTTGGAAAACACGTAGGAAAGCGCGTGCCCAAGCGTGGTCGAGGAGTTGCCAAAGCCGATGCCGGACAGCATGGCACCGTACGGAAGCATGTTGTGCTTGTCGTTTATTATCGCGTCGTACAGGATGTCGAACGCCTCCTTGCAGAAGAACTGAGTGAACGGGTTGCCTGCCTTGCTGTCGTACCCTTCTGACGCCTGTGCGGCCGCGTCGCACGCCGAGTTGCGCATGATGTTAAACGGAGTGCCGGGTAGAAAGTACGGGTCAACTATGGCAGCATCGGCGAGGAAAGCCTCGTCCTGGAGGAGCTTTTTCTTGTGGTCGAAACTGATCACCGCGTAGGTGGTCATCTCAGCGCCCGTGCCAAAAGTGGTCGGGATCAGGATCTTGGGTATGCCTGTTAGCTTGCTCAGGTACTTGCAGACGTCCATCGAGCTGCCGCCGCCAAGGCCGATGTACGCGCCTATGGTCCTGCCCTCGTACTGCTTCCTTATCGCCTCGACAGTCTCTATCGCCGGGTCGGGGGTGACCTTGTCGTACACTTCATAGTCCTTGATCCCCATGTAGTCGAGCCACTTGTTGTAAATGTCGGGAGTGGTGGTCGTGATAACAAGAGAATTTTTCGGGTACGGGAACTCCTTTGCAGCGTTTTCGCCGAACATGATCTTTCTCGGCATCAATACTTTCCAGGCCATATTACCATGGTTCGCCCTCTTGGTGTTTTATGTCTTACTAGATCAGGCGTGCTCTTTCAGGTAGGACTGCAACCTGCGTTTCTCAAGCCTCATAAGGTAGACTATGCCGATCACCGTGAACACTTCGACCGACTTTGCCAAGACTCCTGCGACGTCCACGCTTTCCGGCACGCCAGTAGGAGAGAGCGGCGGCGGCAGCGTGACAGAGTACGCATAGAGCCCGAGCAGCACGGCTGTTCCCACAAGGCCGAACAGGTTGACCGCCACGGTCTTGCGGTAGTGGTCCTGCGGCCTTGCCCTGCCCGCGGTCGGAGCAGTCAGTGTAAGCAGCGTGTACATTATGCCATAGGTCACCTGCATGCCGCCGGCCACAATCAGGAATATGCTGTACTCGAGCCGTAGCGACGCGTGGCCAGAGTATATCGCAAAATGCACAAGCCCACCCGCGATTGCCGCAAGCGTGACTATGTACCTCATGGTGTCGCCGGGGGCACTGACAAACTGACCGCTCTTCTTCCTGCTCCTGTACGTCAGTCCAAGAACCGCGCCAAATATCGCTAGCGGCCCAAAGACCGCAATCGCAAGCGTCGTGTTGTAGATGGTGCCAAAGCCCTGCGAAATGGAGACGTTGAAAATGAGCCGCTCGCAGTTGCAGCCTGACGAGCTGCCAAGCGTGCTCCTTGGAGGGTCTATTGTGTTAGTGTTGATTGGCCCGTCCGCTATGCTGAGCACTATCTGGTAGCTGCCCACCTGCGGAAAAGTGTAAAAGACGGAAAAGTCGCCCACGTCCTGCCTCGTCCACGGAAACGACTTGACCCGCTCGCCTGAAGATGAATACACCTCTACCATCGTTTCAATGTCGTACGTGTCGCGCCCGTCATGGTCCTGGACGCTGAACAATATTGCTGTTGGCTCGCCCGGGGACGCATAGTCCGGCTCGAGCGCTTCGTAGACGTAGTACTGCCCGACGCCGTCGCCCCTGCCGTTGTAATGGGAAAAGTGCTCAAAGTGCGCGTATGCCGGAACTGCAGAGACGAACAGCAATGAAACCGCCAACAGGACTGGGACGTTCACGTGCATAATTTTGCCTTGCCCGTATATTACTGTGCCTTGGCTTGAACCGCCTTTTTACCTTCCAGCCTGTACGCATAGATGGCCGTCATCAGGACCATGGAAAAGAGCACGATCCCAAGGCCAAGGTGGGTCGTAACTAGGATCGCGTGCAGCCGCTCTACGATGACTATGGCGCCCAGCGTTATCTGTCCAATGACCGCGCCTGCCGCTATGACGGAGGCGATCTTCATGCCATTTGGTGCCGCTTTTGACTTTAGCGTAAATGCCATGGTGGCGATCACGAGGATGCCTGTTGCCGCCGCGACCGATCTGTGGAAGTACTCTATAATAAAGTCCTCGTGCGGCAGAAAGCCTTGCGGGCAGAGCGGCCATTCGGGGCACGTGAGGCCGACGCCAGACGCGCTGACGTACCCTCCTATGAATATCAGGGAAAAAAGGATTACAAGGGTGGAATAGGAGAGAGTCTTTAGCAGCATATACTACTCTACTG
>DASPGV010000014.1:0-7330 GCA_035620415.1 Nitrososphaera sp.
ATGATGTCGGCGAACTTGTCAAGCAGGATGATCTCGTCGGCGAGCCGCTTGAACCGGCGGTACGGCAGGTCCCTGCCCTTCTGGCAGATGCACACCGTCTTCATGTTCTCGTCCTTGGCGCCGTCCATTATTTCGAGCGCCGAGTGGCTGCCTATCGTGCCCACAGTGACATTCTTTGTGTCATATCGATCGACGATGGATGATATCTGCTGCAGGCCGATCATAGACTAGTTGGAAAAAGATTGTAATAAAAAGGTTTTAAGCTACTGCTTGCTCTTGTTCAGCTCTAGCTCGATTGCGGCCCTCAACTCGTCGTCGTTCTTGTTGGTGTAGTCGATGCCAAGCGAGTCGGCTATTGACTCGAGCTTTTCCCTGCCGACGGACCCCTCGCTTTTCAGCTGCTGGAGCTCCTTCTTGGCCTCGATCCTCGCCTTCTCGAACTCGGCCGTTGCCTTGCCAACCGACCTTGCAAGCTGGGGGATCTTTTTCGCTCCAAAAAAGACAATTGCCGCAATCAAGCCTACGATAATTATCAATTCCCATCCTTGAGGGACGAACTGCATTACGAGACTCGACAGCCCTTCTGTGACCATCTGCTATAGGATAGCTTGGCTAAGAATTTAAGTGTTAGTCTTAAGGGCGGCCCTTCTCTCGACTATCAGCATCCCTGCAAGATACAGCGCGATCATGGGGCCGGCCACGAGCCACATCGTCACCCCACTTCCGTCCGGCGTGATTATCGCACCAAACACCACTATGACTATTGCCGCGTAGCGGAAGTTGCTGCGCCAGAACTGCGGCGACACGGCGTCGGTGAGCGAAATGCCGTACATCAGTATCGGGAGCTGGAAGGCGACCCCAAAGCCGAGCAGGAACTGCAGGACAAACGAGATAAAGTCGTTGATGGTCAGGAAGGTCGCGACGTTGAGCGCTTCGCCGTACTGGTACAGAAAGTCAAGGGCGTATGGTATGACTGTAAGGTATGCGAAGGCGATGCCAGCGGCAAAGAGCCCGACCGCCGGAAGGAAAACATTCATGATCCCAATCTTTGCCTTGCTGCTAATCGCCGGGGCAATGAACGCCGATATCTCCCTGACTATGAGCGGTATGGAGGCTGTAAGCCCTATCAGCGCGGAAACATATACTTGCGCAAAGAAAGCTTGGCCCGGCGCGGTCTGGATAAGAGAGACTCCTTCCGGCAAAAGCGAGTCCTGCATGTAGAACGTAAGACGCGCAGAGATGTTGTGTATCGGGTCGGGGAATGGATAGGCAAGCGGCAAGCCGGCGACCTCGACTGGCCGCAGGTCAAACGACATGGCAAAGACGGTGATTATGACTATGGAGAGCGCTATCCTGAGCACCCTTACCCGGAGCTCTTCAATGTGCTCTCGGATGGTCATCTCTGACGCCATTGACACCGGAATGATAGGCTGCCGAGAAATATAATGCTAAGCATTGCCCTATGGAGAGAGAAGAGATCAAAAATATCCAGCAAAGGACAGGCGTTTACAGATCCGTTTTACTTAGGTGCGGCGGGCGATTTAAAGTTTATAGCTACTCTTCAGTAACCGTTACTGCATGATCTTTGAACGTGGACTCGTGGATGCCTTTCAAGTGCCGCCAGTCCTTACCCTTCCCTAATGAAAGGTTGAATTTTGACTTAAGTGAGGATGGATCAAATTCGAATCCAATGTCCGTCAATCTACCCTTTGAATACTTGACCACGATACTATCTACAACCCGTAACCACATTGGCATGTAAGTTTGCTGGAAAAAGTCACCGCCAGCTTCCCATGCAATCTCTAATCTCTGTAGTTCAGCTATCCTCTTCTTGATCCTGTCAGACATTCTGCCTTCTGCAATGGTACCAACACAACTCAAGTGATAGTAAATATCCAGAATCAAGGGCTTGACCTTCGAGTAATCGAAGTTCTCAGCATCGACTAGAACCATCGCTTCTTTCACTATCTTGTTGATTTTGTCTTTGTGATCTATTATCATCTGCTTTTCTGAAATGCAGAAACTTTCATCCAATGGATACTGCTACTGGTCTTTCCTATAATAAATAATTACTCTATATCGTGATATTCGATCATTGGCCCCTATCACCAAAGTGCTTGCTCCATTATAACAAAGACTTTAGAGCTCGGCACATGCACTCTTGCAGGAACATATGTCAAAGATTCGGCATCAATGGCTACAATGGCAGTCTATATCAGCTTGGGATGAAGTATTGCAGCAAGTGTGTAGTTTATTTCCGTGTTGGAGCTACGCATTGCTTCTGTTGTGGGTGTACGCTCAGATACAAGTCAAGAGCTCTGAGAAGACGCGATATTACTTAAATAAAACATTGTTCTAGAGTCTTCTTAGTGTATTAGAAATTAGCCTTCACAGTATTCTTTTGGTTGCACTTGTTGTCTCTATGTCGATATCTGTTACAACAATCGCCAGCGACCAATATGCCTTCGCAGAAACACAAACTTATGTAATATCAAGTGGTAGCATGTCGCCTGCCCTTGAACTCAACGATGTAGTGGTAGTGGATACTGATTATCCTTTTCAAAGCCTACAGGTAGGTGACATTATCGTGTTCAACAGGCCGGACGGCGGCGACAGAGTCATCATTCACCGAATCATCGACATCGACGAGGATGCCGACGGCGACATCACGATAAGGACAAAGGGAGACGCAAACCCCTCGCCGATACCCGGCACCGACTATCCTATCACAAGGGAACTATACATTGGAAAGGTGGTAAATGTCATCCCTGGTATTGGAGTCATAACGAAGGTCATTTCTCCGCCTGTCAATTACATAATTATCGCAATAGTTTACGGCATCATCATATATCGGCTCTATAATCGGTGGAAAAACCAGAAAATGGTCTCACTAAGCAGGGATACAGTCTTGCAGCCTACGGAGGTTTACAACCAAGCTTACAAAATCATAGGATCGAGCAAGTTGCGTATCAAGAACACTGTACTAAATCAAATTATCACCGCTGAAGCTGGGAGGGACTTCAAATGGTCTTGGATGATAGTTTCAATTCTCTTTGCGTGGCCGGCCGCTATAGCATATTATCTGTCATCAAAGAAAAATTCTATGAATTTGTCAATTGTGCCGAAGGGAGATGGTAGTGGAAGCACTATTATTGTCCAGGCTACAGGACGGGCAGCAGAGCCGGTATACCACCAATTATCTGCCGAGATTCGGTGAACCTAAGATAGTTCAACTGCTTTGGTAATAGGCTTTCAAATACTCACTCTTGAGAGTGCCTTCTACCAACCAAACTGGAGTGTTCGGTTTTGGAGTATCAACATAGACCTTCATAATGATGTAAGATTTTGGCTCAAATTCCCACATTGGTTACAATGTTTGGCTTCAGCCACGTTGCCTGAAAAGCAGGATACACAGGCGATTCTGCAGCATTGATTGCGATGGTTGCCATTACGCTTGCTCTTTTCCGTACTCTCCACTTAAATCTATCGCATTAAACACTCCTTATAGAGAGAGATATAATGCTATTTCAGTCCGGGCCTGGTATCGGTAGCGCCTTTGAGGCAGGCAGCTTCCACGCCTCGTTGTCGATCTCCTCCTTGGTAGCCTTCTCGAACTCTACCGTGAGCTCGACAGGCGCGTTGAATTTCAGGCTCAGGTCGTTGGCAAGCGTGGCCACAGATTTCCCGTCGGCAAACTCTTTGGATCCTTGCAGAAAGCCCCTTGCCTGCCTGTAGAGAAGCTGGCCGCCGAACTTGCCATGCAGAAATGCTGCAAGTTCGTCCACCGTTTTTTTCGGCACGTCGTTAAAATAAAAGCAGAGCCCGTGCACCGGCTCCTTGTCAAAGGGCGTGCCGAAGCGGTACCAGAATACTCCGAAGTGCTCGTACTCGCCTTGCATACACTTGATGTCCCAGTGGTTGGCCCTCTCGGCAGGATAGCCCGCGTTCAAAACGTCGGTGATGCCAAGGCGCCAGTACCTTACGCGCATATCGACTTGTAATTTGGGAGCGCTATAATAACGTCTCGAAACACTGTGAATGACTTGGTTGCCAGCGTAACCCGATTTTTGGCCGGAGAATGAGCGAAAAAATAAAAGCCCTTGGTTTTCTGTAGTTTTGCATGGAATACGACCGGATCAAGCTTTTCGAGAAAATGGAAAGGGAGTTTGAAAACAAGAATGAGCAGTACTTCAAGGACCTGCTAGCACATCACGATACTGTTGTCCGCACGCGCGCGGTCTGCATCCTTGCAGACATTGCCGGCGAAAACGCGATCAAGCCCATAGGCAAGGTGCTGAAGGACGACGACAACGCCCTTGTAAGGCATGAAGCGGCGTTTTCGCTCGGCCAGCTCGGCTACACTGGCGGCATAGCGGCTCTTGCAGACGCAGTCAGGTCCGACCCGAGCTTTTTCGTGCGCCACGAAGCCGCGGTGGCGCTTGGCGTCATTGGCTCTGAAGAGGCTAGAAACACGCTAAACGCCGCGCTCAAGGACGACCAGAGCGAGGAGGTCAGGGAGTCGGCTATGGTGGCCTTGGCAAACCTCGACTACATCAAGTCGACCAGCAGCAACAGCCGGTTCATAAAAATGACCGGAGGATAGGATAATAAGGCCACTGGACCATGGTGATCCCATTGACTGACAGCCCGTGGCTGCGAAACATCTCTGGGAGCTGGCGGGACGTAAAGTGCCCGTGTGGCAGCACCTTCCATTTCGGCGGAAAGGTGGACGAGCTGTTTTCATGGGAGCGCATACACCTGAGGCACATGGCGTCGGACTCGGGCAACCACGAAATGCTCTCCTTTTACCCAAAGGACATGGTGATAATCTACCACTCGACAAGCGGCTATGTCTTGGAGCGGAGGAAGCACAAGCGCGACGAGATCGGCGAGCTCCACCGTGCACGCGTTTACGGCCAGGTCAAGCTTGCCGGCGTCTGACAGCAATATTCAAAAACCAAGCCGATTATTCCTAATGGTTGCTCTTTAACATCCGGCCGCTCAAAAACACCGACGAGGTCAGGAACGAGATAAGGAAGATAGTGGCGCGACAGAAGAAGGGAAGCGACGACGACCTGAAGGCTTTCGGGGGCGAGATCGAAGAGCTGCTGTCGCTGCTTGAATTCAAGCCTGAATGGAAAAAGCTGCCGGTGGTGGCCAGGGTGGCAAGGATCGAAGGGGCAGAAGCTGCGGGCAAGGTAACGCCGTACAGCGAAGACATCGTCCTGCCCAATACAAAGCACGACCTGCTGCTTGTGGTAAAGATGCTCAATTATTTGCGCGAGCAAAAGCAGCTGAAGGCGGTCAAGCAGCCAATGTTTGTGCAGCCTGACGAGATCTCGCTTGCGAGAAAAGAAGGAAAAATAAGTTTCGAAGGCGGCAGGATAATGTCGCAGGTATCGATCGTGCTCCAAAAGGGGGCGATAATGTACGCCGGGTTTGTATTCGGGCGCAACTACGTCATACTTCAGAATTAAAAAATGAGAGGTTGCCTATTTGGCCACCGATTCCCACAGGCCAAACATGTTGTTCTCTGTGTCCATGCAAACGACAAACCAACCCATGCCTGGGACCTCTGTCTTCGGGACTTTTATTTTTCCACCGAGCTGCTCAACTTTCTTTGCATGTTCGTCTACAGATTTTACGTCAATATAGTTCGTGACCGTTTGCTGCGGTTGCTGCCTTTTCATCATGCCGACGCCGATCGTCTGCTCGTTGTTGGTGGAACCCATCCAGTATTCCATGTCGCCGGGCATCTTTTCCAGCTTCCATCCAAAAAGGGTGCTGTAAAACTTCTTGGCTCTTTCAAGATTGTCTGACGGGATTTCAAAGTGAACTACTGTTGGCAAATCTTGTTACCTCATCGAAAAATAGGGAGGGTGATATTTTAATTGGTAAGTAACGGAATGTTAAGTTGGTAACCCGTATAAGCGATACATGCGCCCTTGTCGCATGGGAGTTATCGGAGAAAAATGGAGATGCCCAAAGTGCAACGTTGACGTTGGCGGCAGCATGGGCGAGTTCAGAAAGCACGTGAAGAGGGTGCATGCCGCAAGGCTTGAAACCAGAGTCGCGGCCGCATAGCTAGGGCACATTTTTATAAATCTGATAGGATCCAACCCTGTATGAATCTCGACGGTCACCGCGTCAACCCCGCGCTTGTGGTCATTGACGTCCAGAACGGCTTTGTCAGCAAGGGGGGATCGTACGACCAGCTCGGGATGAGCATTTCGCACTACCAGCAGGTCCTGCCCAGGATATCGCAGCTCATAAGCCTGTGCAGGGAGACAGGAATCCCGATATTCTACACCCAAGCAGTCAGGGAGCAGTCAGGCATAGACCTTTTGACCAAGGTGCACAGGATATTGCCCAAGTCTCGCGAAGAGAGGATACGCAAAAAGCCAATCTGCGTGAGGGGGACGTGGGACGCGGACATTGTGGACGAGATCAAACCTGCGCCTGAAGACCATGTTGTCGTAAAGAGAAGGGACTCGGCCTTCCACGACACAGAGATCGACGTCTGGATGAAGAGCCTGGGAGTCGACACCCTTGTCTTTTGTGGGATAGACACTTCCATATGCGTCGAGGCGTCGCTGCGTGACGCCTTTAACAACGGCTACGACGTGGTGCTGATCTCCGATGCAACTGCTTCCGGCAGCCCCAAACACTTTGAATCTACTCTGGAGATCGTAAGGGACTACTATGGCCTTGTAATGGACATCGCCACCTTTGGCAAATACCTGCCGCAAAAGGCCAACCGTACAACCACGTAAAATTGCAAGCGGGCCCGGAGGGATTCGAACCCTCGACCTAACGCTTAGGAGGCGTTCGCTCTGTCCATGCTGAGCTACGAGCCCGCGCACTGTTCAACCTTTGAAGCGCCAATTTAAGGCATTCGTCTATTTCGGCGCAAACACGACTACATGCGGCCTTTTGTCAGGACTGAAATCTGGGTCACGCCAGTCTTCGGGAAAGTATTCCTTGCCTTCGTCTGTGACGAGCTGGAAGCCGGCCTGGTTTATGAGAGATACTAGATCCCTGGAGGCCGCGCTCTCCATTTCCATGTCCGTCAGAATCCTCAGAGAGCCTCCTCGCGTCAGCTTTTTTGACATCGTGGCGAGCATAGATCGGAAAGAGCTCTTGCTTTCTGTCGTGTTAAGTGGCGCGGAGTGCTCTGGCAGCACCATCAAAAAGTTGTCAATCGACCTGTCGCCAATTGCAGGGAGCAGCTTTTCAGTTTCGCCCCAGAAGGCGGAGGCATTCTGCGGGTCAAGCTCGGCGAACCGGGACTTTGCCTTAAAGACCTCGCTCTGGTCCCTGCCTATCCCGA
>DASPGV010000015.1:0-5412 GCA_035620415.1 Nitrososphaera sp.
GAAAAATCACTAATAAACGATTTTACTACGGCGACTCTTGCAGACTGGGCCTTGCCCCCAGCACCGCGGTGACCTGCATCTCCTGCCCATCGCGGAGGATTGTCAGCTGGAGCTCGTCGCCCACCGCCTTTTCCCGCTGGAGATATACCAGTATGTCGTCTATCTTTCTGACGATCTTGTTGTCAACGCCGACAATCACGTCTCCTCCCAGCCTGACCGGCCTGCCGTCGACGGTCGCGTCCTCGTCGCCGGGCCTTATGCCGGCCTGAGCCGCGGGGCTTCCCTCGACCACTTCCATCACCAGAAAGCCGCGGGGCTCTTCAAGGCCAAGGCGCTCGGCTATGCCTGGCGTCATGTCCATGCCGGCCACCCCAAGCCACGGGTGCTGGAAAGAGCCTGTGGTGATAAGCGACGGAACGACTTTTGTCATCGTGTCTGATGGGATCGCAAAGCCCACGCCGGCAAACTGGCCGGTGGTAGAGAATATCGCCGAGTTGATCCCTATCACTTCGCCCCTCATGTTGAGCAGCGGGCCGCCGGAATTTCCGGGGTTGATTGGCGCGTCCGTCTGGATGACATCGGGTATGGAGAAGTCGCCTGCCTCCTGCGCGGGTATGAGCCGGCCGACTCCACTGATTATTCCTGCGGTCATGGACCCGGAAAGGCCGAACGGGTTGCCGATCGCTGCCACCTGCTCGCCCACTCTTATCGCAGACGAGTTGGAAAGCGGTAGCGGAACGAGCTTTTCCTGCGGCACGTCTTCGACGTACAGGACTGCAAGGTCGGTGAACGGGTCCGAGCCGATAAGCGTGGCGCGGTAGACCGTGCCGTCAAGGAACGTCACGTCGAGCCTGCCGCCGCCGCTGACCACGTGGTTGTTGGTGATGATGTGCCCGTTGGTGTCGTAGACAAAGCCTGAGCCAAGGCGCGAATTAAGCGGGTCAGTTTCGTCGCTGTCGGTTATCTGAACCACCGACTTTTCCACCTTGGCAAACAGGTCTGGGAGGGTGAGCTCCGAGTTTGAAGCCTGCACAGTGCTTACCTGTCCTATCTGGAAAGCGTCATTGCTGAGACCGGACCTGTTGGGCGTCGCGTCCTGGCTCGTCTGGAGCAGGTCATCTACAAATGATGGGTTGTCGAGATCGACAAACTGCGAATACGCGAAAAAAATTGCGACGGCACCAATAATGATTGCCGCAGCCAGGATCGCCTTGTTCAATTATGTGAAAATATCACTCCATCATCTAATAATCTTTTGCCCGACTGAAAAATTGCGGGCTTCGCGCCTACCTGCCGATGTAGGGCGCGCTCAACTCGACCTGCGGCTCTTCTAGGAACTCGGCAATTCGTGAGTAGTACATAAGGAACTCGCGTCCCTTGTCCGTCGTCCTGTATACAACTCCGTCCTGCGAGATATCCTGTGTGATGAGCCTCTTTCCAATCAGCTCGCTCAGGTACAGGTGCACCTGCTCGTAGCTGAGATTTGCCTTGTACATGATGTGGGTCTTTTTTATTCCCGACGTTGCTAGCGCCAGGACGTCGCCCATGATCTGTATCTTACCCCTATTGTTTTTGCGTTCTGACATCATTTCTGCATCTATAGCAGGCGCCAGCGTAGATTAGGTGCGTGGCGTTTCATGCTCTTGGAACGCCCGTTCCACCGATTTGTATCGCAGAATCTTATCTTATAGGATGCTGGCTTTCGTTTACAGTATACTGCCTGTCGCGCCAATTGACCGCGCCCTTTTTTCGGGCATCTGCAATTGCTGACAGAAACCCAAACGAGATGAGGGCGCCACTCAGCGGAGAGCCAAGCGCGTACGCCGGGTTCTCGAACACCCCCAGCCGGCACTGGACGGCAGTCGTCACGGTCATCAATGCAATTGCCGCCAGCTCGAGCCCGAGCAGGATCTGGAATGACGCGTTGGCCGCAAAAACTGCAAACGGCAGGTAGGGAAGGAGTGCAAACGGCGCAAACAGGATAAAGAACACCGCTGCGGCCATCATATATGCGCCGGACCTGTTCTGGTAGTAGAGCGGTATCATGAGCCGGCGAAGGCCGTGCCATAGCGTCTGCAGGTCGCGCGCCCAGACGGCTTCTATCTGGCGCTCGCCCCTTACCATCCTCAGCCTGAACTTGCCCTCCTTTACCTTGGCGCCGAGCGCGCCGTCCTCGACCAGCTCTGCCTTCACCCCTTCGTGCGTCCCGACGGCTTCGTACGTGTCCCTTGCAATAGCGAAAAAGCTGCCGAAAAAATAGCCCGTCTTTTTGTTCGGGTCGTTGACGCGCAGGGGAGAAAAGCGCGTGTGCAGAAACGTCGCAAGCGCTGGCAGCGTGATCTTTGTCCAAAAGTCGTTGCAGATGAGCCGTGGCACTGCAGTCAGCGCGTCGAGGTTCTGCGAAACAAGCTGCCCCACTGCAAGCGACATAGCGGAGGGAGAGTGTGCGGTGTCGGCGTCAGTGAACAGCAGCACTTCGCCCTTTGCCCGCAGGTAGCCCTGATGGCACGCCCAGTTCTTGCCTGCCCACCCTTCCGGTTTTGCAGGCGCATCGATATGAAAAACGCGCGGATCCTTGGCTGAATATTCTTTCATTATTTCGCCCGTCCTGTCCGTCGATGAGTCGTTGATCGCGATTATCTCAAAGTTAGAGTAGTCCTGTGCAAGCAGGGTGTCGAGGCAGCGCGAAATGTAGCGCTCCTCGTTCCTTGCCGGCAGGATCACGCTCACTTTTGGGAACCTCGTTGCAGAGGAGCGGTCAAACGATTCGAGGGTCGGTGCCTGCCTGAATGACTTGGCCATGTATGAAAGAAAGTAGACCCACACCCCAAAGATGCCGGCCATTATCGCGGCGATCACCAGGTTGGCCACCGTGAAGGCAAGCTCCATTGCATTATTCTTGCAAGAAATAGGCTATTTATTCGACTGCTTTTGCAATCCTTTCCAGCGCTTCCTCGGTCCCTTCTGCAATGTGCTTTTTCACCATGCCTGTGAACATGCCAAGGAACCCGGCCAGCTTGATGTCCCAGACGACATCGATCCTAGTCGCGCTGCCGGACTGGCTGAGCGTAACCACCTTTGTGCCCTTGAGCGGGCCCTCTGTTATCTTGATCTCTATTGACCTTTTCGGGTTGAGTACCACCGTCTGCCGGCACTTGGAGTCTTTGAAGGCGATGGTCACTTCGCGCTCTATGGTGTTGCCGCTCTTGCTAATGTTGTTCACCGTCTTGGTGCCGTGCCAGTACTTCGGCTCGTTGTCTATGTCTGCGACAATGTCCCACACCCTGTCAGGCGGGGCGGACACTTCCCGGCTCGCGTTGATGGTTGCCATTATCTTTCTTTAAAGTATGCAGTATATTTGCCAATCTCAAAATTTAGTTTATATTAGGCTAGCCTAATTGAGCATAGCTAACTATGAAAATGCGCAGCCTTACATCCATAATAATCGCTGCGATTTTGGCGCTTGCCGTATCTGTGCCAGCTTTTGCCCAGAACGAAGAGCATGTTCAATTTGTTGCGAACATCGAATTCATCAAGGGGCACCTGGAACAAGCGGTTGCCAACAAGCAGGCAAACGACACCGGGCTAGCAAAAGCTCATTCAGCTCATCCGATAGCAGAACACTATTCGCTCATTGAAGAAGAAATAGAGGAACATGATGCACAGCTCAACACTGAGCTAAAGAACGCGCTCACTGCACTAGCAGGTCAGGTTGATTCGCTTTCTGATTCTGAATTCCAGACTCGAGTGACTGAAATCAATGGGATGTTAGACAAAGCCAAAGAGTCTGCCATAAGTGCAGCCGAAAGAAACGATCCAAAGTTCAACGCAGCCGTCACGATTTCCATTCTCCAGCTTGCAGAGCATGAATACGAAGAAGCGGTAGAAAATGGCGTTATAAAAGCTATGGTCGAATACCAAGATGCTACTGGCTTTATCAGCAGGGCCAAGGCGACCTACAACAGCTCTGTCAAGGCCGCAGTGCCAGAACATGAAGGCGAGGAAATAGCCGAATTCTTTGAGCTGCTTGACACGCGCATTGTGGCAAAAACAGACTTTGAAGAAGTGGAAAACGCGATAGGAGGAATCGTACACGAGCTTGAAGAAGTCTTTGAGCTTGAGGCAGAAGGCACACCAATTGACGGCTGGGGCTACATAGACAGGATCAAGGAGCTGCTTGATCGCTCGCTTGCAGAATACAAAGAAGGTGAATTCATAGAAGCAAGATCACTTGCTGTTGAAGCATACTTGGAGAATTATGAATTCATTGAAGCAGATATCGAGCAGGACGATCCGGAGCTTATGGAAAAGATAGAGCTTGATCTCAGGGAAGAGCTTACCCAGATGATAGACGATAGAAAGCCGGCCGCCGAGATAGAGGCGCACATTGAAAAAATAAAAACGGATCTCGAAACCGCGAGAGCAGTAGTAACACCCGAGTTCCCACTTGCGGTTGCAGTCCTTATATCAGTGGCTGCAACGATTCTAGCTGGAACCCTCTATACCAGAAGGAAAACTCTTTCCTTCTGACCTTTTTTTGCTTTTTCTTCTTTTTTAGAAGCTGTCTAGCGCATGCTTATCCGGGCAGTTTCGTGTGGCTTGAGCTTGTCCCAGAATGCACCCAGCGTAACGCCAAGCAGCCCCCAGAACATGCTCATAGTAAATGCACTTGCAATCCTAAAACTGATGACCAAGTCCATCGGCGCGCTTATCGCATCCGGGTTTGCCGGCATTGCGAAGTACGCGACCGCCATTATTGCAGCGTAAACTGCAGGGATTATCGCCTTCTTTGACTGCATTACGCCCAGCCTGCGGTAGAGGAGCGCGAGCCCTAGTGCGCTGAATCCGGATATCGAGACGAACGCAAGGTACAGGCCTTGCCTGTAGGCAATCGTTTCTGGGTCCCCGACCGCCGGCGGGTTTGCCGGGTATTTCAGCGCCGGGACCAGGAACAGCGTGAACCACATGATGCCGGCGATAATGAGCGCCTTCCTTATGTTGCTCGAGCCGGGAACAGAATTCCGTCCGTACGCAAAGACTATGCCGTACAGCGAGCCCAGAGACATCCCGAGGATAGTTCCGGCTGCGATCTCGCCTCCCCTCTGCCAGAACCGGTAGGCCGCAAACTCGATCGGGTTGATTATCTCGCCGCTCTGCTCGGCGTTTTGCATTTCAAGCTCGATTGCTCGCTCGATGTAAGGCTCTACGACAACCTGGTTCACGGCGCCCAAGGTCGTCCCGGCGATCGCGCCCGAGATCAGGACGATGGCGACAAAGGTGTAGGCCTTCATGAAAGATCGGGAATCTTAGTGGCACGGAACCCCTGCAGCGTGCCTCATGTCGTGATAGAATTCATGGGCCCAGTTTGTTCCCGATTCGCCACCGATGCCGTCCGCAGGCACGGTAAAGCCA
>DASPGV010000016.1:0-2841 GCA_035620415.1 Nitrososphaera sp.
TTGTAGATCCACGACACCCTGATCATAGTGTACGGAGTCTTTGACATGGCTATTCCGGAGGCAAAGATCTTGACGTACTCGTTAACCGCGCCGGGGACATAGTTGTCCGCGTCGATAAATCCAACATATTCCTTGCCAGCCATCTTGGCAAGCAGCATGCCAAGCACCATCCCTTCAGCCTTGCCGCTCCTTACAATGTCGTCGGGCCCCAGTATGCTTGTGCATCCAACTTCCTTGAGCGCCTCTGACAAGCCGGGGTCGCGCTGGTGCAGGATCAGCGCGTTGCGCCCAACAAACTTGTTGAACTGCTGTAGCGCGTCCTTTTCCAACATGTACCTGTCGACCGGCTGGCGCGGGCTGTTCGACACAATGATTACAAGGCAGTCGTGCGGCACGCCGCTGAGCACACCCTCGAGCAGCCTGAGCCGCTCGCCCTTGATAGGGATCACTATAGCCATCTTCCTCCCGATCTCGGATATCTGGTCGTTGCCAGCCCTCATGATGGTCTCCGACATCGACCTGCCGTCGTCAAAGCCCGAGTCGAGCTCGTAGACGCGTTGTACCCCGTGCAGACTCGTCGCTCCGAACCTTTCAGTGTACCTTGGGAGGTCTAGTTTCATGCTGTGTTGTGCTAGGATGACGCCGTGATTGTTTATATGGCAACTAGCAACTTTCACTATACAAGTCTGTTAGTTGACGCGTGGCAGTAATTGTTTATAATATCTGCCAGACAGTGTAGATGTGCAGGACAGGGAGTACCAGAAGAAAAAGGCGACGGTGGCAAAGTTCATCAAGAAATTCGGTAAAATCGATCACTCTGTAATACTGAACAATGTCGACGTTGACTATGACACACTCATGAAGATACTAACTGACCTGCGAAACGAAGGCCGGGTAAAATAGACCCGGTCATATGCACACCATGTAAGCATGCTTTATGGAAATATCAAGTGAGTTGAAAAAATCTGCGACCGGCTGGCATCCATGCAATTCTGCCCAGTCTTCATCACCAAATTCACTCCGAGCACAAAAGTCAGTGAAAATTTCTGCCATGTCTGCCTCTAATAGCTCCTCATTAAGCACTTTTCCTCCTTCACAAGTAACTTTGGCTAACATTCTTCCAAAGCTGCCTTCAGTCTGTCCATCATCTTCATCAGCCACCGCATGTGAGCCTACAGGACATAGATCTGACGTAAATTGCTTTGACTCTTCGTATCCAGCTTCATCAATTTCGGGAGTATTGACAAGTGCAAGTCTTATTCTGATGTTGTCAATATCTAGTGTATCACCATCTACAACTCTAGTTACTGTTCCAGTGATACAATCAGCACTACCTTTGCAGGTTTTCTCTACAAGTGGAGGGTCTCTGCCAACTGTGGGCTTTGAGGCAGTCTGAACATAGAAAACGACAGCAGCAACTGCCGCTAGGGCTCCAACCGCAATTGCTACCACAAGAACCTTACTTACCACCTGTCCTATGAATTAAGGGCAGTTAATAAGCAAGTTGGGCTTGCTGACATGACTCCCCCTCTCAAGGTGCCAGCTTTATTATAACAATCCCAGATGAGCTGGGATTATGCAAAGTTGCAGGAACCTCCGTCAAAGAATTGGTATTAATGGATACAATGGTAAGTGAATACATCTATGCCGTCTTTCAACACAATCTTGTTATTTTTCAGATTGATTGAAATGCCGTATCCTCTTAGCAACTTGATATTATAGTGGTTTTTCTGTCTTTTGAGGGTCATCGAAGGTCACTTTTCCTTTTGTCGCGACCTTCAATAATGTCATGACAAGCCCGACAATAGATTATGATATTGTCGTGGTTATCGTTCTCCGAATCTCCATCCTTGTGATGCAATGTGAGGTGAATGTATGGTTCTTGTCCTCCGCATCTCTTACACTTCGCTCCAAAGAATCTTAGAATCGCTGTTTGGTTGAACCCTTTCCTCTTTGCCATTATTACGTTCGACATAACTGCACTATATCAGCACTTTCCACCCAATCATAATCTACAACATAACATGGAAGCGGCAAAGCACGCTCAGGTGGGGGGGGATTGTATTTTTACTCTTTGTCTATGAACTCGTCCGGCGACGGCGGGTCGGGGTTGAGGCCCTTCCTCTTCCTTACGTCGCCAACCAGCGTCCGGAATATCGAGTTAGGGACCGGCTGCCACGCCTTGAAATAGGTGTTCCATAATGCCTTGCCTGCAGTGGCTCCTCTCATCTTCTCCGAAAGGTCGAACGTTTCAGACGCCGGTACTTCTCCCTGCATTATCGCAATGATCCCCTTCTGCTCCACGTTCAATAGCTTGCCGCGCTTGCTCGACAGAACGCTTGACACCTGCCCGATAAGATCCTGCGGGCACTTGACTTCAATTCCAAGTATCGGTTCCAGCAAAACTGGATCGGCTATGAGCATAGAGCCAAGCATTGCCCTCCTTGTCGCCGGCATCAGCTGTGCAAGGCCCCTGTGAGCCGGGTCCTCGTGCGGCACAAAGTGGTGCAGGACGAATTTCACGCCCCTGACCTGCTCGTGCGCTATCGGCCCGTTGCGTATGACGTCGTCAAAGCCTGACCGTATCGAATCCATCGACTCTTGGAGATACTGGACGCCTTTTGTTTCGTCTAGCAGCATGTTGCCGCTGATGTCGACGGCATAGACGCTCCTTGCTTCGTCCGCGCTCCATCCCTTCTCCCTGAGTATCTTGGCCATCTCTTTCTGGTCCATGTCCTCCTTTATCTTGCCGGTCCTTATCAGGTCAAGTATGTCGTCTGGCAGGGGTTCGACGCGCATGAATATCTTGTTGTGCTTGTTGGGCGACTTGCTCATTATCGG
>DASPGV010000017.1:0-12593 GCA_035620415.1 Nitrososphaera sp.
TACTATGATAGGAAGAAAGACTATGTCGGAAGGGAGGGCCACATCGCCGGAGGCATCCCGATGTGGACTTCGCCCAGCCACGCCGGCATGAAGGCGTTCCTCATGACACGCGCAGGCGACACGATGATGCTTGCGGGCATGTTCCTGATATTCATGCACGCCGGCACATTTGGATTCAAGGAGCTGCTGGAGCAGCCCCAGTGGGCGTTTGCGATGGCAGACGCAAACCTGCTCGTGCCGGCGGCTGTTCTGCTGTTTGGCGGCGCGATAGGCAAGTCGGCCCAGTTCCCGCTCAACGAGTGGCTGCTCGAGGCCATGACCGGCCCCACCGCGGTTTCCGCGCTCATACACGCCGCGACGATGGTCAAGGCCGGAGTCTTCCTGGTCGCGCGCATCGGGCCGCTGTTCTTTGCGCTTGGGGCTATAGGGGCATTTAGCGTCGAGGACTTTTTCGAAATAGTCGCGTGGGTGGGCGCGATCACCGCGTTCCTGCTTGCGACGCAGGCCCTAGTCAACCCGGAGATAAAGAAGGTGCTTGCGTACTCGACAGGATCGCAGATAGGCTACATGATGCTGGCTTTTGGCATCGCCGGGCTGTCGCTAAACTTTGTGGAAGGCTACACCGCCGGTTTTTTCCACATGATGAGCCACATGATGTTCAAGGCGTCGCTCTTCATGGGGGCCGGCGCGCTACTGCACACCGTAGGATCTAGGTTCATGACCGATATGGGCGGTCTCAAAAGGCCCATGAGAAAGACCTACATCTTTATGCTTCTTGCAAGCCTCTCGCTTGCCGGCGCCCCACTGTTTACGTCAGGCTTTTGGAGCAAGGACGCAATCTTTGCTTCGCTGCTCGACTCTGGCTACACCTATTCAATTCCGCTCTTTATAGTGGCAGTCGTGGTGGCGATCATGACCGCGTTCTACACGTTCAGGATGGTGGGGATGGTGTTCTTTGGAAACAAGAGCAAGCACCTTGAAGAGATGGAGCACCACGGGCACCACGTGCACGAAGCGGGCCGGAGCATGCTCGTGCCGTACGCGATTCTGGCAGTCGCGTCGATAGCCATAGGCGTGGTCGGCTTTGTCTTTGAAGCCCAGATCGAAAGCCTGCTTGCAGCGTACCTTGCAGAATCGTTTGGAATCGGAGAGCACGAAGAAGGCCTGCACATCTCCATCCTGCCCGAAGACGACAGGACGGTCCTTGGCCTCCACCCGATAGCGGCCGCCGCGTCGGTGGGCGCGTTTGCGGTTGGCGGCGCGCTCGGATATCTGTTCTACATCGCAAGGAGAGCGGACCCGCAGGTGATATCAAGAAGCATAGTCACCCGCGCGGTCTGGAAGTTCCTCTACAACAGGTGGTACCTTAACACGGCCCTCTACTGGGGCGGAGTGATCGGACCATTGGCAGTGTACCGCTTTGTCTGGAGATACTTTGAAACTACCATAATCGACGGCATGAACCCGGCCCTGCAGCACTCGATGTCTTTCATGTCGAGGGTTGTAAAGGGCGGGCAGACCGGAATAACACAGACATACCTGTTCGTATTCGCGGTGGGCATCATGATAATCGTGATGCTGCTTCTATTGTAGGTGCATGAAAAATGGTCGAGCTATTATCTACTCCAATCCTCGTGACAATAATACTGGGCGTGGTAGGCCTCGCCATACCGGCGATAGATGCCGGCAGGCGCGAAAGGGGCTTTGACAGGAACAAGGTCTACAGCGCGATAGCGTTTGGCGCGCTCGTCGTCGCGATGGGGATCGTAGTCTTCAAGATATTCTCCGGCGAGGTGCTGCCGGCCGTCGCGTTCTCGCAGGAAGTCATCGCGGACGACATGTTCGGCTCGTTCTTTGCAATCGCGCTCCTGCTCGTGTCGCTGATGGTCACCGCGTCGTCGTGGAACTACTACAAGGGCAAGTCAAACCCGGCCGCCTACTACTCGCTCATTCTGCTTTCAAGCATCGGAATGGTGATAATCGCCTACTCTACAGACCTTGTCATGCTGCTAGTCGCGTGGGAGCTGATGTCGCTTCCGACGTACGCGCTGGCCGGCTTTACAAAGCGCGACCCGGTTTCAAACGAGGCGGCGATAAAGTATTTCATGTTTGGCGCGCTGTCGTCGGCGCTCATCGTCCTTGCCATCGGCCTCGTGTACGGAATCACCGGCACCACCAACATCGGCGACTCGATAAGGGCGATGGCAAGCCTTGATGCAAATCTGGTGCCTATAGGACTGCTTGCAGTCGCGCTGTTTATCGCCGGCTTTGGCTTCAAGATGGGTCTCGTCCCGTTCCACATGTGGCTGCCAGACGCCTACGAAGGCGCGCCCACTACAATCGGCGCGCTACTGGCCGCCGGGACCAAGAAGGCCGGCTTTGCCGCCGCGCTCCGCGTAATCGTGCTGGGCATGTTTGCGCTCAACCTCGACTGGACGCTCACGCTTGCAGTAGTCGCAGTATTCACCATGACTCTTGGCAACCTCGGCGCGCTGATGCAAAAGAGCCTGCCAAGGATACTTGCATACTCTTCAATCGCGCAGGCAGGATACATTATGATAGGCATCGCCCTTGCGCCATATTCGGACCAGGCGCTCACGGGGTCGCTCTTCCATATCATCAACCACGCAGTGATGAAGTCGGCGGGATTCATTGCAGCCGCCGCGGTGGCTGTAGCGCTTGGCAGCTATGCCCTTGAAAAGTACCGCGGCCTTGGCAGGCGCATGCCGATAACCGCGATCGCGCTTTCGATATCGCTGCTCGCCCTTGCAGGGGTGCCGCCGCTCAACGGGTTCTGGAGCAAGCTGGTGCTCTTTGGCGCAGGCATCAACTCGGGGCCCCTAGTAGAGTGGGGTCCGTGGCTAGCGATAGCAGGCGTGCTTAACAGCGCGCTCTCGCTTGGCTACTACGCGTGGATAATTAGAAAGATGTACATGGAGGAGGGGCCGGACATGAGCAAGGTAAAGGAGCCCCGGGCTATGGTCGCCGTGCTCGTGTTTGCGATGGTCTTCATGGTGGGCTTTGGCATCTGGCACGCCCCACTGCTTGACTTTGCTTCGCAGGCGATACCCGACCTGTCGTCGAGCATTACGCAGGCGTCGATGATCGGCGGCTAGCGCGTGCGTTTCCAGTGGAACCAAAATTAGTTCTTTTATACCTGCACCGAAGCGAGGTCCGTCAGGTGCTCAAGGTGGCGCTTGGCCTCGCCGTCTGCCGGTATCTTGCGGAGCTCGTTCTTGGCCTTTGTGGCGTACGACTGGTAGAGCTTGTCCATCTGGTTGACCAGCTCCTGCGACCTGCCGTTCTTCCTTACAAGCATGTTGAAGAGCCTGTTTTCGTTGTTCCAGTCGATAAGGTCGTCGTGAATCTGGTAGGCGATGCCAAGCAGGTTGCCAAACGACGTCATGGCGTGAACCTGGTCTTCGCTGCCCCCACCTATCATGGCGCCTACCTTTGCCGACGCTTCAAAGAGCGACGCGGTCTTGTACTCGAGCACCTTGATGTAGTCGTCCTCAGAGATGTCGGGCGACTTGTTGAGCTTTATCTCCATCATCTCGCCTTCGCTCATCCTGGTCGCCGCATTTGAAAGCTCGTTGACTACGCGGGGGTCCTTCAGCTTTGACCCGATGTTAAGTATGATGCCCAGCACAAAGTCGGCGGTAAGTATGCTGCTGTTGTAGCCGTACTTTACGTGGAATGAGGGCTTGCCCCTGCGCTGGTTCTCCTCATCGATAATGTCGTCGTGGATTATCGACTCGGTGTGCAAAAGCTCGATCGCAGAGGCCGCAAGGTACGCGTCGGGCCCCGGCTTTTTGGAGTTGATACACTCTGCAGAAAGAACAAGAATGAGCGGCCTTATACGCTTGCCGCCGTCGCAGGCGTAGCGCAAGGGAGCGTAGAACTCGGACCACGTATAGAGGTCAAGCTCGCGCTTTAGTGCGTCCTCGATTCTTGACAAATGATCGGCAAACTGTTCAAATAAAGGATTGGCCTCGATGTTTCTCCTGCTCAAAACCAGCTCTATTCCTGAGGTACTGTCGAATTGCTGACCATATTAATTTAGTGTTTTAGGATAAAGTGCTCCGGCCGGGATTTGAACCCGGGATCTGCGACTCGAAAGGCCACAATGCTTGACCGGACTGTGCAGCCAGGATGGCTACTACACCACCGGAGCACTCGCAGAGTCTGTAAGAACCTTCCCATAAAATCCTTATGTTTTTTCAGAAGGTTTTTCTATCGGGGAGAATTGAGATCAACCATGAACATCGTCCAGAAGATCGATTCGGAAATTGAAAGGCGCAGCCTACTCAAGCACTCCTTCTACCAGATGTGGTCGGAGGGCAAGCTGACGGTCGATCATCTTCGGGGCTACTCTATGGAATACTTCCAGCTGGTCAAGGCCGTCCCCAAGTTTGTGGAGAGCATTGCAGCAAAGGGTCCGGACAACCCGGATATCGCCAGCAACGCGAAGGAAGAAGCCGAACACGTCGAGCCGTGGGTGAGGTTCGCCAGGGCTCTGGGCGTCTCCAGAAGCGGCCTTCTCAACTACGATGGTGCGGCCAAGACCAACGCCGCCGTCTTCAAGATGATGGCACTTGCCAATTCCTCGTTTGAAGAGGCGGTGGCGGCGATGTACGCATATGAAATGGAGCTGCCAAAGATAAGCAGGAGCAAGATCGACGGGCTGAAAAAGTTCTACGGGATGGACAGCGAGGACGCCACGAAATACTTTGAAATACACGAAGAGGTGGATGTCAGGCACGCGCAGGTCTGGAGGGAGATACTGGAGAAAATTCCCGCAGAAAGAGAGCAGGCAGCGTTTGCGGCGGCAGTCGAGTCGCTCAGGGCGCAAAACATGCTGCTCGACTCTGTGCAGGAAAAGTGCGTCGGGATGAACTGCTAATTCTGCAAACCTTTATAGATACTGCTCATTTACGTTTTTTCGATCGGGCCCATAGCTCAGCCTGGCAGAGCGACCGGCTCATAACCGGTCGGGCAGGGGTTCAAACCCCCTTGGGCCCATTACTTTTAATCAAGTATCAAGCTCTTTTTCATCAATATCGGCTCGCTAATTTTCCTCTTCAAAGGTAGGATAGTAAATGATCTAGGATTATCATCATTTTTGTTAAATCCTGCAACGTTAACCAATGAAGTCGTCTTAGCCCACAGGTGTGACTCTCACTAATCCTGTGATTGCAATTAAGTATGCTTATCTATTACATCGGAGAGGAAAGCGCCATATGCCATCAGAGACCAAATGGTTATGCGTAACAAACCAGCAGGCAAAGTTCTGCAACGGCACATCTCTGAACAGCAATCAGCTGAAAATGCGTCTCTTCTTCGTGGCCAATGAATCAATCTTGATACGGACACCTGGCGGCACAAATATCTTGTACGACTGCGGTTCTTCAAAAAAGTATACCAAATACATATATGACTATCTGAAGGATAACGGAATAACAAAAATCGACTTTATGATTGCTTCACATACTCATTCAGACCATGTCAATGGATTCTACTGGCTTTGGAAGCAAGCCGAAGCAGACAACAAAGTAGAACTAGCATATCTGTATGACAATGGAGTAGACGGAGATGATACTTGGTTCACCAAACGCTACAAACCATTCAGAGACCGCTTCAGAAACCATCAGAAGTACCAGAAGGTAGAAGGCTGGAGAAAACTCGAGCTTGATGAAGGATCGAATTTGCGGATCTACCTCTACGCTAACCAGAGATGGCCGCCAAAAGATGAGGAAGAGGAAATAGTCAGTGATCATGGTCATCATGGTGAAAATATGGAATACAGATCTGTATGGATGAAAATAAGGTACAAGGGCGCGACTATGTTGCTTGAGGGTGATTCTCTTGCCGATTACGAGGAACAAATGCTTGGTCGTTTCAAATCAATAAAGAAAGCTCATGTCTTGAAACTCTCTGAACACGGGAGTAACTCGGGGACTGGTGAGAATCTACTGGTAAGAGTCAGGCCGGCCTTTGTAGTCAACTGTAACAGGGATTACGCACACCTACCCTCGCAAGGAGAAGTCGCCTAGGTAACATAGGCGTCAGCGCTGCCAAGATTTTTGACACTAGACAGAAGCAAAGCGATATTGAAATCCTCACAGACGGTATATCGAAGAATGGTACGGTAACTTATTGTGTTTCATCCGGCTAGGATGCATATTCAGGACCTTTCCAAGAACCATGTATTTCAAAATTATTTTTATTCATCTTGGTTTTCCAAGCTCGCTTATTCACCTTTCGCCCGGCATCTTTAGAAAAGTTTTTAGCTGGCGCTATTGTATGACTTATGAAACCCTCGTTTTAGTGCTTCTAAAAGCACGGGTACCCTTGGGCCCATCAATATGTCAATTTTGGTTCAAACCGAGGCTTCTTTTTCATGAAACAAGACCGGTATTTCCGCTGTAGAATGCGAGGTTTATGTTGGGGTCGGTTCTATTTGAATGATAGACGAGTTAAATCAGCATGACTAAACGCGAGGATCAGGTTCATAATAATGATGTAGAAGCACTTCCTGCACTAGACAAGGATCGATTTGAAGAACAGACCATCGGGGGAGAAATGGGCTACTTTGATAAAGTCGAAAAGCTGTTCATTTCCAAGAGATCTTTTCGTACGTTGACGGAAGAGCTTCTACCGAGTCGAGATAGCTCAAATAGCCATCGTGAGCTTGATTTAAATGCGGTCTTAGAAAAAAGCAGAAGTAGAGTTAGTAGAAACCTCAAACAGATCAGCTCGCTAGGAAAGGATTCTTACTCTCAAGTCTTTCTGTCCTACCTGTCGCGTTCTTTCTTACTAAAGAACAGAAATAGGAGGGAAACCATGGCTATTCTTTACGTCGATCTTGTAGGTTCGACAGCAATGACAGCGGTGTTGTCTCCGGATCAGCTAGTTAATATCGTAAGAATATTTTGCCAAGAAATGTCAATAATGATATCCAACCGCAGAGGCTACGTTCTGAAATATGCGGGAGACGCTGTGATAGGATACTTTCCTAATGATCCCGACACTAAAGCAGCATGTGAAAGTGCCGCAAGGTGCGCATTTGACATGAAGCGCATGATTGAAGACTCTCTGAATGTTGTCCTATTACAATACGGCTATCCTAAATTGAGAACTAGAATTGCCGTTGATGTTGGTGAAAATCAGATACTTGTCCTAGGTTCTGATCCTGATCTCCTAGGTCACGTAATCAGCAGAGCTGCGAAAATAATGGGCAGGGCAAAACCTAATCAGATAGTCATAGGAGGCAATGTGTTCAAGAATATAGGAAAAGACCTAAAAGGTCGGTTCACAGAAATAGAGAAATACAATTTGGTAGAGACTGGTGAAAGCTATCCCGTTTATAGATCTAGAGAATAGTATTGTTTATTGTTTATGAAGAATTAAATATCAATCATAATGCTGCCATGGTAGTGTGTGCAGAGGCAGGGGTTCCTGATAGTTCACAGGGTCTTGAAGATCTAAACAAGTTTATTAGAATCGGAAACCGTTCACTGCTGATTAAGGGGAGTTCGGGGACTGGGAAGGTAACCTTGGCCCTTGAACTTGCCAGTAAAAACATCGACAAATTCGAAATAATCTTTCTATCAAGGAAAACAAGTGAACACGATCTCTACAATAGATTTCCATGGATCAAGAATTTTGTGAAACCCGAAAACATTTTGTCCGTTTCAGGCGTAGAGCCAGTATTGGACGATCCTTCATTTACTATTACCAATGTTATTAGTTCAATAACGAACCTTACTGGGAAAGTGGACGATCCCTTCGTTTCGCTTAGCGAGCGTCGGCGGCCTTTCATAATTCTCGATGCGTGGGACACCATTTCAAAAGAGATTGATGTAGCCACAAGAATCCGAACTGAGAAGTTATTGATCTCCCTTACAGACAAGCATATTGGGTTCTTGGTTTTTCTCTCGGAAGATGTGGAAACTTCTACTATGGAATACCTCGTGGATGGTGTGGTCCTTCTTACTCAGAGTTTTTACAAATCGTACAGGTTAAGGGAAATGCAGTTGGATAAGCTCAAAGGTACGCATATTTTCAGAGCAAAGGTGCCTTTCACCCTCGCGGGAGGAAGATTCAGAACGTTCTCACGCTTATCTCACAAGATTTCAGATTCGGTAAGCAAATTCAGTCCTACTAGGCACGGCCGCACTTTCTTTTCTAGCGGAAATACGGAATTGGACGAGAAGCTCCGTGGCGGGTTCAAACGAGGGAGCATAATCTCGATTGAAATGGACGAAGAGGTGGACAGGTTTGTGTTTGTTCCAATCCTTGCTCCGCTGGCTCTGAATTTCATCGCACAAGGGAATGCTTCTTTAGTAATCCCAGCAGCGGATCAACATGTAACAGCTGTGACTAGATACCTTTCCCCACACGCAGATGAAAAGATACTGAAGAAATGTTTAAGAATACTTGGAGGAAATGACAGTCCATCTGCAGATCGACCATCATATCTCGTTCCTAGAACCAGCAAGACATTTTCAGAAGCTTATGAATCTTGGAAGAAAAGCTACTTCGAATTGCGTCGCGAGAAGGACGGATGTTTAATCACCTCTGACTATAGCTTCGTGGAGCTAGAATATCAAGATGAGATGCAGTCCATACTGAAAAGTATCATAGAATTATCCCGACTCGTGAGGTCTTCAAACGACTTGCTTGTAATGGTATCTAGACCCAATTACAAGTCGCTTGAGGTTATGAAAAGTGTAAGTGACATTCATTTGAGAATATTCGAATACGACGGAGCAACGATGCTTGCAGCCATTAAGCCCCAGATGTTTCTATACAACGTACAAACTGATTATAGGCAGGGATTTCCCAGCGCTGCACTTGTGGATAGCACATAAGTGTCCCTACTAAGGTAGTACGCACCTTTCAGTAATCATATCACCGCACTCTAGTTTTCAATTTAAGAATTTCATCAATGATTCTTGCATGATTCGCCCCAACATCAGTCGTCACTAGAAGTAAGTGCGTTTCATCTAGCGGAACAGTGATCCGCTTCATCTTCTCGTATTCAGCCAGGGCGTATTTTCCTTTGCCCGTTTGGGCGGAGAGCTCGTCGCGAAGCCTCCATCTAGCAAGGGCTTGCAACAATGAACGCCTAGTTTCTTCTGGAGTGAGCAAGTTCTTGAGACCTTTCCTAGGACCTCCATATCTTATCTCTCCGGTCTCATCGCATATTCCTGCAAACCGCACTTTGATATCACTTCTCAAAATCCTATCGCAAAGGTCATCGTAGTCCATTGATCACGAACACCCGCATTTCAATTGTGGTCACTTATCGATCATATCACTAATATTTATACGAACTTTACAGCCAGCTTAAGAAAATAATACGCCTGAATTTTGGAACCGCTATTGTCGCGGAAACTACCGGACTCGTCTGCAGAAGACGGGCTTCGTTTCTCCACCTCCATTGGGAATAGCTTATCAAAAGATCCTTCGTATTTTAGTAAGCGAATGGAGAACTCGTCAAAAACTGGACGCTCTATCGAGCCCGATCTTGGAGATAATTACTGCTATTATTCTGTTTGCGAAACCGGGAAGAGCGTCATTACCACTAGTTCTGAGTATTTCTTCCACCCACCGCGTCCAGTAATACCTGCAAGTTGATTTAAGACACATTGCTCGGAAAACCTTTTAGCTGGCGTTGTCGTATAGCATGTTGAAACCCTCGTTTTAGTGCTTCTAAAAACACTGGTACCCTTGGGCCCATTAATTGTTCTTGAATAGTGTTTATGACCAGTGTTTTGATCGAATCCAACCTTAGAATTACTATTCACCTGAAAACTAATGGCCTAGGTAAGCATTAGTGACCTAGAAGAAATAAAGACAATGTCCTTTTAGCTGTCTGGTTATTACTAGGGTCGAAGCTTGTCACGTAAAGTTCTGGATTTCCTGTAATAATTCTGCATTTGTGAATCGCATACACTGCATTGCAATGAATTCTAACTATTCTTATAGAAAGAAGGTGTCACATTTACATATGGTCGGTCAAAAGTCCTTTTTGGAGGCTTTTGGTAACACTCGAAGTCTCCTTCGCCTGGCAATTTCAGTTGCAATCCCTTTGTCTGCGGGAGCAATTGGCGCCATTTTCACAGCCGATTCCGTTGAAACATGGTATCAATTGATTGAAAAACCTTGGTTTACGCCTCCAAATTGGCTCTTTGGTCCCGCATGGACTGTGCTATATGTCCTGATGGGGATATCCTTGTACCTTGTTTGGAGAAAAACAACGATCGATAGGAGCAAACATGGTACAAGACCTGCAGCATTCGCTGCATTTGGAACCCAGCTCGGCCTGAACGCGCTTTGGTCGTTTCTATTCTTTGGTCTGAGGTCACCTCAACTTGCGTTTGCAGAGATTGTGATATTGCTGGCAAGCATCATCGTGACAATTATTATCTTTTCCAGAGTATCAAGACTGGCCGCCGGGCTGATGCTGCCGTATGTCGGATGGGTTACATTCGCATCCGCTCTCAACCTGGGAGTGTGGCTTGTCAATTCCTCGTAAACAACGCAGATCAACCGATATTTGAGGAAGATGGCCAAGATTGAAAATCCTTATCGCAGGAGGGAGCGGGTTTATCGGAAGACGGCTAACAAGATTGCTTGCTGTTGGATCTTCTTGCCTGCATCAAACAGGTATCACAATAGCAGAAAATAATGTCGGGCAGAGAGAAATAATATGCCTTACGCGAAACCCTTCTTACGTCAAGAAACTACTTGGCGATCTTCATATTCGAATTGTAGAGGGTGACGTTACGAAGCATGATGATCTAGTGAGGGTAATGTCAGAGGGGATCGAAGTAGCTTATTACTTGGTACACTCTATGGAGGGAGCCTCAAAGGATTGGAAAAAATTTTCAGAGCGCGACAGGATTGCTGCCAAGAATTTTGCACACGCGGCTAGTCTCTGCAATGTCAAACGGATAATCTATCTTGGAGGATTGACTCAAGCCAAGGATGAGGAATTGTCAGCCCACATGCAGAGTAGAAAAGAAGTCGGAGAAATACTTCGTACTTCATCTGCCACAGTTACTATTTTCCAGGCCGCGGTCATTTTGGGTCATGGTGGAGGCTCGTTTGAGATGCTCCGGTATTTGGTTGAGAGGCTACCGGTGATGGTGTGTCCAAAATGGGTTCTTACCAAATCCCAGCCAATAGCCGTAGATGATGTAGTGGCCTATCTGGCTCATGCACTTGAGATACGAGAAACGGACGGCAGGACGTTTGATATTGGTGGTCCAGATGTTCTAACATACGTCGATATGATGAACAGATATGCCAAGGTGATTGGAAAATCCATTAGGATAATAATACTGCCGTTTCTGACACCTAGGCTCTCCTCATATTGGATAGACTTGATAACTCCTGTGAGTGCTTCACTTGCAAGACCACTTATTGACAGCCTAAAACACGAAGCTACAGTGAAAGACCATTCTGTAGAGAAAATCATCCCAATTAAAACAAAGTCGTTCGAAGATGCCATACAGGTGGCGATCGATGAAAGCGGGCAATCTGAAAAAACACAAGTGTCGGAAAGGTTAACGACTCTTCAAAAACTTCTTATGATTGCTTTGATTGCAATATCCGCTCTTTCTGCAACGTATTATATATTTGGCAATCCTCTGTCATCGCTACTAGCCGACACCGGCTGGCCTATTCTCCATGGATTATGGCTCTTGGGGATAGTGGCATCATTGTACTTTGGCGCAAGAAAAACTAGGCTGGGAGCTCTGATCGCTGGTTTGGCTGGTTGGACAGCACTTACATTCTATTTGATAAATACCTTCTATCCTATCATACAAGCTCCTGTCACTCTTTTGCAACCCTTTGCAATTGATACTATTCGTGATCTTATCTGGGTGAGCTTATCAGCCTTAGTAGTTGTTGTATCTCACCGGCTCTTTCATGATCGCTAGATGGCGTTATGCGAGAGTAGAGGTCACAAACTTTTTAGCTTTGTTCTTTGTAAGATAAGTGAAACCTGCATCAAAGCAGTGACATCACTTAGGGTTCCAGTTGTGCCGCCTATGCTTAAATTCTTGTAGATAATATGCGTATTTGCCCCTACTTACGGCCAGAAACCTCGAGGATATGGAACCTTAGATCGTGAGCCCACAATTCGAGTCAATTTTGGTTCACAAACCCTTGGGCCCATATAACATGCTTTTATAACATTATTTGACATTTATACTCTCGACGAATAAATCCTAGGAAATAGATTCTAGACTTTAAACCTGTAATTTTGCCCTCTTGCTAGTGCGGCTAGTGCCATTATAGAACCGAGTGCCGAGGCCATGATTAGTATAGAAATCGGAAATTCTGGAACAACATTTGTGCCAGTTACGGCCACATCATGAATGCTGTGGGTATAAGAGATCCTGAGAATAGCTTCTTCAGACGTTACCGCAGGGATTACTTCAAAGTCGCTTGTTGCTTGGCCGTCAATCGTTACACTGTAGGGTCCTTCCAGTATCATTCCAATGGGAATTTCGATCGTTCCAACAGTTCCTGTTTGTCCATCTACTTTGAATGTGATCCTCTTGTTTTCTTCTTCG
>DASPGV010000018.1:0-4539 GCA_035620415.1 Nitrososphaera sp.
GGCTGTCCAGTAGTACCCGCGGTAGAATTCGTGCTGTTTGAGCCCGCGCCTGCAGTGGTGATTTCGTCCACAAAGACCGGGACATCGGTAGACGCACCGCCCTGCGTGTCAAGGCTTGTGCCCTTGAACGTCACGTCGGGATACACCAGGAATAGTGACCCTGCTACCACGATGCCGGCGGCTATGGCGCTCATTATTAAAATTGCATCTTTTGCCATGCCGGCACTCGTACAAAATGGTAATTAAGTAGAGTAGAACAAAGGACTAGAGGTTTCCGCAAGATAGATATTTGCTGGCTGTTGCAGATCGTCCATGAAGTGCGGCTGCGGCAGAGACTCGAGGACCTTTGAGGCATGCACTCCAACAGGATGCGACACGTTCGTTGTTTGCACGGGGTGCTCCAAGGCTGCCGGCGAATGCTCGTGCAACCCTATGTAGGCTTGTAGCGCAGGATCGCGCCTATTTTGCCAAGGCTCGCAAGCTGCGACCCCTCTTCTGTCTTGCTTGAAATGACTTCGAGCCGGGCGCCGGTCATCGTTGCCAGCTCGTTCAAATAGTCAACAATTTCTTTTTCGACTGCTTCGGTGTCCACTACGCGGCACGACGGGCACTGCTTTGTAATGTAGTCCTGCTTGGTGTCCATTGCCTGCGACCGCTCGACTATCTTTGCCTGCACGTGCTTGCACGACCTACACTTGAACTCGAGCCTGACGTAGGTGACGTCGTCCGTCACTATGACAAGATCCGCGACTCCGCCCTCCAGCGTCTTGACCACGTCGTGTATTCCGTATATCCCAAGGCCGCGGCCAGAGTGGACCTCCGCCATGAACTTTTTCACAAGCTGCTTCTCCTCCATCACCCGGTACTCTTGCAGAATGCCGTCCTTTTGCGCCTTTTCGATAAGCTCGCGCACGCCCTCGTCGCCCGAGTACGAAGAGTCGATGGTGGCTATCACGGACTTTTGAAGCCTGTAGTCGAGGTATTCTTCCTTCAGAAAGTTTTCCTTGGTAGGCCCCGGACCACCGACTATTATCCCCTTGACGTTGTACTGGTCGATAAAGACCTTTTTTGCATGATCGGCCACTCTGTGGTAGAACTCGTTAAGCTCGTTTTCCCGCAAGCGCTCAAACCTCCTTGCTGACTGGCCGCCCTGCCGGTGCTTGCCGGCGACGCCGGAGGTGATTGAGTCCACGGCCTCCCACCTGTCTCCGGTGAGTATCCCGATTCCGACCTCCTGGGTGTCTATCGCGAGTATGCCGATTACCTTGTCGTCCTTCATCATCTCCTTCAGGTGGTCCGTCCAAAAGTGGTCGTCGCACCTGTACAGGCTGATCTGGACTGGCTTGGGCGGTATCACGGGGTAAATCTCGATCTTTTCCTTGCCGATCCCCTTGTCGTTTGGGATCGCCCCGCAAAAGATGACAAGTCCGTTTTCAGGGGTCTCCTTGAAAAGTTTCAGCTGCTCGACGGTCCTGCTGAGTGCGTCCTGCACGTGCGTCCTCGTAAGGTCGGACTTGATGTTCGACGCCGTCCCGGACTCGTTGCGCAACTGTGAAATGACGTCAAAGAGCGGCCGGCGGGGCGGGATGTATACGGTGACGAGCTCGGTTCCGTGGCCCGATATACTTGACAGTTCATTTATCATCTTGGTCAGCTTGTACCTCTTTACCGAGTCCCACTTGCCGTCGCTGTTTGCCATTTGAGTTGACAAGAAAAAATTCGCCCGCACATAATATAAGGCTTCTAACTGAGATTTTACCCATGAAATAGAGGTAAAATGTTGTAAATTCTACATTAAGCCTGTTTTGGGCCTCTCTGGGGTGCGGCGGGCGATCTATCGAGCTGCCTACGGATATTTCTATTATGATAGATCCAAACGTTTCCTACTTCATTGACCGGATGGAAGTCGATATGTTATGGCTCTTGTCATAATTATTGCTAGCCCGGTAACAATTGCAATGGTGGCGAATAGTCCTAACGGAAACTCCGGGATAACCCTCGTCCCAGCGACAACAATACTCTCTGTATCACGTGGGTGATTTACAGCGATTGTGGTCTGGCCGGATCCGGAAGAATTAAGGACATCAAAGTCCGCCGGAGCTCCGTCTATTGTCACAACAAATGGACCTTCCAAAATCGCGCTCACTGTGATGAAGGAGGTACCGTTGCCAGGGCTTGTCCCTTCGAGTGCGACAGATAGCTGCCTTTCCTCTTCATTCAATACGATATCCGTTACGTTCGATGTGCTAACAACCTTCACTCCATAAGGCTTGTCATCAACAGTGACAGCCTGTTCCGAGTTATTGAAATCGACTGACAGGGGGAGGTATGCTGTGATATCTACAGCATCCTTAACGACCAATGTTTCAAGGGAATGTTCAAACTCGCTCTGATAGGAGCCAAAATCAACTGTGGCAGGTGCAGAATAGGCTATCGAAATTAACTTGTCCTCCGTTGTCAGGATATATCCTATCGACCTGAGTTCTATTTTCTGCACCTCAAGTTGGCCATCTGCCCTCAGGGCGCTGACGCCATTCAACAAGACATGTTGTATGCTGCCTACAAATTCTGTTTCGTATTCGCTACTGTATGATGATTTATCAATCACGTCGAGAGTGATCATCGCTGCTTCCTTCTCAGTCAGAGGGGGCAATATCATTACCGATGTTGTCTTATCCATTGTATTCACAAAACCCCTCCAGCCTTCTGGAAGCTGCATTGAAACTCCGGATCGAGCATTTACATATTCAACCGTTACATTCTGCAGGTTTTTGCCAGCTGAATACATTAAAGTACTAAATACATTGGTGCTATTCTTTAGTTCTAGAGTCTGTACAGCCTCATCAAACTCATCTACGCCGCTGTCAAATGCGGTTCTTGAAGGAGCGATAAGCATCGCAATGACTAGTTTCCTATCGAGCGCAAACATGTATGCTTTCATTACGAGAAAGCCCTCTGCCCTGTCACATTCTCCTTCATATGATATCGAGCTCATGTCATTTATTTCATCTAACTTTATAGTTGTCGTGCATCCGCTCAAAGGATCTTCTGAACCTCCTGGAGAGTACTTGGAAGTATCGACCACAGTCAAGACCATGGATAATTTGCGACCGTCCTCAGGTACAAGGGCCACGCTGGTGCCATTGTCGTTCTTGACCTGAGCGCCATTCCATCCTTCTGGAAAGTTTATTTTCAATCCGAATTCTTCATTTGCATACATTCCTCCGCCGACCTTCACTGGGATTATAGTCGTATCTATCTCGAATGAGCTAATCATCTTGCTGACGTCGGGCCAACTATTCTGGTATTCATTCATGGGAGCTGCGTAAGTAATGAGATAGATTTTGTCCTCGATCAGTGCGTAAGCCTGTGCGGTCTTCATCGTGATGTTATCTACAGTCGCAAAGAAGACTATCCTATGACCAGAGTACTTCCCAAGCTTCGTGGGCACAGACTCGTATTTCTCAAAGTCAGCCACGTAAGATTCGTATAAGGTTACAAGGTCATCTGTGAAATCTTCAATGCTTTCAACATCAGTTGCGTCCAATACCCCAAACGAGAGGCTCAGAATTTCTTCATCGGTGTTGCTGTCGGGGCGGCTGAAATAAACTTCCGTTTCTGACTCCTCTGCAACGGCCCAGTCTTCAGGATATTGAAGTACTACCCCGTACTGAGGCATGGTATAGGTCTTGAACCCTGTCAATGATTGTGCATGAGCTTTGGGAGAAGATGACAATGAAACCAGCGAAAATAACATTAGACCGAGGAGCCAGGCCGCGAACATCTTTATCGTAAGGCTTTCTGTCAAGAAACGGAGACTCCTTTCTCTTCTTTTCATAATCCAGATATGGAGGAGGCTTATAGATAAGTGTACTAGATATTTATCTGGGACTACCTTACGCCGTTAATGCTAACCATATTATGATTCTAACTGACATTTTACCCATAAAGCAGCCCTAATTTTTGGGATTTTTGGACTTGCACAATTTTAAGCCTTGATAGGGTGCGGCGGGCGGATTTGTCTTTCGCTGAATTGTTCACGTCCGCACCCTACTATATCGCATCTCTGAGCTCTTATCCTATGGTCCCGCCGCTGGTGCCGACAAAAAGCACATGGGCCGAAGCAGCTGAATGGGAAAAAACTGATACTGAATTAGTAATGTATGTCTCACTTGATGCTGCTAGCGCTCACACAATCAAAATAATCGGAAAGTTTTGAACTAAGCTTTCGACCTAGTAAGACGTGGACCTCTGCTCTGGGTGTATCACAAAATTAGCCATTATGGTTGAGCCAATAAGCCACACATAGCTCGGTTGATTATGTTATATTCCGCGTGTACCTACGCTTAGGTACGCCAAGAGAAATTGAGACAGAATAAACAAGCCATCATAATCATAGTTGCATCTGGTCTAGCGGTAGCGAGTCTAGTTATTTGGTTGAACCCTTTCCGAATAGGACAAGATGGAGGTAAAGCAATATCTTCATTCGATGAATGCGTTCAGGCAGGATATCCAATCATGGAATCTTTTCCAAGACAA
>DASPGV010000019.1:0-6757 GCA_035620415.1 Nitrososphaera sp.
ATGGAGAGCTTTTCTTCGTACCAGCATTTTTCATTTCTAGACAACCTGAATATCGGGCAGCCATTAGATTCTATGTGGATACTGGTTCGTCCAAGACGATAGTAAATGATTTGGACGCATACAGAATGAATCTCTCTTATGAAGGATTGGATACGCCACCTGCAAACCTTCAAGGTGTTGGTGGATTTGTTGATAGTTTCCTTCTCAAAGCCTGCTCTCTAGTTTTTATTACATCCAGCGGTAATGAACTCATTGAAAGACTTCCAGAAGTCTATGTTTTGAGACATGAAAATTTTAATCCGAACGACAGAGATCAGCTTCCCAGTTTGCTAGGACTTGATGTTCTCAGGAAATATCGGATTAACTTTAAGAGCAAGAAAGTAATTCTGAAGAGATAATCTTACCAACCTCTTCCGAACAACCCAATCGGAACAACCGTAGATGGAACACTACCAAAACATTGGTAACAACCAGCTTTTTAGTAATCTTTTAATAACATCTGCCGACAAAGCTAACTATTGTCTCTTGCTGAAGCAATGACGGCTCTCAAGGCCGGCAAATTTGTCCTCGTTCATGACGACAAAGTCCGCGAGAACGAGATCGACATGGTAGTCGCGGCAGAGCACGTAAAGCCACAACACATTGCAACCATGAGAAAAGACGCCGGTGGCTTAGTGTGCCTTGCAATTGCAAACGAAATCACTGCCAAGCTAGGTCTTGTCTACATGCATGACATGATTGCAGACATGGGCAAGGTAAACCCGGTGTTTTCAAAATTAACAGAAGGCAAAGCAGCCTATGGCGACAAGCCGTCATTTTCGATATCGGTGAACCATCGCTCGACGTACACCGGCATCACCGACCACGACAGGGCGCTGACTATATCCAAGATGGCCGAGATCTGCAAGACCATAGACAATGGCGCCGTCGAAGAATTTGCAAAGAACTTTCGCGCTCCGGGGCACGTGCCGATATTGATAGCGTCAAAGCGCCTCCTGCACGACAGGATGGGTCACACTGAACTGTGTGTTTATTTAGCAAAGCTTGCAGGCATCCTCCCGGCAGTTGCAATATGCGAAATGATGGATTCTTCAACACACCGGGCGCTTTCGATCGAAGCCGCGCAAGAGTATGCGGATAGATTCAATATCCCGTTGATTGATGCAAGCGAACTCAAAGCTCACGCCAGGGTGGCATAACCCACAATTGATACACCTTGCAATAGTAGTTTCCGAGTTTAACAGCGAGATCACCTTCAAGATGCTCGAGCGCGCAAGGGATCATGCTGCAAAGGTAGGCGCCAAGGCAAACTATGTCCTCTATGTGCCGGGCACCTTTGACATGCCCCTTGCTGTCGAGCGATTGCTGACAAAGAAAAACGTCGACGCAGTAGTCACGCTTGGCGCGGTGATAAAGGGCGACACTAGGCATGACGACATTGTCGCTGAAAACGCGGCGCGACTTATAGCCGACCTATCGTTAAAGCACGGCAAGCCGGTGGCACTTGGAATAACGGGGCCGGGCATGACGATCGAGCAGGCAAGAGAGCGGACAGAACTGGTGCCCGTGAGGGCGGTAAATGCGGCGGTCAACATGGTCGTGAGGTTGAGAAAGCTACAAAAGGCTGCGGGCAGCGGAATAGTGGTAATAAATGATACAGCTGACAATAATTAGGATCGAGGGGTACGGCCCTTGGACCGTCACACTTGGAAGCGACAGGGAAGCACAGCTGCAGATGCTGCAGGCAAAGATCTACCACGATGTCCAGCGGCTCTTTTCTGAAAGGGATTGCATCGTCTTCTTCAACAGGTTCGACGAGTATTTTGCGATAACGAACGGTCTTGACGCCCTTGATCACAAGGAGATACAGCGCGAGCTGGCAGAGCTGTATGACGACCTGAAGATGTCAATGGCGATGGGCGCCGGCGAGACTGCGCTTGAAGCGAATACGAACGCATACAACGCAAGAAAGGAAGGCAGGATGTTCGATAATGAAGCTAGGATATTTGGCAACGCTCTTGGCGACGCCGACGTGGCGCAGATCATGCACATCGATGTTGACAGCTCTACAAAGGTAGGCGATCGCCTGTCGCCGTATGAGATAACTGCACTGGTAATAAAGGTCTACAGCAGGCTTGCTGAAGAATTCATCAAACACAACTCGCTTGCGTTCTTCCTAGGCGGCGACAACTTTATGGTTATTTCAAACGGCGTAACAAAGGAGCAGGCAGATGCAGTGATAAAAAAAGTAACGTCGGGAATCGATATCAAGCTCAACTGTGGAATAGGCATAGGCAAGACAGGGAGAAAAGCGGCAGAAGGAGCGACAAAGGCGCTTGACACTATCAGAGACCTCCGCAAACAAGGAAAAATCCAGCCAATATACGAGATACGATGTCTATAGCCATAACCAACGCCAGCCTGCTTTTGGGCAAAGAGCTCGAACATGTTGAAAAGGGCTATGTCGAGATTGAGAACGACAGGATCAAGGACGCCGGCGCCGGCAACTACAAAGGTTCTGCCAAAAGTCTGGACGCAAATGGGTTTCTGATAATGCCGTGTTTTATCAACGCGCATACCCACATTGCAGATTCGATAGGCAAGGATGTTGCTGCCGGCCACCGGCTCGATGCCCGGGTCCACCCCGTGTTTGGGGCAAAAACAAGGATCCTGCAAAAGAGCAAGCCGGAGCACCTGAAAACATTCATCAGGAATTCCGCGGTATCCATGATGAAAAAAGGAATCGCTGCCTTTGCCGACTTTCGCGAAGACGGGCCAGAAGGAGCAAGACTCTTGAAAGAAGCGATCGCCGGCCTGCCCATAAAATGCGTGATGCTCGGCAGAACCAGCCATTACAACGACCCAAAGGAAAAGTCAGGTCTTTCGCCCGAAGCTGTGGAGCAAGCCCGGCGAGTGCTCAAGATAGCAGACGGGCTTGGGATAAGTGGCGCAAACGAAAACACGGACACTGCGCTGATCCAGTACAGGCAGCTGGCTGGGAAAAAACTGGTTGCGATACACGCCGCCGAATCAAACGAAACAGTTGCATTTTCCAAAGAACATACCGGCAGGAACGAAATAGACAGGATAATGGAATACCTGAAGCCAGATTTTGTTGTCCACATGACAAAAGCCACAGAAGATGAAATCTCACTTGTTGCCAAAAATGGAATCGGAGTTGTAGTCTGCCCAAGGGCAAACGGCGTGCTTGCCGCAGGCATACCTAGAGTTGCCCAAATGCTCAGGCAGGGCTGCTTGATGGCCATCGGCACGGACAACGTGATGTTGAATTCACCCGACATGTTGAGAGAGCTGGATTACATCTGGAAAGTTTCGAGGGCAACCGAAGGCGAAATGATCGAACCCCGGGAGCTGTTGAAAATGGCCACCGTAAACGCGGCGCAAATCCTCAGGCTCAACTCTGGCAGCATAGAAGCTGGCCGCGCCGCAGACCTGATATTCATTGACAAAAGAAACACAGACCTCTACCCGATGCACTACCCGTATGCCTCGGTGGTTCACAGGCTGAGCCAGAGCTCTATCAAGTCAGTCATGATCGATGGGCGATTTGTGGAGGCGATTAATTGAAGGTCATAATCAACGGCGCGATGACGGTTGACGGCAAGATCGCTACCGCAAGCGGCGATTCGAAAATTTCTTCAAAAGAAGATCTCGTGCGGGTCCACAAGATGCGCGCTTCTGTCGATGCAATAGTGGTGGGCATATCCACTATACTGGCAGATGATCCTCGGCTAACAGTCAGGCTGGTCAAGGGCAAGAATCCTGCCAGAGTAATAGTCGATAGCAGAGGCAGGATTCCGGTTGACTCGCAGATAATGCGTACTGCCTCCAAGATCAAGACGATCGTAGCGGTGACAAGCCAAGCACCGGAGGAAAAAGTTCGCAAATTAGAAGACATGGGGGCGCAGGTGCTGGTCGTAAGCGAAGGAAAGAGAGGTCAAAGCGCGGCCGTGCCCCATGGTGTCAACCTGAAAGAGCTGTTCCGCAGGCTGGGAAAGATGGGTCTGCAAAACGTGTTGGTCGAAGGAGGAGGCGAACTCAACTGGTCCCTCTTGCGCCTAGGGTTTGTCAGTGAGCTTACTGTGACTGTAGCCCCAAAAATTGCAGGTGGCAGGCTGGCCACAACGCTTGTAGAGGGAGACGGCTTTGACGAAATAGCTCAGGGCATACCTCTGAAGCTAAAGAAAGTGGAACAGAAAAAGAGCGGCGAGCTCTTGCTGCACTACAAACTACAATAAGCATTTCTCAACTATCGGTTGTTTATGCCGATCTTCTTCGGTAGGTTGATTTTGACTGTGAGCTCTTCTTTGTAGAGCTCTTCCTTCTTTTCTTTATCTTCTCCATCATACTTGGCTGCTTTTACGCTGTATTTAAGGATGCAATAATGATGGTAAGGATAAATTGCAGCTTGCACCATAAAAGAATAGTTATTTTACAATGACAAAACAGTCATTCTCTTGCAATTGTGGCAATGTGATGGAATGTATTGCGGAAGATGACGAAATAAAACCAAAATACAAGAGCATTTCCGGCAACATTCGAATCCGATGTAATGACTGTGGCAAAGAACACGCGGTTTTTCTAAAGTACAAAACTGCCAAATTTATCGGGGCGTCACCATCATTCAAGGAAATTTCTCACAGTTGAGTCGCCTTTGTCCTTGCTACTACTCATCGGGTAGGCAATATCAACAAGTTGCCATAATCAGGAAGAATGAAACCAGCATCATGAGCTGCGTTATATGTCCGTACTGTCTGTATATCACTGTGAAGATGGAACATGCAGTCTCTATCAGCATTGGCTATGCCAATGGTAAATTCGCTGGCAGCGTCAGGCTACCCAGCGCTGCAGAACTTCCTCTCTCACATTCTGGATAAGACGAACAGGTCCTTCTTACTCTCTAGCAAGAAGATGTTCTTTGTCCTGATGGCTGCACTGGCTATTGAAATGTTAGAGGAAGCATTCTGAGAAAATGTGCGGAAAAGTGTTGAAACGTGGATCAACACGCCGCCTCCTTTTTGTCTAACTTTACAGCGTATTTCATGCATCCGCTGCTGCCTTGTCGGTCGTTCAGTAACCATTATTTTCATCTACCTACAATCTCTTTTATACAAGCGACGCACCAGACGAGCATGTCAAGAGCTTTTATCTTTTTGAACCGAGACATTGGAACAGAAACGTAAAATGGTGAGACCCTATATGACAAAGCCTGCAAGGCTGAGTACGAGCAACAGGTCGCCCGGCCATTGCTTCCTCTGCGGAGCCTTAGCGACGACAGAAGCGTGGTTCAAGGGACCAGACGTAACAATAGTTGAAAGGTACTGTGACAAATGTTTGCCAAATGCGCAGCACTAGTGCTGCCAGTAGGGTCTCTACTGGCGGTGCAAGGATGAAAAACTAACGATGGCCTCAATAGAAAGTGCTTACCTTGGGCGGAGCAAAATGTTCCTGCACTTCATTCAATCTTGATAACGCATTTTCGCCCTTCCTTATCTTTGAAAAAGATGAGTGATTCCTGACTTTATCTAAAATAGAAAGTGCCTGCTCTTTTGTGGCGCCGTGCTTGATATCATAGTCGATTTGCCGGCGTACGTTCGCTATGTTGCCATATTTCTTGTGATTCCTTTTCTCCCATGAAGAAGCGTTATCTGACAGTCCACTTACATATTTGACAATCGCTGATTCCATGTGTTTAGCGTGCCATTCTTTCATTGGAAAATTATTTTGAGTCAAAACCGTCCATCAACCAGTTATACATAACCTGAACAACCTTATAACTCAACCTGTAACGTGGTGACAAAGCGATGAGAGTCAAAGCGGAGGATGGCAAGAAGAAGAGGAGTAAAAATCGAGCAACTGCAGCTTATTAAGTCCGTGGACGTTACCCGATCAGTCGGATAGAACACTCTTGGTCAATTGGAGTTACATCGTGACATGCAAAAACTGTGGATATATCTCTGCAGAAAAGCTGCCTGAAAAAGAAGCAAAAGAGCTCATGCATGCTCATGCAAGCAATAATCCCGGTTGCACTATTGGTCATATCCAGTTGATGAAAGTGAGAACCTAGTTGATTTTTGCTAACTGACGCCCGCCTTCCTATACAGCATCTTTACACATTCAGAATATGTGCGATATTTGAATTTGATTTCATCTACCGGGCTATCTTCATTTAGGAGATTTTCTGTCGGGTCAATCTTGTATTTTTTACCTATATCCTTCAAGATCGTGTTTACAGTAGAGTTCTGGTACGACTCTACAATCAACTGTGCCACAATACATGTACGATACGGTTGCATATCAAACTATGCCAAGATCCAAATCCAAAGAAAAAACATGACCTACGCTCGGGCGTAGGCTTTCTTGTATTCCTGATACAGCGATCGCTTGATGTTATCTGCCATATCATGAAGCTCCTTTTCGTCATTCAAATCATTTCTGTTCTTCGCATCAATGCCCAACGATCGTAATTCCGCGAGCCAACTGTTTATCTTGTTCATTTCTTGATGAAATTCTTGCTCTGGCACGGCTAGAACCAGAGATGCTAATGTCAATAAAAAAGAAAACGGTGTAATCGCATATAGAAATGCACTAGTAAATTGAAATTCTTCTGCCTGGTGTCTGCAAAAGCCAGGATTTGGAGGTAATGTCGAGCCAGAACACATCACCATAAACATTTTATCAATAGAAGCGTCATCTTGAGATAATGGAAGAACTTGACCACAGGCGATACGAGTTT
>DASPGV010000020.1:0-28399 GCA_035620415.1 Nitrososphaera sp.
AACTGCTCATTGAGGACATGATCAAGCTGTCAGGGTTCTACCTGCCGTTTGAATACATCGACTTAATGACCATGCTAAAGAATTCCAAGAATATGCAGTACAGGGAGCCTCATATGGTCAACGACGTCAAGGTGACGCTCCACGAGTCTGGGCATGTGGTCGGCGGCTCGACGGTCATGGTGGAGCACGAAGGCAAGAAGGTGTTCTACACCGGCGACATCAACACCCGCGGCTCGAAACTCTTGCGGCCGGCGGATCTCGACTTTGGTGAAATAGATATGATGATAATAGAGAGCACCTATTCGCAGAACGAGCAGCAGCCCCGCGAGGAAGCTGAAAAGGACCTCATGGAATACGTCAACGACATCGTAGAGCGCGGGGGCACGGCGTTCATCCCGTCGTTTTCGGTGGAGAGGGCGCAGGAGATAGCCTGCGTGCTAAAGGCGTATAATTTCAAGCACAAGGTGGTCATGGACGGCATGGCGCTCAAGGCCAACCAGATAATGAGTCGCCACCCCGCGTTCCTAAGAGACCCGGACATGTTCAAGCGGGCGATAGGCGAGGCGGAGTGGATACAGGGCTGGAGCAGGAGGCGCAAGGTCGTCAACGAGCCGTGCGCGATAATTTCACCGGCAGGTATGCTAGTGGGCGGCTCTGCAATCCATTACACACAGCAGATAGCGCAGAGCGACAAGAACGGCATTGCGCTCGTGTCGTACCAGGGCGAAGGGACGCCGGGCAGGATGCTCCTTGATAAGCGGGTCGCCAACTTTGATGGCAAGATAACGAAGTGCTACGCCGACGTCAGGCGTTTCGAGTTCTCCGGCCATAACAGCAGGCACGAACTCTTTGAAATCCTCGACCGCGTGAAGGGCAACCCCAAGGTGCTCACGGTGCACGGCGACGGCCCTTCGTGCGTCAAGTTTGCAGAAGAGATCAAGGAAAAGTACGGATACGACGCGCGCGCCCCCGACCAAGGCGAAGTGGTCGAGGTTTGATAATCAAAAACACCGACCCGTACAAGCTGAAAAAGTGCGTGTCGTGCAAGCGCGACATCGCGCTCAATGAAAAGTACTTCACCTACCCGCTGTCACTCCAGCAGGTTTGCCTGCAGTGCGCCGAAAAAGAGATACCAAAGACCATTGAAACATTGCAGAAAGATCTGGACAAGATAAAACAGGAAAAAACCTAGGTGCTTACTGCTTCCTTTTGCTCCTCTTTCTTTGCCGGCGGTGAGCTTTCGATGGCGCCGACCTTGCTGCCTGGGTTGACGTAGGTGTAGCCGCTCTTGGTTATCACCTTGCCGTGCACAGCGCCAAAGACCTCGACGTCGCCCATCTCGTTCTCAAGGTTGCCCCGCACAATGCCAAGCATCCTGCAAGTGCCCTTGCGCACAAAGAGGTTGCCGAGAACCTTGCCCTTGAGCTCGAGGTGGCCGCAGTTGAGTATCACATCGCCGACAACTTCCGCTAGCATGAGGGTGTCTTCGAAGACCGTGACTGAGCCCATACGCTTGCCGTCCACTATCTTCATGACTACAGACCTGTGGCATCAAGCTGCCACATTAGCCCGAGAGTGCAACAAGATGCACAAAAGAGTGAAATTTTTGGCTACTCGGGTCTTTCCCTCTTGACCCACACTGTCCTTCCTTTGTGGTCAAGAAGCTCTACCGAGCTGTCCAGCAGCTTCTTCCTGATCTCGTCTGCCTCCTTGAACTTCTTTTCTGCCCGCAGCCTGTTGCGCTCGTTCACGATTTTTTCGATCTCTTCTCTTTCCTGCTTGCTTGCTTCTACTGCCTTGAGCCCCATTACGTCCATTATCTTGCTTAACGCTGGCATGGCTGCATCAGCCATCTCTTTTGTTAGCTTGTCAGCCGCCGCGTACTGGTTCAGCTTTGTCACCATTTTCAAGAACTCCGTCAGCGCTAGCGACGTGTTCATGTCGTCGTCCATTGCAGCCTCAAATGCCTTTACTGATTCGTCGCAGAGCCTGCGCACCGCATCCACTTCACCACCGCTGCCGGCCGCGGATTTCAGCTCTGCATGGCATGTTTCAATCTGGCGCCACCTCTGCGCCGATTCTTTGAGCAGCTCGTCGGTGTAGTCGAGCGGCTTGGCATAGTGCACCGACAGGGAGTAGAGCCGGAGTGTGTTCATGCCCCATACTTTTAGAGCCTGTTCAATAGTCACGATGTTGCCAAGAGACTTGCTCATCTTTTGCGAATTAATGGTGACCATGCCAGAGTGCACCCATATCTTGGCAAACTGCTTTCCTGTGGCTGCTTCAGATTGCGCTATCTCATTTTCGTGATGTGGAAAGACGAGATCGTGGCCGCCGCCGTGGATCTCGAACGTGTCTCCAAGATATTTCCTGGACATCGCCGAGCACTCGATGTGCCAGCCGGGCCTCCCCTTGCCCCACGGGCTTTCCCACACGGGTTCTTCTGAATAGAACTTCCAAAGCGCAAAGTCGAGTGGATCTTCCTTTGTCGGGTCGATTTCTATTCTTGCGCCTGACTCGAGCTCCTCCACCGGCTTTCTTGACAGCTTGCCGTAGCCGGGGAACGACTTTACGCGAAAATAGACGCCATTGAGCGTAAGGTAGGCGTGGCCCTTTTTGATCAGGCCGTCTATAAGCTGGATCATTTCCTTGATGTGCTCGGTGGCCTTTGGGTGGTGATCCGCCAGCGTGACGTTCAGGCCGCCGAAATCGCGGAAGTAGCTGTCGATGTATTGTTCAGATATCTCCTCCGCCTTTCTGCCCTCCGCCTTTGCGCGGTTGATTATCTTGTCATCGACATCAGTGAAGTTCTGCACGAAAACAACACTGTATCCTTTTGATATCAAGTACTTGCGCAACGTGTCAAACACAATGACGGTGCGCGCGTGGCCGATGTGAGAGCTGTCGTAAACGGTGACGCCGCAGACGTACATCCTCACGGTGTTGTTCTCTGGCTTCAACTCCTCTACCTGCCGGCTGAGCGTGCTGTATAACTTCACACTGCCGCTAGAGCGGTCTGCCCGGGTTTTTTACCTTTGCTAGACTTCTAGGTAAATGTCATTTCCCCGGACGTCCACCTTGTAGGTCGTCAGCTTGACACCTTCAAGGTAGTCGAGCAGTTCGCCGGTGCGGATGTTGTAGTGCCAAGAATGCAGCGGGCACTCTACCACCTCGCCATCTATCTTGCCGGGAGCAAGCGACCCGTCCTGGTGCCGGCACAGCGCCTCTATAGCGTAATACTTGCCCTTCGCATAAAATAGCGCGACCCTGGTGCCGTTGACGTTGAGCTCCTTGCCGCCGTTCTCTTTTATCTCGCCTCTCTGGGCGACCTTGACGAATGCCAACTGGCTTGCGGTAAGCGACTAGGTAATAAAATGGTTATCTGGCTGGAGCATGCCTCCGCCACATCTAAATAGAGCGGGAGGCGCTATACGTTCCGCATGGCGTCGTCGTACAGGCTCATGATGGCCGGCGTTCTAGCACTCATGGTTTTTGGCGTCGGGATAGCCCTTTACGGCTACCAGCAGGCGATCTATCCTGTGGACAGTGCCCTAGGCTACCTGTCAAGAGCCGAGTCGGCCCAGACCCCGGAGGATCTTTCAGACTATGTGAAGGCCGCAAAGAGAGTGCTTCCGCAAACAGGCAACCCCGTGTGGTCGTTCCCTACAGCTAGAACCGACTTTGCCCTGATACACAGGAACCTTGACGACATACTTGCCCGCGCAAACTCGATCTCGTCGCTCGAGCAGTACAGCACCGAATACAACACCGGCCTGTACGACATTCACGCGTCGCTCAAGACCATACAGGAAGACCTGGTGGAAGCCACGCCGTACCTGTACGTCAGCGTCACCAACATCATGTTCTCCGCAGTGTGGATAGCCGTGATACTGGCGCTCTTTGCGATAATGAGAAGAGGAAGGGCTAGGTACAAGCAAGAGTACGAAAGCCAGTAGCCTTTTTGTACAGGCCCCAAGTATTGCGAAAGCATGCCCGGCAGGATAGCGGACAACGCGCTCGCGGCCAGGGGAAGGCTGTCGCACGAGTGGGCCGCCCGCCGGATGGGCACAATTGAAAGGATAGTGAATGCGAACATGCGCGTGCAGCCGCTGGCCGACATGCGGCTCGGCTTTTGCCTGCACATCACAAAAGAGACGTCGGTCCTTGCGATAGCGGCAAAGAGCCTCGGCGCAAAAGTCGCTATATGCTCTGCAAACCCGCTGTCGGCTCAGGACGACATTGCAGCATTTCTCTACGGCGAGCGCATACACGTGTACGCGAGGCGCGGTGAGACAAGGGAGCAGTACCGGCAGTGCATTCGTGATGTCATTGCGTTCAAACCTTCAATAGTAACAGATGATGGGAGCGACCTGCACGTTGCTTCCCACCAGCAAAGAATAAAAAGCATCTTGGGCGGCACGGAGGAGACTACATCGGGTGTAAAGAGGCTGGCCGCGCTGGAAAAAGCGGGCAAGCTGCTCTACCCCGTGATAGTGGTCAACAACGCGCGCACGAAATACCTTTTCGACAACAGGCACGGCACTGGCCAGAGCACTCTTGACGGCATACTGCGCGCCACAGATGTGTCGCTTGCAGGCAAGAACGTAGTCGTGTGCGGCTACGGCTGGGTTGGCAAGGGCGTGACGACGCGGGCAAGGGGCATGGGCGCAATCGTTACTGTCACCGAGGTTGACCCAGTGAGAGCGATAGAAGCAAAGATGGACGGCTTTATTGTGTCAAAATTATCAGATGCTGCGCGGTCCGGCGACATATTTGTCACGTGCACCGGCCAGACCGGCGTGATAAGGAAGGAGCATTTCATAAAGATGAAGGACGGCGCTATTTTGGCAAACGCCGGCCACTTTGACGTCGAAATAGATGTAGACGCGCTGTACGCTACCGGCCGGCCTGCGCAGGTCCGGCCAAATGTAGAGCGCTTTATCGTGAACGGCAAGAGGCTGTTCCTGCTGTCGAAAGGGAGGGTGGTCAACTTGGTCGCGGCCGAAGGCAACCAGCCGGAGGTGATGGCGCTATCGTTTGCCAACCAGCTCCTGTCGATACTGCACGTTGCAAAGAATTACGAAAAGATGGAAAGGAAGGTGTACGCCGTGCCGGAGAAAATAGACGATCAGGTTGCAAGATACGCGCTTGACGCAATGGGCATCAGCATTGACGAGCTGACAGAAGAGCGAAGGCGCTACCAAGAGTCCACTTAAATTAAATCCTAGTAGATTGATGGAATTGTGATGCCGGACACCAAGAGCGCGGTTATCACCAGCGCGCTACCCTATGCTAACGGTGAGATACACCTCGGGCACATAGCCTCGACCTACCTTCCGGCAGACATCTTCACCCGCTTTTTGAGGCTCAACAGCGTCGAAGCGTACCACATCTGCGCGACCGACGACTTTGGCACCCCCATTTTGATAAAGGCAGAGAAGGAGAAAAAGAGCCCAGAAGAATATGTTGCATACTGGAACAGGCGCGACAAGGAGGATTTTGAATCGCTGGGGATTTCGTTTGATTTTTTCTACAAGACAAGCTCCAAGGAAAACGTCGAGTTGGTCCAGTATGTCTTCAAAAAGCTGCAGGAAAACGGCCACGTCTACGACCAGAGCGTAATTCAATTTTACTGCACGTTTGACGACAAGTTCCTGCCGGATCGCTACGTGATAGGCAAGTGCCCCTACTGCGGAGCAGAAAACCAGTACTCCGACCTCTGCGAAAAGTGCGGCCGCGTACCAGACCAGATACTGGATCCAAAATGCGCGATATGTGGAAGGCCGCCGGTGAAAAAAGAAAGTAAGCACTACTTTTTCCGGCTGTCGAGCTTTGGGCAGAAGCTGAAAGAGTGGCTCTCCGCAAGCGACCGCCTGCAGCCGGAGGTCAGGAACTATGTGATAAACTGGATAAACGAGGGCCTGCAGGACTGGGACATCACCCGCGACCTCTCGTGGGGCGTGCCAATACCCGGCGCGGAGGGCAAGGCGTTCTACGGCTGGTTCGACAACCACCTCTGCTACATCTCGTCGCTCGTAAAGTTCGTCAGCGACAACGGGGGCGACGGCAAAAAGTTCTGGAACGACTCTGAAGTCTACCACTTTATCGGCAAGGACATCGTCTACCACCATTACCTTTTCCTGCCGGCGATGCGCCTTGGCATCAACTCGGAGTACAAGCTGCCCGACTACATCCCCACCAGGGGCCACCTGATGCTCCAGAACCAGAAGATATCAAAGAGCAGGAACTGGTACATAGGGCTGCGCGACTTTACGTCCGCGTTCAACCCCGACTATTTGCGATTCTATATCGCTTCTGTAGTCACGTATTCGCAGGACGACCTGAATTTCGACTTTGACGCGTTTTATGAAAGGATAAACAACGAGCTCATAGCAAACGTCGGCAACTTTGTAAACCGCGCATTGTCGTTCACGACCAAGTCGTTTGGTGGCAAAGTGTCCGAGCCCTCCGGCGCTGACGATTCTGCTGGGAAAGAGCTGGCGGCGGCAGTCGAAGAGGTAGGTGCGCTGATGGCACGAAACGAGATCGACAAGGCGCTCAAGAGGATCCTGAAATACAGCAGCTACATGAACCAGTACTTCCAAGCAAACGCCCCGTGGGCCAACAAGGATACCGCAGGCATGACGCTGTATGTGTCGGTGAACGCGGTGCGGAGCCTTGCGATAATGCTCGAGCCCTTCATACCGTTTTCCTGCGGAAAGATCTGGACGCAGCTTGGCCTTATTGGCAGCGTGCACGACCAGAAGTGGGAGTCGGCAAAAGATCTGGACGCGGTCAAGCCGGGCCACGAGCTCGGCAAGGTAGAGCCGATATTCCGCAAGATAGAAGCAAAGGAAATAGAGCAGTGGAAGAATAAGCTAGGCAAGCCATGACAACCCGCGGGCTCATGACGGGCAGGTTCCAGCCGTTCCACAACGGCCACCTCGCCCTCGCAAAACAGATCTTGCAGGAATGCAACGAGCTTGTGATAGTAATCGGGAGCGCCCAGTTCAACTACATCGAAAAGGACCCTTTCACGGCCGGCGAGAGGGTGCTCATGATACACGAGGCGCTGAAGGAGGTCGGGCTCGACCTTTCAAAATGCTATGTAATCCCGGTCGCAAATGACGAGAACAACGCCCGGTGGGTCGCGTACCTCAGGTCGATGGCGCCGCCCTTCCACGTGCTCTACTCTGGCAACGACTATGTCAAGCACCTTGTCCTCTCTCAGGACTCAAAGCTCAGGGTCAAGAGCCCCAGATTTTCGAAAAAGAAGGAGTACAATGGCACAAACATACGCCGCCTAATGATCTCGGGAAGCGGGTGGAAAAAGCTCGTCCCGCCGGCGGTCGCGAGGGTGATCGGGCAGGTGAACGGCATCGAGAGGATAAGGGTTCTGGCCGGCTCTGACACCGTCCCGCAGAGGTGGTAGTGCGTGAGAGCCTGCCCGATCTGCCCCGGCTGCGGCGGCAAGAAATTCAAAGTGATAGAGAACAACAAAAAGACGGTGGTGGAATGCCTCTCATGCGCTAAAAGGATGTCGATTTAGTGCAAGAATTTTTCATATATTGTTAGAATTTTTCAAGTGAGCGCCTTAACCCAATTCCGGGAAAACAACAGCAGAAATGGAAGTAGGGGACCTTATCACCATCCTGCCACTGCTGAGTATCTTCAGCTCGCTTGGCATGTCCTTCGTCTTCAAGGACTACATCGCGGACCTCATCGCGACAATAGTCATAAAGAAGACGAAGGACATCAGGGTTGGCAACAGGATCAAGGTCAGCAATGGAGGCCACGTCACAAAGGGAGACATCATGGAGATCGGCATACTGAGGACGACGGTGATGGAGGTGGGCGACGGCGAGCGGCTGCCATCCGTTCGCACTGGCCGGCTCATAAAGGTGCCGAACTACATGCTCATCAGCAACCCAGTCATGATCTATGGCGACACAATAATCGACGAGGTGATTTCATACATCCCGCGCCCCTACCCCGACTCGCAGCTGCTCGAGGAGAGCATGAGGCACGCGATAATCAACAATGGCCACGGCCTAATCGAAGTCGGGATGTACCAGAAGGACGACAGGCTCGTTATCCACGGAGTCTTTGAGGTCAAGACGAGCGAGATGGGAGACGAGCGCAGTAAGATCTTGAAGGAGTTCTTGCTGAGAAGCCAGCAGATCGGCACCAAATCCGACCCTTCCAGCAAGGATTCGCAGGCGCAAAAGCCGGCAGGCGCTCAGCAGCAGGAACAGCTGATCGAGCCCAAGGTCACGATCCCGCTCCAGAACATGGAGAAGCAGGATTGATTACCTGAACGGGTTTGGAAGCTGCGGCAGCCTGAACTTTTCGGGGATGTTGCCGTAAATCCCGCTTCCCTCCGGCATCAGGTCTGACGCAGTCGCAGTTTCCTGCGGCGGGTCGGCCGTGCCGTATATCGGCTCGTCAAGGTAGTCCGGCCCGCTTAACGTCATATTGAGCGCGCGCATCCTAGCAAGCGAAATGGTCGCGTTGACGCCCGACAATTTCTCCGTGCCGATTATCGTAACGTCGAGCACGCCTGTCACCAGCGCGGTGCCGGCTGCGTCCACCGTTACTGTTGACGATGACAGGTTCGACAGCTGAATCGTGCGGTAGCCCGTGCCGCTGGCGTTAACCATCGTGAGGTTGGCTGTAAAGTCGGCGACTCCGCCCTGCACGTCAAGGCTCCACCTCCCGGTTATTATCGCCGGGTCGCTCCTGTCGCCGGAGATCGAGCCTACCGCGCCTGCGGCAGAAAACGTGTCTGACTGGAAAGTGTAGTTGCTTGCAGTCATGATCCCGTTGTCGGGGTTTATCGACGCCTGCACGGCCGGACCGGCGAGCAGTGCAATCGCTGCTGCGACAGTCAATAGCAGGAAGACTGCGAGCATGTTCATGCAAATGAAAGCATCAAAAATGATTTAAGGAGACGGCATTTGCACTATGAAAGATTTTATTGCTAGATTCTTACTGCCGGCATAAAAGCAAGTTGTGGCTGTGGACTGCGTCCTCTCCCCTTCCGCAGCCGCCGCAGACCCAAGAGACGTCCTCCCGGCACGCGATGCAGATGGACAGAGCGGTCAGCGATCGGCCGCAGCCCCTGCAAGAGCCCCTATTGTACACGGCGATATTTTCCGGCCTGATTATATCAACAATCTACCGTATCCATATAGGTAAGTCCCGGCTTACTTGGCTGGATACGACAAACTAACTAGGTCAGGAATTGCTACCATCCTTAAATATCGTGCAGGCCGTTGTAAAGGCATGATCAAGATAATCAAGTCAGGCGAGCATTACCACAATGAGGAGGACTGGCTCTCGACGTACTGGCACTTTTCGTTTGCCCACTACCAAGACCCGAGCAAGATGAACTTTGGGCCGCTGCGCGTGTTCAACGACGACATAATACAGCCGGGGACCGGCTTCGGCTTCCACCCCCACCGCGACATGGAGATCGTTACGTATGTAATCGACGGCGAGCTGGAGCACAAGGACAACCAGGGCAACCAAGGAGTCATCCGGTCCGGCGAGATCCAGAGGATGACTGCCGGCTCCGGGATAATGCACTCCGAGTACAACCACTCGAAGGAAAGGCCGCTCAGGCTACTGCAGATGTGGCTTTTTGCAAACAGGCGCGGGCTCGAGCCGTCGTGGGAGCAGCGCAGGTTCGACAAGGCTGCGAGATCAAACAAGCTGCTGCCGGTAATCGTGCCGGAGGACGTTCAGGACGGGCAAGCTTTACACATCCACCAGGACGCGGCGATATATGTTTCGTCGCTTGCGCCCGGCAGCAGGGTGGGGCACACGCTCGCAAAGGGCCGCAAGGCGTACGTCTTTGTAATCGAAGGCAGTGCAAAGCTGAACGGAAATCCGATGGAAACAAGAGACGCTGCAAGAATTGAGAATGAAAGCAACTTCACAATACAGGCAGGCGAGCCGGCGGAGCTGATACTTCTGGACCTGCCGGAGAAGTACGCGATCAACAGCTGACGTGACCGGGTTGTGGAAAAGCCGGTCGATAAATCCCGGCAAGTCACAGTAATAGAATATGAAATCTACCTTCAACGTCCTCGGAGTGGCGGGCAGCATCCGCAAAGGCTCGTACAGCGCGCAGGTGTTGAAGATCGCACTCGAGCACGCAAAAAAGCATGGCGCAGAGGTCCGCCTGCTCGACATCAGCAAGATGCCGCTCTACGACCCGAACGCGCCGGCGTCAGCTGAAGTGAAGCAGGCATCTGAAGTGGTGTCGTGGGTCGACGCGATTATCCTCGCGTCGCCGGACTACCACGGCTCGATGTCGGGTGCTCTCAAGAACTTCCTCGATCACTTTTACGAAGAGTTTGCCGGCAAGCTCTTCGGCTACATCGTGGCGTCGCACGAGAAGGGGCTGACCGTGATGGACCAGATGAGGACGGCGGTGCGCCAGTGCTACGGCTGGAGCATGCCCTACGGCGTGTCGGTGAACGGCCCGCAGGACTTTTCCGGCGGCGAAATTGTGAGCCCAAGGCTGGCAAAGCGGCTGCGGATGATGGCCCGCGACATTGTTGTCTATGGCAGGCTCCTCAACAGCCAGTTCGTGCGCGACCTGGGCTCAAGCGAGCAGGACACGTTTGCGGCGCACTACAGGCCATAGGTACTGTAAGATTTTCACAAAACTAGATGACAAAATCAGTCTTTAGACTTGTCTGATATGATCTGATCGCCTAGCTTATCTCTACAATCGTTATATCTGATGCCAAGCCGGCGCGTGCCGGTGAAATAGCATAACGCGGTACCAGACCTTTGTGAAAACAATCGCACTGGTTGTACTCGGGACTTTTGCGTTCAGCGTGGTCGGTTATTCTTTTGTGGCGGCGTAGAATGTCACCAGTACAGCACCGGCACCAACCGGCAACGCGACGACAGGAAACGTGACCGGCGGTAATCTGACGGCGCCAACTGGCAACGTCACTGCGCTGGGCAACGAGAGCACCACAGCAGGAGCCGTTAGCCTTATTCAGGACGGAACCTTCGAGATCTCTGGCACGGCAAACATCTACATGAACAACGAAGTGCAGTGGAAGAACGTTCCCGTCACGATCGAAGGCACCGGGAGGGTCGTGATCGTTGACGTAGATCATGAAATGACAGACAACCACTTTGGAGGAGAGCAGATCTATGGCTTTGTCACGGCTCTGATAGGAGATGTTGACGGCGGCAAACAGTCATTCCTGCCCCCCCCCTTGAAACCGAGGGAGAAGTAACACCGCCGGCCCCAACAGGCCCCACGCTGCCCAACGCCACTGCACCTAGCAACGAAACAACAGGCAGCCAGATATCACCTGCTCCAACAGCAGGTCAACGCGGAGCGGGGGGCACAGAAGTTTCAATAACTTCTGGCTCGTCAAGCAAGACCACTGATGCGTACGATCCGAACCCGATCGAAGTCAGTGTCAGCGACACTGTGACTTGGACCAACGACGACTCGACACCTCATACAGTGACATCCGGATCTAACGGGCAGCCGGACGGCAAGTTCGACTCTTCGCCAAACCTGAACCCACTGATGGCTCCGGGCGACACGTTCGAGCACACATTTGAAGAAGCAGGTGAGTTCCCCTACTACTGCGCAGTTCATCCGAATATGGTTGGAACGGTCAGCGTAAGCTGACATAACCTTCCTTTTCTTTTTTGACCACTGTGACCAGATTTTAGAATAGCCGGTCAATTTACGCACCGCTTTGTAATATACAGGCATGATACCTCTTCCGGAAGATGTGCTTGTTAACGCGGTAGACAAGGTAGGCAAAAGCGTCGTCAACATCGCAAGCGTCAGGATGCTGCAGGACCAGCTGTTCAGGGTCTTTCCCGTCGAGGGTGTGGGCTCGGGCGTGGTCATTGACGGAAAGGGCTACATCCTCACAAACAACCACGTGATCGACGACGCAGAGAGGCTCAAGGTGACTCTGACGGACGGCAGGGTGCTGAGGGGCAGGGTGGTCGGCAGCGACGAGGTGACCGACCTTGCCGTGATCAAAGTAGAGGCCGAGCAGCCGCTGCCGGCTGCAGAGCTTGGCAACTCGGACGACTTGAAGGCCGGCCAGATAGTGTTGGCGATCGGAAACCCGTTCGGGCTAACAGGCGGGCCGGCCGTGACAGCAGGCATAATCAGTTTACTCAACAGGAGCATACAGGCAAGGACCGGCGTGCTCGAGCTCATACAGACCGACGCCGCAATCAACCCCGGCAACTCGGGCGGGCCGCTTGTCAACACAAAGGGCCAGGTGGTTGCCATCAACACCGCCAACATGCCCTACGCGCAGGGGATCGGGTTTGCGGTGCCTGTCAACACTGCCAAGTCGATACTAAAGGAGCTCATTGAAACGGGCAGGGTGACGCGGCCGTGGATCGGAGTCGCGTCTATGAAGGTCACCCCGCAGCTTGCGCGCTACTATGGCCTGCCTGCGACCGAGGGCGCGCTCATTGCTCAGGTAGAGCCGTACAGCCCGGCAGACGACGCCGGCCTGAGAAAGGGCGACATAATCGAGGGGATTGATGGCAGCAGGGTGGAGGACCCGACGCAGATCGCATCACATGTTCGCAAAAAACAGGTAAACGACCGGCTGACTCTTACCGTCAACCGCTACGGGCGCCAGCTCCAGGTACCGGTGCAGGTGGACGAGCGCCCATGATTTTTTTTACGGCAACACTTTTGAGTGTGGGCTGTGTTGACAAGCCTAGTGTCCGACCATGATTCAATGGACGACCTGATTAAAGAGATCGAAAAGGGAGAAGCGGCAATAGTGATTACAAAGGACGTCAGGAAGTGGCGCAAGCCCGTGACGGTGGTGTCCGGCCTGCAGAACAGGTCTGACGGCAGGGAGATAACGAAAAAGATGAAGACCAGTATCGGCACCGGAGGCACGTTCAAGGACGGCCAGATAATCTTGCAGGGAGACCACAGAGAGACCGTCAAGGGGCTGCTCGTCAAGATGGGCTTCAAGGAAGAGTCGATAGAGGTGTACTAGTAGGGTTTTGCTTACCAACTCACGAACTAGTTACTTTACAACTTATATTTCGCGGGGCGCTTTATAGTATGAAAGTGGAAGGCGACGTTTCCGAAAAATCGACCCTCAAGGACGAGACCAAGGCAGAGGACTCTGTGAAAGAAAAAGAGGTCATCTCCCGCGGCAAGACCGCGCAGATCCTTGTCGAAGAGGAAACGCTTTCTACGACCGACCTGCACAATAACGACAACAAGATCCTTTCCGTGCTGAACGAAGCCGGATCGAACTATTCGTTCAAGGGATTGATGCGCAAGCTCTCACTGCACCAGCAGAGCCTGTCGCGGGCGTTGCACAGGCTCGAGGAAATGGGGTTGGTGGAGAAGTCCACGGTGGGCTACAGGCTCTCCAAGACCGGCGAGTCCGCAGTTTCAAAGATCGACGCTATAAGGCCAAAGGGCAGGGAATATATGCAATTATTGCAGACGTACATCCCGTTCAACGTCAGGGCTTTTGAAGTCGTGCGCCAGCTTGTGGGCAGGTGGTTCAAGAACCTCCGGTGGCTGGGCATGATAGAAAGTGGCACCGGCTATACGCTCCAGTGGTCAAGCGACGACGGGTCGTTCCAGATCAACCTGCGGCTGATCGCAGACTATGTCATAATCGAGACCAACGCGGCGACCGAGAAGGAGAAGGTCGAGGCTATGGTAGGGTCTTATGCAATATACGAGCAGATAACAAAAGCGATGCAGAGCAGGCTCGGCGCCTTCACGGTCGACCACCGCGTCTCATACAGCTAGCTGTGACCTGTTTCCGGCATTGCCGGTCAATTTACCCGGCCCCTTCCTATACTATGGCATATGACAACGATAGTTGGAATCAAGACCAATGAAGGGGTCGTGCTGGGCTCTGACAAGAGGGCAAGCAAGGGCTTTTTCATCGGTTCGAAGATAACGCAAAAGATAGCCAAGATAGACGACACGCTCGCAGTCGCCATAGCAGGCCAGCTGTCCGACGCGGAATACCTGATCAAGGTGGCCAAGGCGGAGCGCAAGCTGATCGAGCTGCGGAGGGGATTCCCGCTGACTGTCAAGGAATCCGCAAGGCTGATCGCAAACCTGGCGTACTCGGGCATGAAGAACTACCAGCCGTATTTTGTTGAACTGCTGGTTGCAGGAGTCGATCAGGAAGGCGGGCACATCTATGCGGCAGACATGAGCGGCGCGATAACAAGCGAGGACTTTGCGTCCTCCGGTTCGGGCTCGCCAATAGCGTACGGCGTGCTTGAGAGCACGTACCACAAAGAGGTCACGAACGACGACGCAAAGCAGATAGCAGCAAAGGCGGTGTCGGCTGCAATGGAGCGCGACCCCGGCTCTGGCAACGGGATCGACGTGCTTGTGATCCCGAACTTGGTAGTGGAGGTTGCAAGGTAAATGGCAGAAGCTGGAAACTATGGAGGAAGGTACCCGTACTTTTACGGGCCAGAAGGTAGACTGGTGCTGGTCGACAGCGCGCTCGAAGCGGTAAAAAGGGGATCGACTACAATAGGGATCAAGACACCGTCGTTCGCGCTCTTGGCGAGCCACATCAAGCCCGTTAGGGCGCTGATAGACCCGGCCGAAAAGATATTCGCAATTGACGGTCACGTGGGCGCCACTGGCTCGGGCTACATCGGCGACATACTGCAGCTGATAGAGGAGCTGAGGCTTGAGGCGCAGAAGCACAGGCTCAACTTTGAGAGCCCGATAGACGTCGGATCGCTTGCAAAGCACCTCGGGTCGTTCCTGCACAACTACACCATATACGCGGTCAGGCCGCAGGCGGCCTCGGTGATCGTTGCCGGCGTCGACCAGACGGGCGTGCAGCTCTACCAGGTGGACCCAAGCGGAACGTTCATGCGCGGCTCGGGCTTTGTGATAGGCCAGTCCGCAGACATTGCGCTCGATGTCGTGCAGCGCGACTACAGCGCCGACATGAGCGTCGAGCAGGCAGCCGAGCTGAGCAACAGGGCGATAGAAAAGGCGCTAGGCGAGCGGCCCGTGGTAGAAGTAGGCGTGGTCACCGCTCAGGACAAACAGTTCCAGAAGCTGCGCTAGTTTTTTTTCTGCACAGCCACCGGCTTTAAGGCCGGGCCCTTCCATTTTTCGGCCCAGCGGGCCAGCTCTTTTATTATGACTTCAAGCTCCTTTGCCTGGGGCGTCATGCTGTACTCCACCCTAGGCGGGACCTCGGGGTAGATCTTTTTCGTGACCAGGCCCTCGCGCTCTAATTCTAACAAACGCTCTGACAAAACAGTGCTGCTAATGCCCGTTAACGACCGTTTTAGCTCGTTGAACCTGATGACTTCTCTCGTGCTGAGGTTCTTCAAAATGTGGAGCGACCAGCGCCTTCCAAGCACTTCCCAGACGCCAACCAGCGCGCAGCGCGCGCCCTTGCCGTCCACTGGTTCTTCTTGCATACCTAGTAGTATTTACTGACTTACTAATAAAATTATTGCAATAACTTAAGTGGTGCACAGTAGGATGCTGCAGCGATGGAATATTGGCAGCCGCTTTTTTCAGTACTTGCCGCCATAGCAGCTCTTGCGAGTCTGGCCGTTGTAGGCGTTATCAAAACCATGAGAAAGTTCAACCATCCGCGGACAATTGAAGCCAAGTACCTGTGTATCCGATGCGACAGGTACTATAATGACATCAACGAGCACCTGTGCTATCACCGCAGGGACTAACGCCTTAGAACCAAAACGTTTTAATTGGTTTTATAAAAGTCGGTTTACGTGCGCCCGGGTAGTATAGAGATACCTGGTTGCTTCTGTTAACCAGAATCGTACAGTCCGGTCCAGTATGGGGGACTGTCACTCCTCCGACCCGGGTTCGAATCCCGGCCCGGGCGCTTACACTTTTTTCTTAAGCTTCTTGCCAATCTCGTTCATCAGCGCGACAGTGACGCCTGCCAGAACGTGCGCCGCAAAGGCGCTTGCCATCGCGTTGTCAAGGTACACGCCGATTCCGACTCCGATCCCCACGGCCGCCAGCATTGTAACGAACTCCAAAAAGGCAAAGCCGACGTTTGCTGCCGCAAAAGTCTTTTGTTTTTTCGGGGGTACCTGCCCCTCTTCGGGTAACGAAGGATTCTTCGCTATCACATTAATGGTAGTGGCAGCTTTTAGATAAGTAATCTGATCTGCCGCCTTTCGGTGCCGTTATGGCAGATTTCGTTGCAGAGCTCTATCGCTCCTTGCCGATCGGGTATAAAAGAACTAATTTTCGGTTCCACATGCTCCACTGGAAACGCTCGCACGCGCCCTAGAACAGTACCGACAGCCGCTCGCGCATGCCGTCGTTTGCCACCGCTATGTACGAGAGCCTCGTCTTTACGTCCAGGTCCGATTCTAGGTCGGAGCCTGTGTCCGAATACACCTTTGCCCCCGCCTCCTTTGCTATGAGGTAGCCGGCGGCAATGTCGGTCGGCCGGATCTTGCCCCTCAGGTCGACGTACGCATCCAAGAGCCCACGGGCAAGGAAGCACATCTCCAGCGCGTTTGCCCCAAACTGCCGGGTGTGGTCGGCGTCCGCGATGATTGGCGCAAGGCGCCCGACTACCGCGGGCTTGACGCCGGACACGTTCAGCCCGATTGTCGGGTCAGGCGGGCTCTCCTTCTTTGCAGATATTCTCTTGTCGTTGAGGAACGCCCCCTTGCCCCTTGACGCATAGTAGAGGTCGCCCCTTGCAAGGTCGATTATAGCGCCGTCGGTCACCGCGCTCAGCCTAAAGTCGGTCGCGTACGCCACCGAGCAGCAGTAGAACGGTATCCCGCGAACGGCGTTTGTGGTGCCGTCTATCGCGTCCATGATGATGTAACCATGCTTGCCCTCGATCCTGCCGCACTCCTCGCCTATTATCGTGGCGTCGATCCCCCGCTTCCTGACGATGTCGATCACCGTCTTCTCAGCCACGAGGTCGATCCTGCGCGACATGTCGCCCCCGGCCCCCCTGCCCACCTGCCTGTTCGCCCGGGCAGTCCCGGCAAGCCCCTTCGTCCTAGCATGGACCTGCCTGCACGCCTGCCTTAGAACGTCGACTATCATTCACGCACCCTTCAATGCAGACTCAATAAAAGATTATGTCCGCGCAGAGACTTGACCCAGAACATTCTAGCTCTTGATATTTAATGCAGCCGGCGCAGGACTTGATCGTGCTACACTGCCCCGATCGCGGCTGCGAACTCTTCCAACGAACCGTCGTAACAAGGCTGGGCGACATCGAGAGGTGGAGCTGCGTCTCGTGCAAGGCATTCTACAGGATAAAGGAATTGAAGAAGGCCATCCTTACTGTCTAAGGTTATATCAATGAAGCACGATCTTTTTCATGTTGGAGACCGCGACCCACTCGCACAACTATGATGCAGGTCTGATGGAGCGGCTGCTGTTCCGGGTGGCTAAAAAGTGGGTCGCCGGCTATAGCACCGACGAGGCGATAGCGGCGGCGCTTGACTCAAACAGCCGCGGCATGTCGGCGATCCTGAACTTCCTCGGCGAGGACACCACTGACCTGAAGGCGGTGGACCAGACGGTAGGCGAATACCTGTCGCTCATGGATCTGATGAAGGCAAGGAATGTTCGCGGCTGCGTTTCGGCCAAGCCGACGCAGCTCGGCCTTGCGATCGGCTACGACCTGTGCCTGCAGAACTTTGAAAAGCTCGCCGCCAAGGCAAGGGATCTCGGGCAGTTCGTGTGGATAGACATGGAGTCTGTCAGGTTCACCGAAGACACGATAGCGATCTATCTTGAGCTCTACTGGCAATACAAGATGACCGGCATCGCCATACAGTCGTATTTGCGCAGGAGCGCAAGCGACATCCTGCACATTGTTGAGCAGGGCGGCAAGGTGAGGTTGGTCAAGGGCGCGTACCACGAGCCCGAGGAGCACGCGTTCTCCACGAAGGACGAGGTCGACGCCAACTACCTGAAGCTGATGAAGATGCTCTTTGAAAGCGGGAATTACTTCGCTATAGCCACGCACGACTCGGCCATGATCGAAGAGGCGATCAGGCTTGGTAGGGATTCAAAAGTCGAGTTCCAGATGCTCATGGGGATCCGCGACGAGCTGAAGAACGACCTTGTTGCCAAGAAATTCGCGGTGGCCGAATACATCCCGTATGGCAGCCAGTGGCTCCCCTACTCTGTCCGCAGGATAAGGGAGCGCAAGCGCAACCTTCTGCTCCTTGCAAGGTCCCTCATTCAGCAATAGTCTGGCTCTGCTCGTGCATGAACTGAGTGAGGTAGTGGGGCCCGCCCGTCCCCCTTCCAGTCGTCCCAGAGTTCTTCCAGCCGCCAAATGGCTGGCACCCGACCATCGCGCCGGTGGTGGCGCTTGCCTGCCTGTTGACGTAGACGACCCCTGCTTCGATGCAGTCGAGGAATTCTTTGATCTCGTCCTGCCTGCCGCTGAATATACCGGCCGTCAGGCCGTACTCGGCCTCATTGGCGAGCTTGATCGCGTCGTCGAACTTGTCGTAGTCGGCCACGCACAGGATAGGAACGAACAGCTCCTCCTTGAACAGCCGGTGCTTTTTGGGCAGGCCGGAAACGATCGTGGGCTGGACGTAGTATCCGTGCTTTAGCTCGCCGTCCTTTCTGGCAGAGCCGCCAACTAGGATCTTGCCATCCCTGTCCGCGATCCTGACGTACTGCTGGTACTTCTTGTAGGCGTCCTCGTTGGCAAGGGGGCCGACGAAGGTGTTTGGGTCAAGCGGGTTTCCTACTGGCAGATCCTTTGTCTTTTCCACGAGCCTGTTCAGGAATTCGTCTTTGACCTTCTTTTGCACGTAGACGCGCGAGCACGCGCTGCACTTTTGGCCCGAGTAGCCAAACGCCGCCTTGAGGACGCCGTCGACTGCCTTGCCAATGTCTGCCGTCTCTGTGACTATCGCCGGGTTCTTGCCCCCGAGCTCGGCCACCAGCGGTCTGGGCCTTGTTTTGCTGAACTCCCGGGCCATGCCGTAGCCCACGTCGCGAGAACCTGTGAACACTATGCCGGAGACGTCATTGCTGGCGACAAGCTCGCCCCCGACCTTGCTCCCCGGGCCGATGACAAGGTTAAAGACCCCATCTGGAAGTCCTGCCTGCTTGAATATCTCTGCAAACTTGGACGCGATGATTGGCGTGTTGCTCGACGGCTTGACGACCACCGTGTTGCCGGTGATTATTGCGCCGGCGCTCATTCCCACCAGGATAGCCGCAGGAAAATTGAACGGGGCTATTACTCCCCATACTCCGTACGGCTTCAGCACGCTCCTGCTCTTTTCATTTGGCTGGGCGCTCTTCATGACGGTTTCAAAGCCGCCGTTCTTCTCCATTTCTTCGGCGTAGTAGCGCAAAAAGTCTATGGCCTCATCGACATCCGCTATGGCTTCGTAGCGGTTCTTGCCGTTTTCGTACGATATCCATGCGGCAAGCTCGAACTTGCGCTGGCTCATGATGTCGGCCGCAGACCTGCATACCCGCACGCGCTCCTGGTAGCCCGTCCTGCCCCAGCTCTCAAACGCCTTCTTGGCAGCCGCCACCGCCTGCCTGACATGGTCGGCTCCCCCAACCGGAAGGTAGCCAAGCACTATCCGGGTGTCTATCGGTGACGTCTGAGCAACGGTAGACGATGTCCTCGCTTCCCTGCCCCCGATTATCATTGGGTATTTCCTGCCAAACTCGGACCTCACCTGCTCCAGCGCCCTCTCGTACCTATCGTGGAACTGCCCTTCCCCCTTCTCTACCATGAACCTGTGCACGGTGTGCTCGTTTTCAAACATCTATTGCCACTATGGTGGCAGAACCTTAAAAATCATGAGTGACAGAAAAGATTACTAATTGCTTTTATCTATTATTCTGCAATGAGTGCTACCAGCAGCAGCAAGTCGCGGCTAGTGCTTTTCCTGCTGGTAGTCATTGCTCTTGTGTTTTTCATAACCAGCTTTGTGGCCGCGACATTCACAAACAGCGTCAATACGGGCGCCGGCCAGCAGGCCGTTCCGCAGGTCAGCTGCACAATAGTGCAGACAGGCGAAGAGAGGATGTTTGGCGAATGCACTGGTTCCTAGTCCCTTAGCCTCTGCCACGCAAGCGTCGCAGCTATTCCGGCCGCGGCCAGAAGCGCAGGCAACGGGAACTCGGGTACAGCGGTCGCCCCCTGTATCGTGATCTCCCGGAGATCGTGCACGTGCTCCACTGCAATCATGGTGTGCGTCTGATCCTCCGTGATTTCGCCTTCAGATATCATGCCGTCCAGGCTGACCACAAAGGGGCCGGCCATGAATTCCTTTGGAATCAGGAATTCCGATCTGCCTGCAGCGTCCTGCACCCCCTCCAGATCTATCCTGATGCTTCTGCTCTGCGGGTCAAAGGCCGCATCAAGCACGCGCGCGTTTGTCTGCAGGCCGATATCATACTGCGCGCCTTCGTGCTCAAAGACGACCGTCCCGTTCCTTATCAGTACAGTTTCGACCGGCGGCGAAAGTGGCTTTTGCGCTATCACGACCCCCGTTATTTTAGCAGCCGGTATCTTTTCCAGCACGACCGTCGTGTTGCCACGCGCGGTTGCACTCTTGTACCCGTCCGCCGACACTGCGACTTCGTCAAAAAGCGATCTTGTGCTTTTGTCCTTGAGAGGGATGGTCAGTTCGTATGTTCCGTCAGTACCGGTCCGGGTCGCAAGCGATCCTGCGCCGGCGATTGTGCTGGCAAAGCTTGGAGCCACCAAGGCATTTTCCACAGGTCCGCCATCGGCTGTCACTTTGCCTTTTATCGTGATGGTTTCTTCAAAATCAAGGACTATGTCTGTGGAGCTGCCGGCCTTTGCCTCTGCGTAGCCGCTTACAGGCATGCTGCCAAAAGAAGCCGTAACAGTGTACGTTTCGCCGCCGATGCCGTTGTTGAGTATAAACCTTCCATCCTGATCGGATGTTGCAGTTGCCATGCCGGTGGCAAGGAACAGGGCAAGCTGTGTGTCGTTCAGGATAAAGCTGTTTGATATCGCAAGAATTGTGGCTCCTTCAACTGGGTTTCCTCCTGCATCAATCACCCTTCCTGCAATCGTGCCGGATTTGTCCAGAACAAAATCAACCGTATTTTCTGCCGGGACGGTCACGGTGGCGCTTGCCGGGGCGTAGCCTTTGCCAAAAAGCGACGGGATGACTATGGTGTATGTTCCTGATGCCAGATCGTTGTCAAGCGTGTACCACCCGCCAGAGTCCGTCACCGCGGCGACATTGGCCATCGCGCCACTGCTGTCAAATGCAAACACTGCGACCTTGGGCACAGGGCTGCCCGTGCTGTCTGTCACCCTGCCGGATATGATGTGCGAGCCATCTAGCTGGACGTTCAGCGTAGTGAGCTTGCCCTGCTCCAGCTGCACGGTTGAGACATGCGATACATAGCCAGCGGCGTCTGTTTTAAAGAGCGAAGGGACCTTGTTCTCAAGCTTGCCAAGCTTTGTATCGTTGAGAAGGACTTGAAGGCTGGCAACGTCTATGCCGGGCTTGAACGCATAGATGTCATACTGGCCTGTCTTTAGGCCGGTATTGAGGACAAAAACTCCGTCGTCCATCGTGACGTCATAATTGACCGAGTGTAGGCTTGACGCCGCGACCACGATGCCTGGGATTGGCCTTCCCTGCTCGTCGGTGACCTGCCCGGATACCATCGCGGACTGCTGCATAAAGATCGTGAGATTCCTGACAGCGCCGCTGCCGTCTACTGCCAGGCTGTGAGACGATGACACAAAGCCGGGTGCAAACGCTGTGACGTTATAGGTGCTAGGGCTCAGCGGCGCGTCCAGTGCAAAGCGGCCGGCCGAGTCTGTCCAGACACGCGGTGCCGAAGTGGACAGCAGCTCTTCTGTTGTTTCAAGTGCCTTAATTACTCCTGAAGGCGATCCGCCTGAGACGAGGATAGACCGCAGCGCAAAGTCGTCCTGCCCGCTGACCACTACGAGGGCATTCCTTACAGGGACGCCGTTCTGCGCGCTCGCAGGCATAACAATGATTACTGCTAGCGCTAGGACGGCCAGCGCATACCTTTTCACATGTAGGGATTGTCTCAAGTGGTTTTAAGCCAGCTCGAAAATTGTTCTAGCACGCATCTGCTCAGGATTAAGTACGTTCTTATGGCTCGAACGACCCTATGAAGCGATGACTAGTAAGAATATCAAATTCTTGTTCATCGGAACTGCGATTGTTGCAGTTTCTCTAATTGCGTTTGTCGGGAGTTTGGGATGATATGGCAAAAGCTCTAATCTCCGTAAAACCTTTTGTGCGCGGGCCCAAGGAGAAAAAGCTGAAATATTGCGCAACATGCGGCAATCTGGCAACAGTTGAGGCCCTTTTTAATGTCGGCGACGGCGTCACTATGATAGAAAAATATTGTGACGCATGTTCGAAGAAAATAAAATCCAGATCGTGATCGTTTGGCAGCTTGTGAAATGTGCAGGAAGGGTGAGGAATACCACACCTGTTTAAAATGTGCAAAACACCTCTGTATCAATTGTTTTAACACGGTCCATTTTGGCATAGGCGCCCCAAGGGCGGGCAAGTCGATGGTATACAACAAGTGCACTTTTTGTGATGCAATCTATGCGACCAATGCGAAGTCTAGCGTGTGCGACAGGTGCGAAATCATACTTACATGGAAGACTTCGATGAATTATCTTGGTGCGGTAAACAGAGTATCAGAGCTCGTCAGAAACGGCAAGCTTGACTCAAAACTGAAAAATGAGAACTATTGCAGGATGAACTTTGGCGCCCATGCTGCACAGGTAATAATGGACGCGATAGACAGCTCGGCATAATGTTATATTGGGCGAAAAGGAGACCTGCTTTCAAAATATATCTTGTCCTTGTACTCGAATAACTTGATCTCCATTGCCTTGCCATCGTCTTTCTTTTTCCTAGCATCTGCTTTTCTCGTCCAGAATGAAAGGTCGCTGACCTCATAACCATATGAAGACGCATAGTAGGCCCCATGCATATTTGGGTGGGCTGTGCGAATGTCCTCTATGACAGCCAGGAATTTCTGCAGCGACTTTTTGTTGCAAGCCCGCTGCCCAGTGTCTTTATTTTGCATTCCAACTGCCACCAATTCTTCTGTCTGCCGACTGTAGATGCAAATGTCAACGGCATGACTGAGCCTGGATTTGCCGCCATCAAGTTTGGCATCCATTACGAATTTGTGCAGCATTGGACTGTAACGGGAGGAAAGAAATACCGCGAACCTGAAATTTGAAAAAGAGTCGTCGCAGTCAAGAAACATCTGCTTGAGCAAGATTATCGACCTGTCATTCAATCCGGCAAGCATGGCCATTATTTTGGATCCTCTTGGTAGGTCTTTTTTGGAATGTGCGTCAAATGTACATTCACACCTTTCTGCCACCATCTGAAAGATCTGCAGCGGGATGTTGTAATTGGCTAGACGGGACTCTATCTCTTGGCGTTGCTTGATGGTCAATAAATCCTGTTTAATCGCAGACAAAATAACCACTATTACTACGCTGGCGGGACTATTAAACCGAGCTTTATGCATCACTCAAAAAGAAAGGAATTTACGTGAATCTTCTGTGCGAAGGAGCACAGTATCCACAATAATCAGTGTTTGGTCTGGTATGGCAGATGCATTCACATTTACCGCCGCCACCAGCATTGCCAGAATATCTTCTTTTCATTCACTTATTCTACGATACTATCCGTATTTAACACTGTGTATTGTAGACCTAGACTCGTCTCGTATGAGCGGATCTGTTACTGAACCTTGATGCGCTGACTAATCGCTGTCTTTAGCTTGTGTATCCCATAGCCGTTCTTTGACGATATGGTAATAGTCTGGCTAGGCATTCCCATGTACTTGGTAATTTTCTCGATTGCCACTTCTGTCTCCAAGGGCCGCAGCCTGTCAAACTTTGTAAAAACTACAACAACCTTTGACCTGTCCACCTTTAACTCTTCAAGTATCTGCCAGCATGCAGTATACTTTATCCTGATTTCTTGTACATCTTCTGACGCGTCAATTAAGAGCATGATAAGGTCTGCGCTTAAAGATTCTTCAAGAGTCGATTTGAACGCGTCGATCATGTATGTCGGCAGCCTGCTGATGAAACCTACTGTATCCGTAAGCAGTACGTCTCCCTTTTTGTTGTTGCCTTCATCACCAACCTTCAGCGCCCTGGTTGTTGTTGAAAGCGTCGTAAACAGGCTGCTGGATGTCTGCTTGTTCTCCTTGGTGAGCAGGTTGAACAGCGTCGTCTTGCCGGAGCTTGTGTATCCCACAAGTGAAACGACCGGCATCTCAGTCTTGATCCGTTGCTGGTGGTAAAGATCGCGTTTTCGTTTTGCTTCGTCCAGTTTCTCTTTGATAAATGACATGCGCCTCTTCAGATCGCGGAACTTTACATCAACGGTGTACTCTCCCATGCCGCCTTTTCCGGGGCGCTCGTTGCCCGATGTCATCTTGGCGACTTCTCGCACGCGGGGGATTTCGTACTTTATTTCTGCAAGTTCTATCTGCAGCTTTGCCTCTACCGTAGTAGCGCGCGAATAAAAAATGTCAAGTATCAATCTTTCCCTATCGATTACCTGCACTCCTGTTAGTTTTTCCAGATTGTGTATCTGCCTTGACGTGAGGCGCTCGTCGACGATTATCTGCTCTGCTCCAGATTCTTTCATGAATTCTTTCAGCTCCTGAGCTTTGCCTGAACCTATTCCATACTCGGAGTGGTTCAGGTATTTTTGAGTGAATACTCGTACAGTTTTCCGATCCGCCGACTCGACAAGGCTTTTTGCTTCTTCCAGCGTAAAGCTGTCAGGGTAGGTTACCAGCGCTACTCTTTGCAGGTTTCTGTTTGGCAATAGAGTTAAGACCAATCCATGTAATCTGCAGAGACGTATTCGTTATTGTGTCCTCTAGAACACGTGTGTAAAGTACTGGTGCTTGTCGCAGCTAACTCGAAATCTTTGGTGCTTTGTTCTGGGACGTAGACCCCTGAAAACACCTCGCCGCAGGTCTTGCACTTTAACATAAGCATCGGCATCCAAGTATCTCCTGTTATTGGAATGCATTTGCTATAAAGATGCTTGTGTTGAAGTCTGCAATACTAGTCCCAGTTTAGGGGGATTTTGACGTCGCGAGGCAAACTGTAACCAGCAGTGTTTAATACCTGAGGTGCCCATATAGAGCATGTCTGTAGCTTTTGTGCTTTTGAATTGTGACATCGGGGCTGAGAATGTGATTATTTCTGAAATAAGCGACATTTCAGGCGTTTCAGAAGCCGCCGGACTATCGGGTGTTTATGACATTATTGCAAAATTGAATGCTGAATCTGACAATGGGATATCAAAAATAGTGACAAAAATTCGCTCTATTGCCAACATCAGATCAAGCCTGACTATGATTGTTGCCGAAGACCGTAAGGGTTAGCAGTCTTTGTTGATTAAGGCGCAGAGCAGCCAGTACAGATTATCTTGCTCTTGATGAGACCTTTCTTCTGCGAGCAATTGCTGCACACGTTCCTGTTGCATATACTACACGCGCCGCTGTGGCCTGCGCATGCAGGCCGCCTGCATATCTCGCACCTCACATAGTGGGCAGCGCAGAACGTAGAGCTGCAGATGTAGCACAGCGCGCGGTGTTCTGCGCAGGCCGGCTCCAGACATATCTTGCAGTAAGCAAGGTGCGAGCTGCAGAGCAAGTTGCCGCAGCTGCATGCAGATCCTTCTGCAAGCGCGACAGAGCAGAAAGAGCATCTTCCCCAAGTTCCCTGCCCGGTGTATGTGCTCCACACCACATCGCCGTAATGCTCCTTTGAATCATTCACAATAATTCTGGCGCGATATACCGTTTCGACTAGCCAGCCGGTAATGCCAGAGCTAGTCTTGCTTTTGATGTTGGCAAGCGCTTGGTGGAACCTTTCTTTTTCGTCGTGCTGGATTTCTAACAGCTTTTCCTCAAGCGCCTTTCTATCGGTATGCAGCTGCTCTATCTTTCTCCTTGTTGAAACGATCTTTTGCTTTTTCGTCTCGATCCTGTTTTCTGTCGATATCACTTGCGCCTTGAGGCTCTTTTTCTTCTTGCTATCTTTTTTTAGCTGCTTGTGCAGCTTTTCGTATTCCTTTACGGTGTCTATGTCGCTATTGATCGACTGCTGCAGTTGCGCTATGTTTGCGTCAATGTCCGCGATCTTGGCGCGTGGCTTTTCTGATCTTGTCGCAATATTCTCCTTCCTCTTTTCTTCGATAAGGATGTCAAACTTGTGCTTTAGCTCTTTTTCCATTTCATTGACCGCCTTTCGGATCTCGCCCTTCCACAGCTCGGCGTCTTTGCGCGTTTCAGTTGGGACGTGGCGATGCGAAGTTATGGTGTGTTCGGGCAGCTCGAGTAAATTATCACCAAGGCCGGCTAGCTCTACTATCTTGTCGAGCGACTGCTTCACATAACCTTTTTCAAAAACTGAAGCGTTCAGCTCAAAGACCGGATAGAACCTTTCTTCTGGTTCCGTCGAGAGCACCTTGACAGACTTTAGGTTGCTGCCAAGCTTGATGAAGCTGGACAGGTTTCTTGGCTCGAATTTCTTTTCCAGCATCAGGAACGTTTCGTTGTCACTTGCCGCAGCTACTATTGGGTCTTCGTGCGCCACGACTGTGAGGAACTTTGTTGGTTTTTCCGGGTCGATTGTTTCTTCAATTGCTGGCTCGCCTGCCTCTTGTTCAGCGACAGGCTCGCTTTTCTTGAACTGGGCCATTAGTTCAAAAATCTCACTGTTCTCAAGCGGCCCCCTATGGTATGTCAGCGTCCACCTTGACTTGATGACAGACCTGAACTTGGGGTCGAAGGTGTTGCAGAAGAATTCGCCCGGCCTCAGTCTTGCGATATCCCTTTCCGCGTCAGAGTCGAGCTCCAGCCCAACGCTTACGCGCTGGATGTCGCGCTGCGCTCCAAGCCGGCCGATAAAGCGGATGTTGGCATTCGATATCACCTTGTAGTCAAGGTCGATAGCGTTTTGGCTTGCAAGCAAGAGACCCAGGCCAAATGACCTTGCCTGCTTGATCAGGAGCAACAGCAGCTTCTTTGAAGGCGGCTCCCTGACAGGCGGGCAGTAGCCGGCAATTTCATCGAAATACAAAAGATACCGCAGGGTCTGCGCGCTGCCCTGCTTGATCAGCCACTGGAATAGCTGTTGTAGTATTAGCTCGACAAACAGGCGCTTTTCATGCTCTGACTGGATGTTGCGCAGATCGAGTATGTTTATCGAAGGGCTGCCGAACAACTCTGAAAAGTTGATCGATTCTGCGGATGACCACGACCGCAGCTTTGGATCGGATATCAGAAGGTTTATCCTAGTTGCCAAATCCTTCCTTTCCTTGTCCGACACGACCTTGGATACCGGGAGCGAGCCGACGTAGCTGAACGCGGGGGTTTCGATGTTCTTTATGAGATCCTTTACAGTGAGATTCTCGCCGTTTTTCCACGCATTCTCAAGGACCGCAGAGACGAATGTTATCTGCTTCCTGTCGCCCTCGCCATAGCCGGCCAGACGGAGGAGGTTAAATGAAGTCAGGTCGAGCAGGTCTGCTGCCGAGGCAATGTCGGTGCTCAGGAGCCGGTTGAAATCTTTTGGGGCTGACAGATCTGGCGAGATTCCAACGGCAAGCCCGGCCGATGACTTGGGCGTGAAAATCCTGACAGTGACCTTTTCAAAGCGTGAGGCGGCGTCAGATGCCACCTTGAACTCGGCTGCCTTTTCGCGGTACGTATTTTGCAGGCCGGAGGTATATTTTGGCCTGTCGATTTTCAACACATCAGCTTCCTTGCCCGACCACTTCCCGAAATCAAAGCTGGCCGACTTGAACGCCAAGTTGCCGATGTCTCCTTTTGGGTCGATTGCAAAAGTCGGGATGCCCTGCAGCGCGGCTTCTTCCACGATCACCTTTGATAGCACAGTCTTGCCCGATCCAGTGGCTCCCAAAATTATCGCGTGTTTCGTGAGCGACGCGCGGTCAATCTCGAACTTTGTGCCATCTATTGCCTGTCCTATGTTGAATTTTGCAGGGCCTTCCAAGTATGGAATGCTGTATGGGGCGACATGTTAAAAAGTGCTGTGGAATTGTAGCGTGAAGACTATGTGGGGGCAGTTCCGATCAATTTAGGGTGGAGATTCATGCAGTGCCGGACATATTCTTCGATGGAGCGGGATTCTTTCCCACATTCATTGCACGCAAACTCGTATCGCCTGTGGTCAAGTTCTTCCATTATCTCAAGATGACGCTTCTATTGATAAAATGTTTATGGTGATGTGTTCTGGCTCGACATTACCTCCAAATCCTGGCTTTTGCAGACACCAGGCAGAAGAATTTCAAT
>DASPGV010000021.1:0-2896 GCA_035620415.1 Nitrososphaera sp.
ATTTTGCTGCCCAAATATATGTTGATGTCTGTGGAATAGTGCTCTTGAGTATTATTCTACAAGCCTGATATGCAGCGTGGCCTGAATTCTAGCATATGGAGGAGGATCGCGATCCCCGCTATTATGAGGAAACGCTGCGCCTGCTGAACGAAATCCTCGCGGCGTTAAAAGAAAACAACAGGATACTCCGAGAGCACAACACCGTCGTGAGCAGCATCGACGAGCGCGGAAGGAGGATCGGCATCAACACCTCGAGCCTGCGCTAACCATAGATAAGGTTAAGAGCCACCTGCGGCGTTTTTAATGCGATACTTGGACAGCGAGTCCTTCAAGATAATCCACGGCGACGCTTATGAAACTGTAAAGCGCCTGCCAAGCAACATCAAGTTCCGCGCCATCATCACGTCACCTCCATACTACGGTCACCGCCACTATGGTTCTGACGGGCAGGAGATAGGCAGGGAGCATACGCCCGAGGCGTATCTGGAGTCGCTGGCAAGAGTGTTTGCTGCATGCCGGGACGTGCTTGAAGAGGACGGCAGCCTCTGGATAGTTATAGGGGATACCCGGCGCCAGCACGAAAAACTGCGAATTCCTCACCGTCTTGCAGAAAAGCTGGTGCAAGCGGGATATATCTTTCGAGAAGACATTGTCTGGTACAAGAAGAACAACGTCAGCAGCAGCTCCCAAGACAATTTTTCTCAGGCGTACGAATACGTCATGTTCTTTTCAAAGAACCGCCGCTCTTACGCAAACCTTGACGCGGTGAGGGTACAGGGCAACGAGGCTGCCGAAGGGCGCAACAAGGTGCCGCCACCCGCCATGGTGCAGTACTCGCCTGGGAACCCGGACAGAGTCGAGATCGCCCGTATTGCAGATATCATACACAGCGCGTCCCCTTCAACTCCGCTTTCAGTGCTTCCGACCACTTCGGAAATTGCACGGGCCTACGGTTACGACCCGGAAAAATTCTGTCCGACATGCTATCGCAAGTTCAAGCGTCACGCGACGCGCAGGAGGATAGGCGATCACAAGCACTACCCGATATTTGCGGTCTGCAACCCAAATGGTAAGAACCCGTCAAACGTCTGGGAAGTCGCGACAAAGGCCCACTACGGCAACGAACACTTTGCCATATTCCCGGAAGAGCTGGTAGATATGATCGTAAGGTTTGCAACAGAAAAGGCCGACTATGTCCTCGATCCCTTTGCCGGCAGGGGCACGACAGGCATCGTCGCGGCGTCGCTTGGCCGCAGGTTCGTTGGCATCGACCTGTACAAGGAAAACGTAGAGAAGGCCAGCAGGAACATCGCCAAGGCTGACGGCAGCGCAAATCTAATAATGGGACTTGCGCCCAATAGTCAGCGTTGACTGCTGACAAGAGCCTGACTGGCAGCGAAAAAGAGGGCCTGTACAAGGCGATATTCTCGAGGAGGGACGTCCGCTCCCACTTTGTAGACAAAGAAATACCGGATGATGTTTTGCTGAGGATTCTGAACGCGGCGCACCACGCCCCTTCTGTTGGGTTCTCACAGCCGTGGAACTTTATCCTGATAAAAGACAGGGCGATCCGCCAGAAGGTAAAGGAGTCGTTCCTGCGTGAGCGCCAGCGCTCGATTTCGATGCTAGATGGCAATGAGCAGCGGCAAAAGCAGTACGTTTCGCTAAAGCTGGAGGGAATAATAGAATCTGCGATCAACATCTGCGTCACCTACGACCCGACGCGATTTGGACCATTCGTGCTTGGCAGGACGTCTATCGAAGAGACAGGAGTCTACAGCGTCGCCTGCGCGATTCAGAACCTGTGGCTTGCAGCAAGGGCGGAAGGAGTCGGGGTCGGCTGGGTCAGCATCCTTGCAAATGCCGACCTTGAAAAGATTCTGGCGATGCCGCCGCATGTCAGGCCCGTCGCGTACCTGTGCCTTGGATACGTGAACGAATTTGGAGATAAGCCGGACCTCGAGCGCTCCGGCTGGCTGCCCAGGATGGATCTCGCAAACGTGGTCTGTTACGAGCAGTGGGGAGTGCACCAGTCGGAGCAATGGTCTGCCCTCAGCGCTGCGATGGGCAAAATGGGCAACCGTGAAGACAATATATAATCGTGCACTAAACGATGATTATTCGGCAGGCAAACGGGTTGAAATTTAGACCTAGGGGCGGGGAGCGAGAAAACTGCGAGTGCGGCAGCGGCCTGTTTTTTAGTCTACGTTATCACAACATAGCAAGATACCTTTTCATCATACTTGCCTTCGCCGGCCTGCTTTCCACCGGATGGTTTGGCATACCGCTCGTTCCGCAATACCTAATTAGCGGCCAGGCAAACATACTGGCCAGCATCTTCACTCTATTCAGTGCCCTTGGCACCATCTGGGGCGTGATGGCCTACCGCGAATTTACAAAGTCGATCCAGCTAGTCATGGACGCAAGGGACGCGGCCCGCAGGGTCGACCCGATGATAGGCGAGTACGAATACCGGTCGTACAGCCCCGTCACCAAGGACTACGAGTCCGGCTTTGTGCCGTCAGGTCCGATAGATTTCTGGGACAAGGAAATGCAGGTGCCCGCCTGGATGGACAAGGGCAAGTACTGGCACATACTGCTCAGCCTGCAGGCCGGCAGCAGGGAAGTCCGGCTCAAGGTTGTAAAGGACAAAGACCTTTCGTTTCACACGGGCATGCAGAATGTGGCTATTACCAGCCGGGAAAAAATAGTCAACGAAGAAACGAAATCCTGGCGCTATGTCTATTCTGTCAAGATCCCGCAGTGGCTCGTCATGAACACCGAGCGGCAGAGGTTTGCAGATGTCGCAGGCAGCCAGCTGGGAGAGCTTGTCTCCGATGTCAACGGAAAGATAGTGGCTGCGTCAGATGAGGTCGCCGATTGGGAAAGGCAGAGG
>DASPGV010000022.1:0-24007 GCA_035620415.1 Nitrososphaera sp.
GGGATCCATTACGCATTTCTGATCCGCATCGCCTACAACTTGTTTCTGACATGGTATCTTGTTCGGAGGGTTTCGCATCCAACAGTTAAAAGGGTTATGGAGTCAGCAAATCAGCTGTGGTTTACAATGCAAGTGACTATATAGCGGACTGCATGGAGACGTGCATGATCACATACTCACCGGCGCCGCCGCGTCGACTGGTTTTTCACTTAAAATGCGAAAAATGTGAGGCGGCCTTCATAAGCAGGACAGCTTTGAAAAATCATATGGGCGAAGTGCATGCATACTGATGACAAGCTGCAACAGCCATAACAGTTAGCCAATTTGCGTCATCAATCTCGACGATAACATTGTCAGCATCTCTATGTGGGCCCGTCTCTCTACATTTTCCAGAGTCGCTTCCGGCTGTTGATCTATCAACATTCTGTTCCATTCTCTTTCTTTATCCAAGATTTCGACAAGGGCCGTTATTTCGCTCATGGTCAAATGGATGAGTTTATCATCATCTGACACAGGATACAAAGGAGCGAAGAGCTATAAAAAATAGCTCTAAAGGTTCATTCATCCGTCACTGAACAAATTTCAAGGCGACTACTACAATTAATTGCTAACTTGCTACTCCTCTTCGGCTAATTTGTCTATAGGTTTACCTGTTGGTAACGGCGCATCTCTATCCACCCCGTACTTCAAGAGTTCAGGAAAGTCTGGTCGTACTATTACGTTTGTTCCTACAGCAATTATCTCCGATTTCTGGATATCAAACCTGTAGTCGTAATGACCAAACACTACAATCTTGTCATCTGTTTCTCTCACAACGTGTCCTACATGCGGCGAATCAAGCGCCTTAACTCCTTTGTTAAAATATTGTCCGGAAACCATATGCTACAATATGTCAGAACACTCCTATTTGAGTAAGCAGGGCATTAGCGTTATTATGTTGATGCTTCAAGCTCGAAGTGGATGGGCGAGGTTCTTGTACTGCGTCCCCGACAAGTCTAGGAATATCATCAAGAGACGCTGCCGAGGCAACATCAGAGCCTTTCTTGCTCTTTCAGAGTTGTCTTTTAGCGGTTGCGTTTCCCTACGTTCTTATTAGTGAAACGTGCTTATGAGATGATGGTAGACAAGCTATATTCGCTGGTCAGAGATTATGTTAGCGGTCCTAATCCGAAACAACAAAAAGCCTGTGGTAATTGTGGAAGCCTTGCAACTAAGGAAGTCCTTTTCATTGTACAATGCGACATTTCGGTTTTGGAGAGATACTGTGAAGCATGCTCACAGGCCGTAGTCAAAGAAGGCAAGAAAAACAAGCGGTATCTATAGCAGAATAACGTTGTCAAATGATCTGTCTGCAATGGTCAGCGACACGATAGCATTGACGCCGCTTATCTTGTTAATATTCTTAGAAATTATCTCCTTTAGCTTTTCTTCTGTCTCCACAGTAGCCTTGACGATGAGATCATATCTTCCCTCAGTTCTATGAACGACCGATACTTGTCGCATCGTCGAGCTCTCATCCATAATTCTTGAATCGAACGGGAAATGACAGTTGACCAGTACGAATTCAGAAGGTATTCAACAGGGATTTCTAGCGAAACGGCTCTATTGCATTGCAATTAGCGCTCTTTATATAGGCGATTCACGTATACTATAGTAGTAATACGTTAAAACCAAGAAGTTAATTCTTCTAATAAGTTCATAGTGATGCAAACTTCATTCATTTCGTGTATATGTGGCTCTGATCAGCAGCTGATAACTGATCTAGAATGTGGCGAGGTTATCTGTAGCAAGTGCGGTTTGGTATCGTTAGATAGAGTCCTAGAAAGCCGCGCAGAATGGCGAACTTTTGATTCGGAAACGAATGAACGGAAAAGGACAGGCTCACCTACCTCTTTGGCGCAACATGATATGGGCCTGTCGACAATAATTGGAAAGGAGAATAAAGATTCTAGCGGGCGTCAGCTAGATGCCTCAGTGAGTGCGACGCTTCAGAGACTGAGGACTTGGGATTTCAGAACAAAAGCCCAATCATTAACCCACAGAGGTCTTATCCGTGCGTTCAATGAGCTTGGCGGACTGAAGGATAAACTCGGGTTATCTGATGCTATAACGGAAAAAACAGCCTATGTATACAGGAAGGCTCAGGAAAAGAGCCTGGTAAGAGGAAGGTCTAGTTCTTCGATGCTGGCTGCTGCCATTTATGCATCATGCAGGGAAATGGGAGCATCAAGAACACTGAAAGACATTGCTGCCGGGACCGACGTTAAGCGTAAAGATATTTCCCGCAGCTATCGCATCCTGGTGCTGGAACTTGACATCAAAGTGCCTTCAGTGGATCCGATGAAATGTATTGTCAAGATAGCGAATCAAGCAGGGATTAGCGAAAAGACAAAAAGAGCGGCAATGAAAACCATGAACGATCTCGTAGAGACTGAAATTACTGCAGGCAAGCTCCCTATGGGTCTTGCAGCTACGGTTCTATACATGTCTTGTCTGAAAAATGGAGAAAATAAGACTCAGAAAGATATTGCAAATGCAGCTGGGGTGACGGAAGTAACCATAAGAAACAGGTTCAAAGATCTGAAGAACAGACTTGACCTTGACCAGGAGAGGTGCAAGTGACATCATGTTAGATAATAATAATACTGATGCGGCGCTGGAAGAGAATGACTTCAGGAAACGATACGCGCATGAGCTGCGAAAGAAAAAGGAGACAAGTAATTCTATTAATCCATACTTTGGATTGAACGAACTATCCGAAGAGAGAGCCAGGGTAAAGCAACAGGCATTGATAACCCCCGGGCGTAGGGGAGAGCAGATAAAGAATGAGGAAATTGATAAGGAAATTCTCAGGCGTCATAGCTTAAGGAAGCGCAAGTAGACTCTAAAGCGCTGGCAACTAATGTCATTAGATGGTAATCCCTACCATTTATTACCAACAGTTATATATCTCAACTGACATAGTAAGGCTATGTCAGAAAAGAGAATAACTAGGGACGAAGGTGCAACCAAGACAAACGAAGTAATTGATACTGTAAGAGATAACACTCTGCGCATAGCCGACGAGGTAGCAAAAGTTCAGCCTCAATTTGCTCAGTCAATAACTAACCTGCAGCTAGACTACATCCAGACAGTAAGAAGCATGATTCAGACTGCATTCGCTAACCAAAAACATGTCGCGTCTACGCTGAGCTTGCCTCAATTCACACAAATATCAGAACCGATTGCAAAACAGTCCACAGAAATAACAAACAATGTAATTCGCTCTGTTGGCATTTTCAACCAGCTTAGTGTGAATGCACTAGATGCAGCGAGAGAGAATGTAAAGATCTACAACAGAACGGTAGACGCAGTCACTGACTTCAACAACAACATACTGAAGACTTGGACATCGTACTGGTCTGCACAACAGCAACAGTTCTACAGGGCATAGCCCTCTTATTTTTTCATTATTCGTCTATGCAAAAGTGAACCTAGCTTTAAAATGCCGAGAAAGATTTCTCATGACCTGACTTCACTTTGAAATTGAACCAAAAAGTAATTAAAAAGAATACACAGAAGAAACATTTTCGTTTCGGCGCACTCAAATACAGCTTTTAATAGTCAAGGTAACTGTGGCAAAGATAAAGAAAAGGGGGCAAAAGTTCGACAAAGAAAAGCTTGAAGTCAAAATCGGGCTACAGGAGAAGGTCGGCATAGTACCATGACTTATCTTCCTATCACCCCCTGCGCAACCAAGACAGAATAACATCCAAGGCCACAGTCTTCGCAGATAGGCTTTGCTGCCTTGGTGTTAGCACTACCTATGCAGCAAGGCTGTTTCAGTCTGCCCATGTGATCCAGTGCAAGTATGGCCCAAGATGGACACTGCACCGGTGTTGTACCGACTCCACCCCAATTGCCCTTCATCAGTAACAGCTGTTCCTTGAAATTCATTACAAAGTTAGGATACTTTTCGTGAAGCTCTATCAGAGTATCTACTACCTCGTTGCGTCGTTCTCCAAACGGTAGCATCAGCGGGTCGCCTTTGACAAACGGCGTATGAAACTGGAATGCTATCTTGTTGACCTTTCCCCTCCATTCATCCACAAGATCAGTTACTGTGTCATAGTTCAAGGAATTGATAGTCATTGATAACCAGATATCCTTCCATGCCGGCTGGTTACCGCCTAGACGAGGTTCTCCGGATATATAATCAAGTATGTTTTGCCTAGTCCTTGCGTACGAGCCGCTCCCTCTAATTCTATCATGCATTTTTTCTGTTCCATCCAGTGATACCCAGTAAAAGTACAGATTGTCGAATCTCTTTAGCGGAATGGTGCCATTGGTCACCACGCAAATCCTTCTTGGCATTTCCCTACAAAATATCTCAATTATATCAGGTCTTAGCGTTGGCTCTCCACCGACAAGGGTTACAAAGAATATATGTTGCTTTTTGAAGGTGTTCCGGATTATTGCTCGCCATTCCTCTGCTGTTAGATCCTTTTCGTCTTCCTTCCTGTTTAACCACCAGTAGCAATGACTGCAGTGCAGATTGCAGATGTTGTTAACATCCACAGATCCATACAGCACAGATCTTGAATGAAAAATTCTGATTTTGGCATACTTTGTGAAAAGATTGATGTAATATGGCATTTCCCTTATGATGTCGGTTATGCCACGGCCGTAAACTAGATCTACCACATAATCACAACTTTGACGTTATTATTCTTAGTCGATCAAACTAATAAATGAAGCCAAAAACGGTGCTGTCGAATTTCCCTTGGATGTCGTTATCTTTCAAAAATAGGCACCATCAGACTTAGATTAACGGAACCTGAAAACGGATGATGTATATAGTAGAACGACCATCTGGATGCCATGAACATCATTACTGAAGAGTATGATTCGCCAGTAATGGCAAAGACATGTGGATGCAAATCGAACAAGAGGAAAGTTACCTACTCATTCTTGAACGAATCTCATAGTTTATGCCTTGACAGGAAGGATCTGATGAATGCGCAGCTTGAAGCCTGCAGCAAGCTTATCAGGTATGCCACTGACGAAGAAGACAAAAACGCGGTGGAAAAGGAAATCAACGAGCTAAAAATGGCACTTGACCTCATGACCTGAGGTCTGCCGCTGTTTTGTAAACATAATGCGGCCACTTAATATGAGAGGATGTGTTAGTCATAACTAACACATGCATGACTTTCTGCGCGATACATCATTCCCACTCAAGTGTGAGGAATGCAAGTCTTGCAAGAGAAGAACGGAAATGACATGCGTAAGGTGTGGCTTTTGTTGGGGCTGCCACTGGCAGCAGGAAAAGGTTGGAAAGGCTCCCTGGCAGACTGCGGAGTCAGCGTGATGTTCGACGCGTATAGATTATTAAGATGCGAGGGCCAGACGCATCTGAGTCCTGGCCGTAACGCAGACCTGTCAGAACTGATCCGCCTGTGAGGGTATCGCCGTCGGTAATCGTGCTTTGCGGTCGTTGTGTTGCACCTTGCTGTGGATGCCATGTTCGTCGAGACTGGAAAAAGCCATGCAGCAGTATCCGCATGCATACCAGTGTTCATTTGTTATTGATTCTTTCATCTTAATCCACCTCTTTTCATTGCATTAAAGCCTTCTGGTGTAAGTTATCATATTTGTTAGATGCGGCGCGATAAGTGCTTGTAATGATGCCGGATCCATCTATCTTACAATGATTACCGTGCATGGGGCATATGTTGCCACACCCGAGCTGACGCTTCCCATCATTAATTTCTTGAATTCTGAGTGGCCCTTAGTGCCAATTACTATGGCATCGACGTGTTCTCTTTCTGCATAATCAACGATTTCTCCAATGACAGACAGAGTGGAATTGTCAGAAACTTCTGATCTAAAGCGCACGTTGCAACTTTCCGCTTTCTCCCGAATCTTAGAAAACCACCCCTCCGTAATCTTACCTGCTTCCTCTACAGCCGCCTTTTCATATTCAGAATAGTGAAAGCCATACTTGCTGAAAAGGTGAAACTTTGGATTGATGTCTATAACATGGAGCGCAATTACTTCAACAGGATGTGATTCTTCACCATATCTTTTGGCCAATTCAACTGCAGCATCAGCTGCTCGCGTTGAGGATGGCGAACCATCTATTGGAACTAATATTTTGGAAATCGTTGTTAGAGTCATAGTGTTATCATCATTGCAGCTTGATTATCTCATCCCACGTGCCAGTCAGCGAGAACATGAAGTATTTGCTATTATTTGCGGATTCGAATTGCAGTATGTCTCCAGCCGCTATTTGGATCCTGAATAGTTTGTTCAAGAACTGGATGAAGCTGGGACCTGCTACGATGCTCTTGGCTTCATGCTCCATTGGCTTCTTGTAGTATTTCTTTAGGGCCTCGGTCAAACCAATGTTGCTAAGTTCCTCTACCAAACTTGACAATTCCACAAATGTTTCATTTCTTTTGTATATTCGAACAGCTGCCATTATTATCTCCTGCCCTCCCAGAAACAGTATCCAATAGTACCTTATATCGCTTTTTGATTTGATATGGAAATCAAATCCAAACAGCCTTAAGTAGGGAAATTTGGAATAATCTGGGGATAGGAAAATGATTAGAATTTGCAAGTCATGCGGCAAAGAATTTCAAAACTTTACTGAAGGGGTAGTCTATTCGAGCATTGCGAAAGGCGTTCTAGACTTTTGCTCTGATGTTTGCTGCAAAGATTATCTTAATGCTTCACTTACAAAAAAGTAAGAATTATCTGGCCTGCGAAACCGTTGCAGAAATTCTGATTGCTGGCAAATGCAACATGCACCATGCACCAGTAAGCTTATATCGGATGAGATCATCTAATTACGATGTCAGTTGTTTTAGAAGTTGACACTAACGTATTCTTGATTACCGAAACCGCAAAACCACAGGTAAAACAGCAAGTAAGACTATCCGTTATATGCGATGATTGCTACTGGTGTGCTTCTGCACTATCCCAACGCTACTTTGATCCCGCTACATGTCCACAATGTCATAGATCGCTTTCTTTACTTCAAATTTCAAATGATGAAACCTACAGATATAATCATGACAAGACCCGCGGCGTAGAACTTGACTTTTATTCAAATAGCTACGGACGAAAACAGACAGCCGCACCCTAAATTGTGCAATCAAATATTCGTCTTCGCCTCCGCCGTTACAGACTGATTTGTAATTCTGAAAGTAAACCTGTTTATCACCACGCCAGTGTACAGTTTCATGCTTTTCCTGGTTCATCCTTCCGGTACCCAAGTTGGAATACTGTATTAGTATCCGTAGGCTGGGATGGGTCCGCTCAATTTTGAACCAACTATAGTGCCAGTATCGCGATAAACACCGGCACGAACACTATGGCGACGGTATTGAGCAGCTTTATCACCGTGTTGAGCGCAGGTCCGGCCGTGTCCTTGTACGGGTCTCCTATCAGGTCGCCGACGACAGCGACCGCGTGGGCCTCTGTCTTTTTCTTGCCTTGCATCTCGATATACTTCTTGGCGTTATCCCAGGCGCCTCCGCTGTTTGCAAGGTGGTACGCAAGGAACAGGCCGCTTACAACTGCGCCCATGAGCACTCCCGCCACGGCAGTCGGGCCCAAGAGCACGCCTGTTACAATAGGGGCCGCCACTGTTACTAGCGCCGGCTTCCACAGCTCGCGCAGGCTCGCGGTGGTGGCAATGTCGACGCACTTGGCATAGTCCGGCGTCGCCTTGCCTTCCAAGATGCCGGGTATCTCCTTAAACTGGCGCCTCACCTCGTCCACCATCTTTGAGGCAGATCTGCTGACTCCGGCGATGAGCTGGCTTGTCACAAAGAATGGGATTAGTCCGCCGATCAAGAGCCCGATCACGAGCCCGACGTCAGACAGCGAGTATTCAAACGCCATTGCGGGGAAGAGTCTGTCAGCTTCGTGCTGGAATGCCTGTATCATGGCAAGCGCCGCCAGACCCGCGCTTGCGATCGCAAAGCCCTTGGTGATCGCCTTGGTGGTGTTTCCGGCCGCGTCGATCTTGTCGGTTATCTCGCGGTTGTTTTCGCCCATGCCGGTCATCTCCACGATGCCGCCGGCATTGTCGCTGATGGGGCCGAACGCGTCGATGCAGAGCACGATTCCTGCAAGGCTGAGCATCGCCATCGCCGCCATGGCTGTCCCGTAGATACCCATGAGCGGATCCTGTGTTATTGCAAATGTGATGCCGTACGAAATGCCAAGTACTACAATAATTGCAAGCATGAAGGGACCGGTCGACTGCATGCCCTTGATTATCCCGGTGAGTATATTTGAGGCATAGCCCCACTTTGTCGAGTCGGCGATTTCCTGCACGGGCTTGTACTTGTAATTGGTGTAATAGTCGGTGATTCTCTGTATGACTGGCACCAGTATGACGCCCACGACCGTGGTCGCAAAGAGCGCATAAGACAGTGTGTTGTAGCCAAAGAAAGTGGTGGTTAAGAAAAAGTTGAGTGCAATCGCTATAGCCGCGCTTACAATGAAGGCCACGTCAAGGGGCTTCATTGGGTCCGATATTTTCCTCTGAGTAATCGTCATGGCGCCGATTATTGATGCTATCAAACCGGACGCTCCTACGAGCATTGGGTATATGATGAGTGGATTTACTTCGATCCCAACTACCGGGAGCGTTATCGGCGCAAACCTTTCCCCGAATACCTGCAACGGGTCCAAAACAATGAGCGCTCCAAGGAGCATTGCTGCAAGTATCGTAACAATGTATGACTCGTAAACATCGGAGCCCATGCCGGCCGCGTCGCCGACATTGTCGCCCACGTTGTCAGCGATTGTCGCCGGGTTCCTCGGGTCGTCCTCCGGGATTCCCGCCTCGACCTTGCCGACTAGGTCTGCGCCTAGGTCTGCCGCCTTTGTGAAAATGCCTCCGCCGGCCCTGATGAACAACGCTATCAGGCTTGCGCCTATCCCGACCCCGGCTATCATGAGCGGATCGGGGAACACAAAGAACAGTATCGTGATAACAATGAGCGCCATCGCAGGTACCGAAAGCCCCACAGTGGCCCCACCCCTGAACGCAGTGGCAAATGCCGGCCCCAATCCTCTCGATGTGGCTTGAGCCGCCCTCACAGCAGCCTTGACGGTTATCTTGAGCGCAACGAGCCCCGCGATGGCGGATAGCGCAGCCCCAACTGCAAAGGCTACACCGTTAGAAAATCCTGACGTAAACGCGATTATTACTGCGAGCGCGACTGCAGCCGGTATGACTATCCTGAATTCGCGCCTCAAGAAAGCCTGGGCGCCCTCCCTTACGGCCGTTGAAATCTTCATCATCTGTTCGGTTCCGCTGTGCTGCTTGCCAACCCATGCAGCGAGGCCGGCGGCGACCCCCATCGACGCTATAGCAGCGGCGATCGGCAGCATGTCTTCAAATGCCATTTAACGAAAAACCGTGCCCTAGACTGCATATATAAATTATGGCGAAAAATGCTCGAAAGAAGAAAGGAAGTGGTCTAGAGCGCCTTGAACTGGTCGCTCCAACGCATGTAAGCCCTTATCATGTCGATGCTGACCGAAGGCTTGCGTATCTTCAGGATCTCCTTGAAGTCAAGCATGTTGATGGGCCTTGGGTTGGTGCCGGCCTCCATGGCCTTGCCACTTTCAAACAGCTCGTTTACGACCCTCAGCTGGCAAGATTGGCAGATGTCCTTGATGTCGCTTGCGCTGTAGCCCTCGCTCACCTTTGCAAGCTCGTCGAGCCTAAGCATACCTTCGACGTTCAACGGACCGGTATATTGCGAGAAGAGGTTCGTCCTCGACGCGGTATCCGGCAATGTTACGTAGATGCGCTTTTGGAACCTGCGTAGGAACCCGGCTTCAAGACTCCAGGGCTTGTTGGTTGCGCCAATGACGTATAGTTGCGATTCCTTGCTCTTGCCATTGATGCCGTCCATTTCGGTCAGGAACTGGTTCTTGACGCGCACCTCACCCCCCACTTCGCTGTTACGCGTGCCAAGGAGCGAATCGATCTCGTCTATGAACAAGAGCACCGGCACCCCCTCACTTTCGTTCAGGGTTCGCGCCATCTTGAACAGCTTTGAAATGTTCTTTTCAGCTTCGCCGAGCCACTTGCTCATCATCGAAGCCGCGTCGACGTTGATGAAGTAGCCGTCTATTTCCGCGGCTGCAGCAGCTGCAAGCAGCGTCTTGCCGCACCCTGGTGGCCCATAAAGTAGTATTCCGCGCGGCCATCCAAGCGGGAACAGGTCTGCCCTCTTCATCGGGTAGACTATGGACTCGCGGATCGCCCTCTTGGCGTCTTCGAGGCCGATGACCTCGTTCCAGCTCACCCTGGGCTTTTCCTTCATCACCAGGTCGTCAAAGTCGGCCTTGAGCGTTTCCACGTTGGCCGACTTGCCTGATGTCGTCGGCCTACTCCCGTGCCCGTTTGAAGGCTCGGGTTTGTTGTCTATGTGGGTGGGCGCGGGTCTATCCTCTTCAAGGCCGTGCGACATCTGCAGGGCCTTTATCCTGTTCTGGTAGGCGTTCGCCCGCTCCATGTAGACCTTGTTTAGCTTGTAGTCAGGGTAGATCTGGACCAGCTTGACCAGCGCCTCTATCGCGCGCTGGTACGACTGAATCGCCATCCCCCGTGACCCCTGAGAATCCAGCCTGATTGCCTCGGCTGCATACTTGCTAGCGCTATTTTCGAGTTCCTGTGGTGCGAGACTCATAATTACAGTTCAAGCCTGAATTGGTTCTGGCTTTGAATTACTTGTGTGTAAATCTATCTTGCCTAGCTAACAAAATTATTTGCACCTATGCCGGAACCCTTTCCGGCTCCTCTTCTTTTTCCTCTCGTGCCGGCGCCGCTTCCTGTGTTTTGACAACCGGCGCTACTGCCTTGCCTGCGGCTACTGCAGCAGTCACCTCGGCAAGGATTCCCGAGTCGATCTCCTGCCTCAGCTCCCCCGGGATCCCGGTGGACACCCTAGAAATGGCCTCGTGCATCTCCTCCAGCGCGGCTTCGGCTGCCGGCACCATCTGCTCAAGGTCACCCTTTATCGCGCTGACCGACGACGCGGCGCTGTCCATTATCATTACAAATTCTTCCAGGAACTTTGCCGACTCGATTTTTTCCGACATCTCGTGCAGGATAAGCTCGCCATTTTTTACTAGCTCGAGCACCCGGCTCAGCTCCTCATATCCCTCGGTCCTGCCTCCTTTGTTGAGGATAAAGTTGATCCTCGACTCGAGCCTTGCGCGCAGCATGCCCATGGCGTAAGCGTTGCGCTGGAGGCTGGCAAGCGCAGCGTTCGCTCTCTCCTTTATGGAAGCGTTCTTCTTGAACAGCAAATGCTACTGAACGCGAGTACGGAAAGACGACGAAAAACCGCGCAGTCAAAAGATGTTGGCAGTTTAGCTTGCCCAGCCGGCCCAGCCATACAGGCCGGCCTAGGCAAGCTTCGGTGGTATTGCCGGCAGGTCGGGGATGCCGGGGAACTCTTCTTTCATCTTTTGCTCCACTGCAGTCGACGCTTCTTCAATGAGGCGCACGGCCTCTTCGTTTGCAGTCTCGAAGTTGATAGTGTAACCGCCCACCTGGCCGGCGTCGACTAGTATCCCACTCAGGAGCTCGGAGATTATGCCAAGCTCCCCCTCCATCTCAGGCACGTGCGGGGTCAGCGATGACCTGAGGTTTTTTACCACCGCCATTGCCGGGCTCAGCACGATAACAAGATCGCCAAAGTCAGAGGCCGACGATAGCCTTGACACCAGCTTCTCCAGCGCGACCCTTGACATGGAGACGAGCCTTGACACCTGCCTCGCCTTGGCAAGGTCGGCCGAAAGCACGGTGGAGTACTGGGCGTTGTTCTCCTTTATCGAAGTCACCAGCTTGTGGAAGGCCTCCTCGTCCTTTTGATTGAGCAGTCCGTTAAGCTCCTCAAGCCTTGATATCTGCACCTGTATCTTTTTCTGCACCGCGTCGAGCCTAGGCTTGAGCGGCCCTCCAGGTTTCGGCGAAACTGCTTGATCGTCATTATTGAGTATTGACTCGGATTTTACCCACCTTGAATTCATACTGGCTTTGCTTAGGACACTCGAAATAATACTTGCCATGTGCCTGAAAGTTTTGTAACTGCGGTAACACGGCCGGGCGGTAACAGCTTGACATTTGGGCACAATCTATTTGACCAATCGTTTTACCTTCATTTTCCATTCTGTAAAGATGTGCTCACTGACAGTAATAGCGACCTTCCAGGCAGCCTTGAAGAGTTTGGGCTTTCAAAATACGAAGCAAGGGCGTACCTTACAATGATTGGCAAGGGCTCGCTTGCCGCAAGCGAGATAGCTTACTATGCCAACCTTCCGCGGACAAAGATATACCAGACGATAAAAAAGCTGGAGAAAAAGAGGCTGGCAGTCATCTCGAAGCAAAAGCCGCTTATCTGCAGCGCGATCCCGCCAGAGGAAGCGTTTGCGGAGCTGGTCAGCTTGCACGAGCGCAGGGTGAAGAACATGAAAAAAATAGTCGACCGGCTGCAAAAGATAAACGACGAGGGGCAGCGGCCCAAGGGATCCGAGGAGCGGAGGTACTTTATCCTGGATGCAAATTCGGCTCTGGAAAAGATATCCAGCCTGATCGCAGGGGCGCGCTCGTCTATCACCGCGACACTCGACCAGTGGGGTCTGAGGCTTATTTCGCAGTGCAAGCCCTCCCTTGTCGGGGCAGTTACCGCCGGCGTCCGAGCCAGGTTAATACTAGGGTCGCAGTGCATCGGCAGTGAAAGCATCTTCCAGCTTCCGGAAGGGATCGACTTCAGGTCCGGTGAGGTGCAGTCCAACGTGATAATCATCGACTCTGCGCACATGGTTTCAGTCGACAGCAGCAACGGAAAAGCGGCGCTCTTTTCCTCGACGGACTCTTTTGGTGCGCTCCAGTCCAAGAACTTTGAAGAGGTATGGAGCAGGGCCGGTGAGATAAAATATGTGCTCGACATAGAGCCGGCGGTTGCGGCAAAGGCGGTCGAGCTCGCAAGGATCGTAGAGAATGGGCTTTCGGCAAGGATGCTAGAGTACGCGGTGGGCGGCTCTCACATGCCGGCGGAGCTGGTGCAGAACATCGACGAAAAATATGGATTGAAATTATCGGACATGAGCTCGGATGAGATGCTGGACCTTGTAGACTCTGCCCTTAAGATCAGCTGCCTTGGAGGGCTAAGGCACGACAGGAGCAACAACATAGTTAGCCTCCAGTCAAGGGTTGAAAGCAAGCACGTGCTTCCGTGGGCGCTCGTGCTCGGCTCGTATTTCAGGTGCGCAGGCAACGAGCCCCGCATAATCCAGCAGGGCAAGAGCCCGCAGCTGGTGCACCTCCGGCTGTCAAGGCCGGTTGCATGACATAAATATCGAGTTTGCATATACCGGGCATTGCGCTCGATCACGATAGTCGCAATCGTCGCGGCTGCGGCAGCCGGCATCATAGCTGCGGCTGCACTTTTCTACTCTAGCGACTCAGCCGGCTATGGCTCCATTGACACTCTTGAGTCGGCACCCAGCGGACAAGAGGCAGAGCAAGAAAGCGTAACTGACGACGTGACACCTAGCAATAGCAGCTACAGGCAGGTCAATGTCAGCGTAAACGGGGTCAAGCTCGTGGCCGACATTGCAGATACAAACGACAAGAGGACCAAGGGGCTGTCGGTCAAGGACTCCCTCAACGAGACCGAGGCGATGCTGTTCGTGTTCAGCACAGAGCGCGAGCACTCGTTCTGGATGAAGGGCATGAAGTTTCCTATAGACATCATCTGGATTGACGAGGACAAGGAAGTTGTGCACGTAGAGCACAGCTTGGAGCCGTGCATCCCCGACGAGTTCTGTCAGCCGTACAGGCCCGACGATGACTCGCTTTACGTGCTCGAAACAGTGGCTGGCTTTGCGCAAAAGTACAATGTCACCGAAAACACCTACGTCGACTTTCAGCTGGAGAAATAGCTAGCGCCTGAACAGTTTTACCAGCTTTACCATCAGGTTTATCGCCACAAAGAATACGCCCCACGCCACCAGAGAGCCTGCCATGGATGCCTCGTAGGGCTGGCTCCCGGCCTGCAGCAGCCCGTACTGCACCAGCACCCTTGCTATCGAGAATATCACCTCAGACACGGAAAACGCCGCAAAGAGCTTCTTTATATCCTGCCATATTCGCTGCGAATCGCGCCTGTCGGTCGCCGGGTCGACGTACTTGCTGCGGTTGTCGACATAGAACAGCGTTGCAAATACCGGGATATAGACTCCGTATTCCACGGCAAGCGCGACAGCCGAGTTTGCGAGGTCGCTGCTGTCGTACTGCGCGTAAAGCTGCGAAACATAGGCGCTTGCAAGAAACCCTCCGGCTCCGGCAATTATAAGGTTCTTGTTGAAGAGTACGGCTTCCTTGTACTTGCTGAAAAACCCGGCGGCTCGCGTCACTGCATGATTGTTGAAGGCATTTATTATTATGTCATTCGTCCGTTTCCTCATCTTCTTCTGATTCTTCTGCAGTTTCGACCCGTTCCTGCAGCTTTTGCACCTTCCTTGCAAACACGAGGTACGTTGTGTGGCCTATCATCCTCATGGACGGCCGGGTCATGCCCTCCCTCGCCTCGATGTTGCGTATCATCAGCTCGACGCAATCGATGTCTGCGTAGCCACTATTTTTCAGCTCTGTCGCGGTCTTTTCGATCTGGTTCATCGTCGGGCAGATCGCGACGAACGCGCCGCTGCCTTTGAGTGCGTCATGCACCTGATCCAGAACCGTCCACGGGTCGCCAAGGTCGACTATCGCGACGTCGGCGTCGCGCACGTCAACGCCCTTGTGCGGGTCGTGCTCGTGCATCGTCACATATTGCGACATGCCGGCCTTGTCCAGGTTGCGCCGTGCGATCTCCATGAACTCAGGGTTGACGTCGAAACTATAGATATGACCATCGGGCTTGACGATGCTTGCCATGAAAGTCGCGAGCGCGCCGCTCCCCGTCCCGATCTCGAGCACCTTGGAGCCGTTCTTGAGGCCTGTACGCGCCGCAATGTACCCGAGGTCCTTAGGGTACACTATCTGGGTCCTGCGTTCCGACTTCATGATAAAGTCGTGGATTGTGGGCTCAATTAGAAAGATCAGCTTGCCCTCAGTCGTCCTGACCGCAGAGCCGTACTCCATGCCTATTGCGGCAGAGATGTCGATAATACCAAGGTGGGTGTGGAGCTTTTTGTCCTGCGTCACCTTGGTGAGCCATTTTTTGCGCGGCGTGTGGAACAGGAGCACGTACGAGCCCTCCTCTATCTTTGCCAAGACAGACGGATAGCGAGGAAGAGGGGATAAAAACCGATCTAAAAGAGGAAGTGCGTTATAGTTTCTGCTTACATAACAATTAACTATTGCCCGCCCAAGTCAGCTCCAGATGTCGTGCAGAGGCTTTTGCAGAACCCATCCCAACTATGTGCCGCTGAAAAAGATAGACTATTCCAAGGGGATGAAGGTCTGCATCACCTGCGACAGGGCGATATTCATGGGCCTGAAGGACTACCACTGCCCATGCTGCAACAAGAGCCTGCGCACAAAGCCGCAGTACTACGGCGAAAACAGCAAGACGGCAAAAGAGTCGATGTTACACAGGCACTGATTACATTCTTTCAAGCGCGGTTATGCCCAGAACGTCGAGCGCGTTTTTCAGCGCTATTCCAAACGACTTGACAAGCGCAAGGCGCGCCATCCTGACGGCCGGGTCCGGCTCCTTCAGCACCGGCACCTTTTCGTAAAATAGGTTGAACGTCGTCGCGAGGTTGTAGGAATAGCGAGCGATCGACTTGGGCGAGAGCGATTTGGCAGCGTCCTCCACCACGAGGTCGAGCTTCGCTATCTCTTTTATCACTGCTATCTCTGACTCGTGGATTAATCGAGCAAATGCAAAGTCGCTCCCCGCGACTTCCTGGCCCGACTTTTCCAGTATGCGCTGCGAGCGTGCATACGCGTACTGCAGGTACGGGCCGGTGTCGCCTTCAAGGCTTAGCGACTCTTTTGCGTCAAAGGTGATTATCTTGTCGAGGTCCTGCTTGATCATGCTGTAGCGTATCGCGGATATCGCGATCTCTTCTGCTGTAGCGTTCAATTGCTGCTCTGAAAAACCTGGGTTTCTTGTTTTCACTTCTTCGTACGCCTTGGCGTGCAAAGTGTCGAGCACATAGTCGGCGTTGACGTAGATCCCCTTCCTGCCTGACATGTGCATGAACTGCCGGTCGCCAATGTCGATGCCAAACGCCTTGGCGGTGTCTGAGCTCAGTGTAACGGCCTCGTAGCCGAGGTGGAAGTATTCCCGGGTGCCGGAGCCTATCTTTGAGAGCACGTGGGATACTATCCTCTGAAGGCGCGCCTGCCGCGAGTCAATGATAGTGATGACGCGCTCGCCCCCGTTGAACTCTCTTTTTGTTGCAGATTTGTGGTCAAGGTTGGTGCGGTAGAGCACCGAACCATCCCACTGCTTTTCGTATTCTGCATAAGAAAACGGGTCGTCGACGAGCCCGAGCTTCCACGCGGCATAGGGGATGTCCTTTGCGATGTATGTCGCAGTGCCGTCGCTCCTTACGAGCACCTTGTCCTCTTCGTCCTTGGCCTCTATTACCCAGCAGCCCTTGTTCTTTCCTTCCTGTTCTAGGTGCGTCATATTATTTTTCTTCAATAGCTCAAACGCCTTGCTCCACAGTTTTGAAACGACGATGTGCGACTCGAAATTCAGCAAGTCATAGCGCGCCTTCATGCGCCAGCACGTCTTCAATTGCTCGTTCAGCACCCGGAGCGTGATGTCAGCAGCAAAGCGGGCGATCTCCGACCTGCCCTCCTCTATATCCTTGAGCACCAGCTTGCGCTTTTCTGCAAGCTGTGGGTCCTTTTCGTACATCTCGTTTATCTTGACGTACACCTCGTCGCCGCAGTAGTGGTCGAACTTTTGTGCCCTTGGCGGCTCGACCGGAAAGCCGGCGAATTTGAACCCGACTACAATGTCTGCGACCTGCAGGCCTGAATCGTCAACATAGTTGAGCACCGTCGTCCTGTGGTTCGTCGCCTTCATTATGCGGTAGAGCGCGTCGCCGATTATCACGTTGCGCATGTGTCCTACATGCAGCGCCTTGTTAGGGTTGACACTCGTGTGCTCGATGACGATGTGCTGGCCTTGTCCAGAATCATAATAACCGTATTTGTCAGGTTTTTCTAATACTTGTTTTAATGTGGTTAACTCCAATTCTTCATCTTTTATTTTGAAATTAATATGACCTGCAGGATGTGGTTCAACAGACTTGATGAAAGTATTGTGAACATCTATTCTTTCGGCGAGCTCGGCCGCAATCTTAGCCGGCGGCTTTTTGGCGTGCTTGGCAAGCAGGAACGCGACGTTGCACGAGAGGTCGCCAAATTCCTTCTGCGGAGGCTCGGACACGTCGAACTCTACTTTCGGATACCTCGCGTCGTCAAGCGCCTGTAGCACCAGCCTGCGAACGTCATCCCTGAAAAGCCTGAACGTCATTGTACCTTCACCCCAAGGTAGTTGAATGCCACATAATCGATCGCTTCGGCAAGGCCGGCGCCCTCGTTACCTGCAACCACGTGATCAGCCTTTTTCTTGACGCTTTCTTCGGCGTGGCCGAGCGCGATGCTGCAGCCGCAGATGTCGTACATCGGAACGTCGGTTTCGCTGTCGCCTATTGCTACCGTTTCCTCCGGGTCTGCCTTTAGCATCTTGAGCGCTTCCTTGAGCCCGTACCCCTTGTCGACTCCCTTTTCGTTAATGTGGAAGGCGTATTTGCTGTCTGACAAATACAATTGCAGGCCGTGCTCGTCCAGTATCTTCTGGCCTTCCTTTAGATCAAATGTGCGCAGCAGAACTACTTCGGTCATCCTTGGAAATACCGGCTTGCTCTGAACGCCGTCGATGCTCGTTTTTAGCACTTCATAGCCCTGCAGGCATTTTTCCCTGCTTGCCAGCAGCTTGTGTTCCTGCGGCGCAATTGTTATCGCGCCGCCGTTTTCCCCAATCGCGATTTTGGTGGTACCCCCAAAGACAGCAAGGACGTACGCTTCGACCGACGACCTGCCGGTGACATAGACAACGTTGTAGCCCAGCCTCTCAAGGTAGCGCAACTTTGCCAGAGCAGCCAAATGTATCGTGCCTCCCCCATTTTCAGTAAGGGTGCCATCGATGTCTATCGCAAAGACCTTGATTGCCAAGCGCGGGAATAAAGCATAGACTGAACGTTATAAGTGTACTTTGTCTCCACGTGATGCGGTATATTAGGTGCTTACAATCATCCAAAAGCATAAGCCATCAATCGATGAGGACTGCGATAGGCAAATGAGGGAAGAGATAACCCGATAACAAGCCAAGTAGTCAGATATGGGCTAGCTACGTGGTCGGAGATCGCAATCCGTAAAGCTCGATGTCCGTGCGGAACTCAAGGAGTGAATTGCTCCGAAGGGCCGTGAAGTGTTCCACGGTTCAAAAGGCTGCTCAGGTGAAGCGATGAAGGGGAACGTGAGGCTGACGCTAATCCTCCCAGTCGATGGGCAGAAGTCAAGACAACTTGACAGAACCTAAGTGTAATTACGCCATGTCCATCGCGACCGAGCCCTTTAGCATTTCGCGAAAGGCCGCGATGTCCTGCGGCGTGATTGTGGCCGCAGCAAGCGGAACGACCTGTGGAGACTTGGCCTCCGGCGGCGTCGTTGGCTTTTCAGCCGGCTTTGTCCTGCCCGGCCCCCTTACCCTCCTGTCTGTAAGCGATTTTTGGTGCTTGACATCTATCTTGATCTTGAACCCGTACTGGCCGCGGTTGCTCCACTTGTCCACTTCGACAATGTTGCCGGAGCCTACCAGCCTGTCGCCTTCCCCGGTAACCACCGTAAAGTCGGTCTTTTCCCCCTGCTTCATCGTCGATATCTTTTCGTAAAAGTGCTGCCAATCCAACGGGTTTGTGATGAGCGCCTGCACAGTCAGCATGTCGCCCACCGAGACATCCTTGATGTAGCTCGACAAAATTTCAATGTTGCACAATTTCGCGTACATTGTGAGATTAAAGGCTATTCTAGAATAAATAACTTTTGGAAATAGTTGCTGTAGTTGAAATTAAGCCCTTATTATTTTTCCAGCGATATGGATAATACATCAAATTTCATTGTTTAGTGTAATTCCTACGCTACAATTGGCCGGCAATGCCATTCGGCTTTGGCTATTTCTGCGTTTTTTCTTCGGGTAGCTGGTAGTTCTCGCCGGTGACACGTGCCTTTGTGTCCTTTTTGCTCAGGTACTTTTCGTCCGCGCTAGTCGGCGCCACCTTGTAGTCTTCATCAGATACCTGCTCTGGCGTCTTGTCCTCCCCTTCACTCATATGCAATATTCGGCGTTCTTAAGACGCTATGTTTCATATATGAGCAGATTCAACGAGCTAGTCAGGGCCCGTCGCCTAGTCAGGACAGGGTGCTGTTCTTCTTTTGCAAAAAAGAGAGCACAAGCCTCCGGAGCCAGTTGTCGTGGGATCGAAGCCCACCGGGCCCGCTATATCTATAAACCACAAACGCGGATGATTTCCCCCTCAAATGATGACCTCTTATCCGTAAGAGCGAAAAGCGATGAAGAGATCACGACGGTCTGATGAGATCTAGCATAAAAGAATCATTAGTTGGTAAAAGTCCCGGGCCTCGTCTGATTAGGTTGATAGTTGCTGCAATTGATGCCATGGAAAACCTTTAATCCTGTCACACCTGAATTCTGATAGTGTCTACTTTCGCATATAGTACGTAATTTCAGTATTATATTGACGGATGTAGCATTTGCTCTAACCAGTTTCAGATTGTGAGATTTTTGCTGCATTCGCTTGTGTCAGTGGTCACTAGGAAATGGGGGTATGGGAATAAAGGTCATAAAGGAAAAGAAGGCAAGGGACTACACTTTCGTAGATGACGCTCTAAATCTGGAACAAGCGACAAAGAGAGAGTCTGATGTCAAGAAGGACAGGGCTGAACGAGATTTTAGGCTCAGGGATAATACAAAAAACAGCAAGCTCAGGCACAGATCGAAAGTAACGGGCGGCCAGGGTATGCAGGGTCATTCACCTGTTTATGAATAGCTTGCATAAATACTGGCGTGTGGATGCTAGCTCCTAATGAGCAGTGTGTGCAGTTGCTTCAGGATCCTTGCAGTCGCGCCCCAGATCACGTTGTTGTCGTAAGTGAACCTGTACGCGTCGCGAGCAAGCCGGTAATGCTCGGTATCGGGCGCGATACTCTTGAGCGTTTCAATGAGTGGCACATCGATTATCGCTTCAACTTCGTTTGCAGCTGTCCTATACTTTGGCAGCATATCCTGTATTGTAACAAATGGCACGATAAAGTGGTTCGACGTCATCGTTCGCACCGCGTGCAGGCTGCCGGCCACCTGCTCTGGCGTGAACGCGATCCCGACCTCCTCTTCTGTTTCGCGCAGCGCGGTTGTGAGCAATGTGCCGTCGCTTTCGACGTACCTGCCGCCGGGGAAAGAAATTTCGCCCCTATGTGCCTTCAGGTTGGAACTGCGCCTTGTCAGGAAGACATACGGGCTGTCCCTGTGGTAATGGATTATCACGAGCACCGCCGCCGGAGTCGCCGAAGCTGCGTCCGCCGGCAGGTACGGCCTGTCTGCAAGCGCTGGCTTCAAAATAGACAGGATCTCTTCCTTGCGCAACAATTCTGGAAGTGGCGCGGCCAAATATATGCTCTCAACAAGCGACCTTGCGTTTAATAATGCCCGGCGTCGATTTTGGATAGAGCGATGAAAATATCCTACGAGCTGAACCCGCCCAAGATAGTAAAGGGAGAGAGGTTCGACCTTGCTCAGCTGAACGACGACATGCGGTCGATGGCGGACCGCGCGTCGCAACTGTCCGGCCTCGTCAGCGGTATTCACCTGACAGACTCGGTGCTCGGCATCCCCAGGGTTTCAAGCGTGACTGCTGCCGGCTATATCAAAGAGCGCGTTGGCGACTGCACGCTGAGCTGCAGCATCAGGGTGCGGGACCGCAATTTCACTTCGCTCTGCCAGGCGGTGTCGGACGCTATCATGATCGGAGTCGACAGCCTGCTCGTTCTGATGGGCGACGACCCGGCGGAAGGGCCCCGCGACTCTGGTCTGCGACCGAGCGCTGCTGTAAAGATGCTCAGGAAGGAGGGCTATAACTCCAACATCAAGCTCGATCTTTCATTCCCTGCAAAGCTGAATGATCGAAACTCGAAATCGGTGCAGAGCAAGCTCGACGCAAAGCCGCACACGCTTGTCACCCAGTCTATCTCTTCGCTTTCTGATCTTGGCGAGATCGTCGATCTTGCCAAGCACCATGAGATCAAGGTCGCAGCCGTGGTAATGGTCCCGGCGGAAAAGAATAGGCATTCTGCTTCGCTCATAGGGCTTGACTGGTCCGAATACGAAAAGCACCCGGCAGATTTTGTCAGGCAAGTTGACAAGATAGCGGACAGGGTATTGCTAACGTCGCCCAACAGCTTTGCCTCCGGCCTAGAACTGTTGAAACAGCTCAAATGACGCTGTCGTCTTCTTTGCTGGGTATCTCGCCCTTCATCGCGTCGATGACCCGCCGGTAGTAGGGCTGGAGGTTCTCGTCCTCCGGCAGCCGCGGCCGGCGGTAGTTGACCATTATCTCTTTTTTCACCGTGCCCGGTCTTTTTGTGAACACGACGACCTTATCGCCCAGCACCACCGATTCTAGGATGTTGTGCGTGATAAACGCTATGGTCTTTTTAGTCCGCGCCCAGATCAGCTGGAGCTCGACTAGCAGCAGGTCGCGTGTCTGGCTGTCAAGCGCTGCAAAGGGCTCGTCCATCAGGAGCACCTCCGGATCTATCGCAAGCGCCCTCGCTATCGCCACCCTCTGCTTCATGCCGCCGGAGAGCTGGTAGGTGTAGGCGTCCGCGAACTTGGTCAGCTGCATCATCTCGAGGTACTGCATCGCCCGCTCGTGCCTCTTGTCCTTTTCGATTCCGGCCATCTTTAGCCCGAACTCGACGTTGTCAGCAACCTTGAGCCACGGAAAGAGCGCGTTTTCCTGAAAGACCATCACCCTGTCTGGGCCTGTCCCAATTACCGGGTGGCCGTCGAGTATCACCTCGCCTTCAGTAGGCCTGTCGAGGCCGGCCAGTATGTTGAGCAGAGTCGTCTTGCCGCAGCCCGACGGCCCCACGAGGCACACGAACTGCCCGTCGTCTATCGAGAGGCTGATGTTCTTCACAGCGGTGATGAGCTTCCTCTCGCCCTCGTGCACGGCCACAAACTGCTTGCCGATGTTTCTAGCTTCGAGCTTTGCCATGTTATCTACACCAAGTCGCTCGTGTCGCCAAACTGCTTCATCCTGCTTATCCGCCGCCTGTCTAAAATCGTTATCACCGCGCCGGCTATTGCCGCTATTATGCCGCCATAAAGGGACAGGCTGAATGCCGTCTGGGCGATGTACGACTCCTGGTCTCCAAAGAGTATCGACGCCTCAAGAACAACCTCCGATGATGGGTTTGAGAGAATGAGGGTGTAATAGCCGCTTTCAGCTGCTTCGAAAACCTCGTTGACGACCGGGGGATCGATGGCTTTTTCAATTATCGTCTTGTTCGCCGTATCCAGTATCTGCAGATTGGGCCGCCCTTCAAAAAGCGGAAAGGAGATGCTGCAGACTCCCTGCGAAGCGTTGGAAACGAACTGCCGCAGCACCAACTGATCAGTTGGCGGTATGCTGTAGGTGTTGTCGGTTATCAAATATACAAATGCTGCAAAACTTGTCAACGCAGCAGCCCCGCCGGCGATGAGCATGATGTGGCCCCTCCTCAGGTGCAATCTGGAAATCCGTATCCCACGTAATAATATAATCTTATCAAAGGAACGGCGAGAAGATCATTGCATTTGCTGGTAGCAGAAAATGTAGCAGATCGATAGTACTTGGATAATGTATAAGAGGTTGTTTCGTATTATTTTGATCGAGAGATGGACGTATCTCAAAAGAAGAAAGGTTCTGACGCGATCATTACCGCGATCCACATGGCTGCGATGGGCGCCGGAATCGCGGCAGCCGTTATTGCAGCAAACAAGAGCAAGGCCGCGAGCGCCGAAACAGGCAGGATTGAAAAGACCATCGGCTAGCTGAACACCAAGTTCGACAGGATATCTGAGCAATTGAAGAATGTCCATCCAGAAGTCAGCACGACCACCAAGGAAGCAGAGAAAAAGCCTGAAAACCCGCAGCCGAGCAGGCCACAGGACGTCATTTACGTAAGAAAGTCATCGGAATTTTCCTTCTACAACTGAGTTATAGCACAAAGACACGATTCTCGTTTATACCAAATGCTGACATTTTGATTCTTGCTTCTGAAAGTAATAGCTATTGCTGCGGTGGCCGTCGCGGTAGCGGCCGCAGTAGTCGATCCTGCAATCCCGATGCAGGGCAATGGCAAGCCAAACGTAAAGTTCACTGAGTTCACGCCTGACAGGATCGACATCAGGGTCGGCGAGGCGACCAAGGTCATCTTTAACGTCCAGAACCTCGAGTCGAGGGCCATCACAGATGCTAGGGTCGTCACGGTTATCGAGCCATCGGGCTACCAGCCGTACCTGTCGATAGACAGGCCCACCATCGAGCTCTCGAACCTGCAGAGCAGAGACGCGCGTACCGGCCAGACCCAGATCACCATAACGGCGGCCAGTTCGCCCGCAAGGGAAGCAGTCTACACTGTCAAGGGAGTGCTCTATGCCGAAGGCGAGCAGACCGACATCAAGGAGTTTGAGCTGAGGATACGGGAGTAGCCTTTTTGCCGTAGCTTGTCATGCGCTCGTACTGCATCCTGAAAAGCTCTATCGCGCCTGACACTCCGTGATCGCGGACATAATAGCTGATCCAGCCGGACTCTGGGAGAACGTGGTGAGGCGACGCCCTGCCCTCGGCTACAAGCTTTTTGCCCGCGTCTCTTGGAAAGGGCAGGTCC
>DASPGV010000023.1:0-49050 GCA_035620415.1 Nitrososphaera sp.
ATGTGCAAGCGAAATTACTTGCCTGCACGGGTACAAAAACGTATGTCGGCGCCTCTAGCGGCGCTGGCTACCAGTATAATGTTATCTAGTAAATATCACATTAAATCATATCAGATATTATACTGTAATTAAAAAATGGAGGAAAAGAACAAAAATTCTTTAATATGTGAACAGTTCATTGAGGGGAAATGAACAAACCCGTTATAGCAGGAATTGCGGCAGGCGTCTTGCTGGCTGGATTCGTTGTTTTTGGCCCTCGGCCAGATCAACCTTGGCGCTCAGGCGCAGTCTACCGGCATAACGAAAAAAGTCACTCTAATTGCAGACGAAGTAGACGTGCAGATAGCTCCGGACAACGCGTTGCACCCCGGCGGAGTAATGTACAGGGCTATGGTCTTCAACGGGACGACACCCGGACCGGTAATAGCTGTTGACCAGGGAGATACGATCGAATTCACCCTGATAAACGAGGGCGAAACAATACACAGTATTGACTTCCACGCAGGCAACGGTCCGTCGGTAGCAGTCGGAGCAGGCGCCAGCGATACCGGCTCTACCGTCCAAGCCGGTGAATCGGTGACATGGACATGGGAGCCGCCAAGCGCAGGCGTGTTCTACTACCATTGCGGTGCTGACGGCTTGAACGGCGTGTGGGAGCACATCGCCAACGGCATGTACGGCGGCATCGTAGTGCACCCAGCAAACGAGAAGCCAGCCAAGGAATTCTACGTGGTCTTTGGCGAAATCTACAGCGACAACGTCGAAGGAGTCTTTACAGCGGCAAACGGCACAGGCAACTTTGACGTAGGCCAGTTCCTTAGAGACGACCCCGACTTGGTACTGACCAACGGCATGGCACACAAGTACGTCCCTGCGATAGGAGCGATAGCACAACTGCCTCTCAACCCCGACGCCGAGGTGTTCCAGGTCCAGCCCGGCGAGCTGACAAGGTGGTACATAGTCAACGCGGGTCCCAACGACTACGTGGCGTTCCACTTCATCTCCGGACAGATGGACGTAAGGACGGCTCGGTCAAGAACAGGTACGGAACCCAGCTAAAGAACGACGAAACTTGGACTATTCCGCCAGGCTCCGGCTCTGTGATTGAAGCGACCTTCCCCGAAGAAGGCCTCTACTTGGGAGTCGACCACGCAATGAACGACGTGGTCAAGGGCGGCGCGTTTGCCGTGGTGGCACCGGAGGACTCGACCGACGAAGACCACCCAGAAGGGACATGGGTGCCTCCAAGGGGCAGCTCCGAAGTCTCTAGCCCGTAAATGATGACGGGGACGGCTGGAGTCAACGCGATTGACACGGCAGGCAACATGATGGACACGACCACCAACGCGACAGACACTGGAAACCAGACCGGAACAGGAAACCAGACATCGTCCAACCAGACAGGTACAAACAGCACAGGCTAGAACAGGAACAGTCAGCTCCGGCTGACTTTCCATTTTCTTTTTATTTAGTTAGAAATTTTGTATCATGATTTGGCGTATTTCACATATTTCGCGCAATACAAAATGCTTTAATAAAAGCACTACCTAGCTGACTGGGTTCACATTATGAAGAAAATCGAAGCGGTTGTTCCTGCTGCAAGGATGGACAGGGCTTTTGAAGCGCTCAAGGAATTGGACTTGGGGGGCTTTACGTATTACGATTCGAAAGGACGCGGCCAGATACCGCGCCCTGAGATCCAATCAGGGAGAGGCACCGGTACGTACAGGCCAGAATATAACGTAAACTCGACCATAGTAATCGTCACCAAGGACTCTATGGCGAACAAGGTAATCGATAAGATCCTGCAGAGCACGAGCACGGGGCTCACCGGCGAGGGCAAGATATTCGTCTCTGATGTGGACGAAGCAGTCGACATTGGATCAAAGAAGCGCGGCGAAGGTGCGCTGTAAAGAACTTATTTTGTTAGCTCTTCGATCGCCTGGCTTGCGTTGAGCATACCTCTTTTCTTTGCATACTCTTCTACTGCTCTTAGCTGCTCTGGCGTGAAACATACCGGCATCGTTTTCTTGTCGCTCATGTCAAAATACTGACTGCCGCAAGATTATAACTCTTTCTTTCAGAGCGCGGCCTCGCTCTTCTCCTTGCTCCCGATGTCGTACGCCTCTGCTACGTCGTAAACGAATATCTTGCCGTCAGACGCCGACCCGGTGCTTATTACTTTCAGGACGTCGTCGATTATCGCCTTTGCCTTGGCGTCCGGCACCAGTACTTCGATCTTTGTGCGAAAGCCAAATTCGGGCACGTACCGCATCACGCCCCTGCCGACCGAAACGGGCTCTCTCTTTGCCCTTCCCCTACCCTTGATGTCGTAAAATGTCATGCCGCCTACCTTGTGCCTGTGCAAAAGCTCGTTGATATCTGTAAGGCGCTCGTGCGGGATGATGAGGTCCAGTCTCTTCATGCCATCTACCACTTGCATCGAAGGTATTAATATATCATAATTTTAAAGTTCTATGTCATAGGCCCGAAAGTTACTGCTTTGCAGACACGCCGCCGTCCACCATCATGACCGTGCCGGTGACCCATTTGGAATCGTCTGAGCACAGGTACGCCACCGCGCCGGCGATGTCCTCCGGCTCGCCCACCTTGCGCAGCGGAAATGTCGACTCGAGCACCTTTTTCGCCTCTTCGTCCTGCAGGTACGGCTCGATTATCGAGCTCCTTATCGTGGAAGGCGCGACGCAGTTGCACCGGATCTTGTGCTGCCCATATTCCACGGCGATGCTCTTTGTGAACATGATCACTCCTGCCTTGGTCACCCCGTACACCGAAAGCGGGACCTTGGGTATGGACCTGATGCCGAGCACTGACGAAATGTTGATGATGCTGCCACCGCCGTTTTTCATCATCACCGGGATCACGGCCTTTGTCATCCGGAAAGTGCCAAAGAGGTTGGTTTCTACAAGGTCGTTCCACTGGTCCTCGGTCATCTTGTGGAACGGCAGAGGGTCGTTTATGATGCCGGCGTTGTTCACCAGGATGTCTATCCTGTCAAACGCCTTGATCGTCTGCTCGACAGCGCTGAGCACCTCGGCCTCCTTGTTGATGTCGGTAATGACTGTCATCGTATTCCTTTTGTCGCCGACTTCAGACGCGGCCTTTTGCAGCTTGTTCTTGTCCCTGCCAAGGAGCACGACCCTGCACCCTTCAGAAGCGAGCCTCTTTGAGATGGCCTTGCCGACCCCGCCGCCTGCACCCGTGACAATAGCGACCTTGCCCTTTATCATGCCCCTTATTTCGGAGGGTGTTCTTTTAAAGTTGACTGGCAAGCGCCTTGGTAACCGCGGCTTCAAGCTCTGCAATGACGGCGGTGGTGTCGGCCGGATTGCTCCTGAAGGTGGCGCCGGCGGCATAGGCGTGGCCCCCTCCGTCAGGCAGGTTCGCCGCGACGTCGCGGCACGAAATCGCGTCATTGTTGCGCCGGATGCTCACCTTGCCCTTGGTGCTGTAAAACATGACTAAATCTGCATTCGTCTTTGAAAACACCTCTTCTGAAAAGAGGCTGCTATTGAGGTACGGGGACGACTGCACGTAAACCACCTTGAATTTCCCTGCCGGCCTTGTCTGCATTGTCGCATAGACCTGCGCCTTTGCCTTGTCGCGCAGGCGCGCATAGTTGTTGTAGTCACTCTGCATCTCCACGTCCCACAGTATGCCCCTTGCAGACTTTCTTGCAAGATCGGACATCCTGTCATAAAAGTCAGGGAATGTCTGGTAGTAGCGGATGAGCTCTGTTATTGGTGTAAGGTACTGGTCCTTTATGAAAAAGTCCATAGTGTGGGCCATTCCTGCCAGCCTGGCTGCAAGCACGTTGCCCGGCATCAGGGCTTCGTGCATCAGTTCGGCCGCGCACTTTCCTCCCGACGAGTCGAGCACGACTTCTGCAAACTGCTTGACGGCGTCTTTGGCCTGCTGCGACCAGGGGTGGTGGTCGACCCACATTATCTTCCAGCCGTCGCGCACCGCGTCTGAAAATATCTGCCTGCAGGTTTCTACAAGGTCGTCGTTGAGCCCGAGGTCCGCTATTATTATGAGGCCGCGCTCAGTCGAATGGTGAGTCGCGGAATTGATAAAGTTCCCAAGCTTTTGGAAGTTCTCGGCGCCATAGCCGAGGAAGATGGTCATCGCCTGCGGGTAGCGCAGGAGCCCGATCGCGGCAGAATACAGGCCGTCCAGGTCCGACTCGTGGGAGAATATCATTACCTTCATCTGCACAGTACCCTCCTCAGCATGCCGGTCCTTCAAATATCCTGTCCTCGGGTATTATTCCCTTAAAGTCAGACCTTGCAAGCGGAGTGTTATTGAGCGCCACGTAGCAGGAAATGCCGGCGCTGTTTGCGGCCGTGACCCCGAGCGGCGCGTTTTCAACGACCAGCGCATCTTTTGGCCTGACCTTTATCAGACCCAGTGCTTTGACAAACGCGGAAGGGTCGGGCTTGCCCCTTTCAATGTCGTCCGCCGTTATTACTGCGTCAAAGCTGCTCATTCCAAACACTCTTCCAAGATGGTTTCGACGTCGTTTCTTGTCGAGCCGCTCACCACCGCCTTGGCGCATTCCATGCAGCCGATCATTTCTTTGACGCCTTCGAAAGGCTCGGAGCTCCTGATCCCTTTGAATGTCCTTGACTTTTCGCCGTGCACCACGCGTACTAGCGAGCGGCCGGGAAAGCCCTTTTGCTCAAATATCTTTTCGATATGCTCTATCCCGCGCATGCCTTCGTTAAGGTAGACGTCGCGCTCGGTGATCTCTAGCCCGGCAATTCTTGCAAATGCGGCCTTCCACGCCTGGAAGTGGGTGGGCATGGAGTTGACCAGCACGCCGTCAAGGTCGAATATCAATGCCTGCACGCCTTTACCTATAAGTGGTGGTTATAAATTTCAGCGCAGCTTTTCAAGCTCGCTGTCGTCGCGGTAGTGGTCAGGGTTGAGGCGGAAGCCCTTGACCGATTCGCGTGGCACGTCTTTCAGCTTCAAATAATATTCCAGCTTTGCCTTTTTCATCTGCTTGCCCAGCCACAGGACGAACCGCTGCTCGACGTCGTTGCCCTCATGCTTTTGTATCTCGGGGTAGAGGTCGAGCAACTTTTCCACGAAATCCGGTTCAAAGTATATGTGGAAAAAGTCCCAGCCGAGAGCTTTTTTCCCGCTCGACGAACATTCGATCTTGCCCTTTGTGTGGGTGCTCAATTCAAGATTGCCGATAAAGTCCATTATCTTGGGCCTCTCTTTTTCAAAGTCAAGGCACGACCCCTGGACTATTATCATAGGGGCCCTGTCCGCGAACTTGCGGTTCATGGCTGATATAATTTTGGTCTTGATTGCTATATAAGCGGATTGCTCTCACAGATATCTCTGGAGCACCACAGCCGCCCTTTCCACGCCGAGGTCGAGGAAATAGTTGCCGATCCTCGGGCCCCTGTCAGCGTTTAGGAGCATGCAGTAAAGCAGCGTAAAGAGCTCCTTTGGCTCCATGCCGTTGTTTCTTGCGACGTTGAACACCTTTGACTGGAGGTTCTTGGCGTTGTCTCCGCTGTCGGGCATGCCGGCAAACGGCCTTATCGCTTCGATCAGTTCTTGCACCGCCTTTCTCTGCGGGCTGGAGAGCTGCACTTCGAACTTTTCCTCATGCCTGTTGTCGTCTGCCCAGTTTGAGGCTAGCCTTATCTTGCGCATGATGCCCTCTGTCTTTTCCTTGACCATGCCGTATTTCACGAGCCTGTTGAACACCTTTTCATCGCGGTCGCCGCCGGCCGGGAATATCGACGCCTGCTGCGCGATGAACCGGTACAGCGCGTGCGGCCCCGGCTGCTTGGGCGGGTCAAGCTTGTTGATGTATTCATAGATGCCCTTTGTCTTTGTCAGCTTTGCCGGGTTGTCCTCCTTTATCTTGCCAAAGTACACGTCCTCGTAATAGTCGTACTCGTCCATGAGAGCAGGCACGTCGTCAAGCCCGACATGGCGCGTGCCAGTGATGCGCTTGAAGAGCAGGAGCAGTATCGACTCGGGGGTGCCGTAGCGGAGCCACATTTGTGGCGTCAGGACGTTGCCGGTGGACTTGCTTATCTTTTTGCCGGACTTGTCAAGGAACATTTCGTATTTTACGTGCAGCGGGTGAGCGTACCCGAGGATCTCGTCAGCAACCCAGTCGTTGACGCGGACCGAGTCCATGATGTCCTTGCCGTACGCCTCAAACCGGACGTCAAAAGCCTGCCACCTTGCGCCAAACTCGACCTTCCACGCAAGCTTGCCCTCTCCTTTTGCGATGTCGGCCTCGCCACTGTGACCACATCCCTTGATGTCTGCCTTGCCTATCCTGCTGCCAGAGCAGACGTACGCGACCTTCTTTTCGTCCGGCAAATATTTCTGGGCGACCGCGGTGTAGAGCCGGCCGCAGTTCTGGCAGACCGGGAAATAAGGTAGCACCTCGATGTACTTGTCCTGCCCCACAAACTCGGCTATCTTTTGACCCAGCTTGGCGCTGCTCTTCAGTATGGTGTCGATCTGATTGACGAGTAGCCCCTGCCTGTAGGCTTCTCTTCCGCTCTGGAACCGGTACTTGATTCCCGCCTTGTCAAGGCCGTCTAAAAGAAGTCTGCTCATGTGCGCGCCGTAGGAGGCGTGGCAGCTGCCAAACGGGTCTGGTATGCTCGACACCGGCTTGGCGATGTGATCCTGCAGCCAGCTTGGCAGACCGTGTGGAATCTTGCGCAAGCCGTCCATGTCGTCAGAATATGCAATAAGCTCTGACCTGAAGCCAAAGTTCTGGAGCGCAAGCGCGATACCATAGGCCCTCACGGCGTCTCCCATGCTGCCGATGTGGGGGATCCCTGACGCGCCCAGCCCGCTCTCGACCCTTATCAGGTCGAGGCTGCGGCCCAGCTTTTTCTCCCTTTTGATCAGGATGTCCGCTACCTTGTCTATCCACGTGCCCTTGCCGATCACTATCTGCTCTTCCATTTACAGCACCTTTGATACGTACGGACCGTCCCGGTCGTAGCCCCGCCTTTTGTAATATTGCCGCGTCCCCACGGCGCTAATGACCGCGATCTTGCTCACTCTTAATTCATCTTTTGCAATGCGCTCGGCTTCCTTTAGCAGTTTCGCGCCGTACCCCCTGTGCTGGTAGCTGCCGTCGATCTCTTTGCTCCCGACGCTCACCGCCTGCCCGTAGACATGTAGCTCGCGCACTATGGCGCTGCCTGCAAGCTCGCTCCTGTGCGGCTTGGCAACCTTGCGCAGCCGCAGGAATCCAAGGATCGTGTTCCCGTCCCTGCTTTCGTACGACAGGAATATTTCGCGCCCACCAGATGCAGAATAATCCGTCCTTCTCGACACAACATCCTCTTCCGCTGGATACCTCCTCTGCAGGCCGGTCTCCCTGCACCTTATGCACCTGCAATTATTGCCTTGCTGCCCCAGCTTTCGCAAAACGATCTGTCTGAGGTTGCCGCTCTTTGGTCCGGCGACAATGTCCTTTGACTCTATCTCACGCTGGACGCGCATTATACGCACCCACTCCGGGACAACCTTCTTGGCTTCAACTATGACTCTAACCAGATCGTCGTCAGAGTAGGCGTGGTATTTGTCGCTCTGGTGCATCCTGAAAAGGCCGGTGTGCTCCAGCACGAGCGTAGGGTAGATCTTTAACATGTCGGGCTTGAAGGCGTCGTCTTCAAACAGCCTCCTGAAATCTTCAACGTCTTTTTCAGGCGAGCTTCCCGGCAGCCCGGGCATCATGTGCGCGACTATCTTGTAGCCGGAATCGCGGGCGATCCTGAACGCGTCGATAACGTCATCGAGCGTGTGACCCCTGTTGACAAGCTTGTAGACACTGTTGCGCAATGACTGAACCCCGATCTCTACCCTCGTCACCCCGAGCTCGAGCATCAGGTCTATGTGAGGCTCTTTGCAATAGTCCGGCTTGGTTTCGACGGTGAACCCTACGCACCTGTTGCCGGCAATTTCGTTCGCGGCTATTGCCTTCTCCAAGTTTGATGATTTCATGCCGTTGAGAGCGTCATAGCACGACTTGGCAAACTCCCTCTGGTAGTTGGCCGGCATGAACGGGAATGTCCCGCCGACTATCACGATCTCGGTTTTGCCCGTGTCGTGTCCTCTAGACTGCAGCTGCTCGAACTTGCCGCGCACCTGCTGGTACGGATCGTAGCCGGATTTCTGTGCGGCCTTTGTCGCCGGCTCTGTGCCGGTGTAGCTGAGCGGTGTGTTGAACTCGATCCCGCCGGGGCAGTAGGTGCATCTGCCGTGCGGGCATTCGTACGGCTTGGGCATGACCGCGACAACCGCGACGCCGGATGCAGTCTTGGCAGGCTTGACCATCAGCAGGCGCCTATAGCGATCATCATGGAAATACTGCATGATGTGCTCGTTCCTTGGCATAGTGTCCAGATGGTATGCCGAAGCCACCTCCCTGACAACCTTGAGGGCCTGCCTCACCGACAGCAGGTTCCTGCCTTCCATCAGCTCCGCAATCGACCTGCAGGCCTGCTGGTAGTTGTCAGCCACTGAAAGCAATTCAGGACAATTACCTAAGAACGCATATTAATTTTTGTTTACAGCGCTTGCTTCTTGCCGTCTATTATGGCGGCGACTTCGCCCCTCCCCTTTTCTATCCTTCCGACGGCCCTGCAGCACATCCTATACTTTGCAAAAATACTGACAACGTTCTCAGCGCTTGCCTTTGGCGCGATGACGCAATAGCCCACGCCCATGTTGAACGTGCGGTACATCTCTTTGCTGTCGATCCCCCCGTCGACCTGTATCTGCTTGAATATACCGGTCGGCGCCGGCAGGCCGTCAAGGTCGTACCCCACCCTTGCATTGAGGCGCGGCAGTTTCGTGAACGCGCCACCAGTAATGTTTGCAAGGCCGTGCACTCTGATCTTTTTCTTCAGGATTTCCATAACCGGCCTGACGTAGATCCTGGTCGGGATCAATAGCTCCTCGCCCAAGGTCTGCACAAGGTGGTCCGCGCTGTCGTCGACAGAATATTTTGACAGCAGGACCTTGCGCGCAAGTGTGTAGCCGTTGGAGTGGAGCCCGCTGCTTTCGACACCCAGTATGATGTCGCCCGGCTTTATCGCGCCGCCCATGATGGGCCTGCCCTTCACCACCCCCATCACCATCCCCGCGAGGTCAAACGCGTTCTCCTCTCCGGCTATTACGTCCGGCAGGATGGCGGTCTCGCCGCCCACGATTGCCATCTGGGATTGCCTTGCGCCCTCCACTAGGCCCTTTGCAATCTCCCGCAGGAGAGTTTCGTTTGGCTGGCGCAGCGCGACATAGTCGATAAAGCCGACAGGCTGCGCGCCGACGCATATCACGTCGTTGACGTTCATTGCCGCGCAGTCTATTCCTATAGTGTCGAATTTGTTCATCAGCTGGGCGACGATTACTTTTGTCCCCACGCCGTCAGAGTGGAGCGCAAGGAGCTGGGAACCTAACTTGATAAGACCCGCATAGTGGCCAAAGCCCGACACCACCCTGCCTGCCGCAAGCATCCTGTGGGTCGCGGATATTATCTCGCCGATCGACTTTTGAGCCGTGCGTATCTTGCCGACATCCACGCCGGCGTCGCGGTACGTCATGCCCCTACGCTTCAACGGTACATGGCAGCCTGACGTCTTTTAATAAATGTTCGAGTTGGAGTAACCGTCCTTACACCCCGCTCAACAAAGATGCTACATTACTTTAATATAGAAACTGAGGGCAATGATCTCTATAGCAAATGGACGCACGCAACATCGGGCTCCGCAACATCGAGGTGGCCGACACCAAGATATGCTCCATCGACGGCGAGAACGGCAAGCTGATCTACCGGGGATACGACATCCTCGATCTGGTAAAGCACTCGACATACGAGGAGACCGCATACCTGCTGCTGTTTGGCGACCTGCCAACGGCGGCGCAGCTCACGGATTTTCGGCGCAGGCTTGCAGAGGCCCGCGGGATACCCGAGCCCCTCATAAAGAGCCTGAAGAACAGGCCCAAGCGCGCCCAGCCCATGGACGTCCTCCAGTCGTGCATCTCGGAGCTTGCAGACTATGACCTCAACATCGAGGACAACTCCAAGGAGGCGCACGTCAGACGCGCAGTCACGCTCATGGCAAAAATACCTGCAATAGTCGCTGCCTGGAACAGGATAAGAAACGGCCAGCACGTGGTCGACCCGTTAGAGGGCGGATCGCACTCTGCCAACTTTCTCTACATGTTGAGGGGGATCGAGCCGTCGATGCAGGAGGCCAAGGTGATGGACATTTGCCTGATCCTGCACGCAGAGCACAGCTTCAACGCTTCTACTTTCGCGGCGCGCGAGATCGCGTCAACCCGAGCGCACATGTACGCCTGCATCAGCGGCGCGGTCGGCGCGCTCTCCGGCGAGCTCCACGGCGGCGCAAACGTGCAGGTGATGAAGATGCTGCTTGAAATCGGCGATCCTCCCGGCGTCGACAAGTGGGTCGCAAACCGGCTCCAGTCCGGCGGCAGGATAATGGGGATGGGCCACGCGGTCTACAGGACGACAGACCCGCGCGCCGACGTCCTTGCAAAGCTGTCTGCCCGCATATCGCAGGAAAAGAACAACAGGTGGTACGAAATAACCGAAAAGGCAGAGATGGCCACAAAGAAGTGGATGCTTGAAAACAAAAAGCAGGCGATCTACCCCAACGTCGACCTTTACAGCGCGTCGGTCTATTACAGCATGGGGATACCGATGGACCTCAACACGCCCATCTTCGCGATATCCAGGATTGCGGGCTGGTCTGCCCACGTGATTGAAGAAAAGTTTGCCGAAGCCGCGCCCAAGCCGGCGCTCTACCGCCCCAAGGCTGTCTATGTAGGCAAGTACTGCGGGCCGATGGGCTGCGAGTACACGCCGCTTGCAAGCAGGCAGGAGCAGCACACTTCTTAAATGGGCTATAGACAGAGAGCGTCAGGTACATAATGGAGACCGTGCAGCAGAAACGGAGAAAGAGGTCGCGCGGCGGCAAACCAAAGGTCACGTTAGGACAGGAAGCAATCGAGCTCCACAAGCGGCTGCGCGGCAAGATAGAGATCCGGAGCAAGGTTTCTGCAAGGTCTCCCCACGAAATAAGCATCGCATATACGCCCGGCGTCGCCGAGGTCTGCTTGGAGATCGCTGCAGACAGGCAAAAGGCGTACGAATACACGAGCAAGTGGAACAACGTTGCTATAGTGACTGACGGCACAAGGACTCTTGGCCTAGGGTCGCTTGGGCCCGAGGCTGCGCTACCGGTGATGGAGGGCAAGGCCGTGCTATACAAGCAGTTTGGCCACGTCGACGCGTTCCCGATATGCCTACACACTACGGACGCCGACGAGATAGTAAAGACTATCAAGAACATCTCTCCGGTCTTTGGCGGCATCAACATCGAGGACATGGAGACACCGAAGGTCCTGGAAATAGTCGACAGGCTCACGGAAGAACTGGACATTCCGGTGTTCCACGACGACCAGCACGGCACCGCAGTAGTTACGCTTGCGGCGCTCCTTAACGCGCTGCGGCTCACAAAGAGAAAGCCGGAGGACACGAGCGTGCTAGTGGCGGGCGCCGGCTCGGCCGGCTATGGCATCGCCAAGATCCTTTACGCGATAGGGATACGCGACATGGTTGTCACCGACTCTCAGGGCGTGGTCTCCAAGGCGAGGGCGCCGGAGACCATGAACAGGTACAAGCACGAGCTCGCCTCGATAACCCACCCCAAGGAAGGGGTTACGACTCTGGCGGACGCGGTAAAGGGCAGGGACGTCTTTGTCGGCGTTTCCGGCGTTAAGAAGTTACTGACCGCCGAGATGGTGAGATCCATGAACAAGGACTCGATAATATTCCCACTCACAAACCCTGACCCCGAGATACACCCAAAGGAGGCGTTCGGGGCCGGGGCGAAGGTGATAGCAACCGGCAGCTACAAGTTTGAGAACAGGGCGAACAACGCGCTCGTGTTCCCGTTCACCATGAGGGCAATCCTCGACAACAGGATACGCAGGATAAGCCAGCAGCTGTTGGTGAATGTTGCTTATGCGTTAGCAGACCTCATATCAAAGGACAAGCTGAGCCCATTTAACGTCGTGCCTGACGTTACAGATCCTCGGATTCAGGAAGCAGTGAACAAGGCAGTCCGCTCGGCTACTGGCTGAGCCTGTTCTTCAGCCACTCTTTAGCCCTTCTCTCGGCCATGTGCTTTCTCAGGATAATCATGGCCATCTCGTAAAATGTGACGCCGTTCTTTTGCGACTGGGAGTCGATCCACCTCAGGCCTTCGGCCAATTCAGAGTCGTTCTCGGACATGACCACGAGGTCGTCTATGATCCCCATGAACTGGTCGTCAATGCCGTCTTTGGTGCCAAGCATTCTGGAGAGGCATAGCGCAGTAGCGATTTTACCTAATGATTCAAGCACTGTTGACAGTTTGAATATATTATATTGACAAAACGAGGCGCAGTCGTGGTGAAAAATTTGGTTCCGGCATTCAAAGACTTAAAATACATCCTCAAGATTGTAGTGTCAAATGGGTATTGATGGCTATCTCATGACTGGAGGGTTTGCGCTTTGAAGGTAAAATTTGGCTTTACGCAGGGGCTAAACGTCGCAAGGCTCGGGCTGGACGAGCAGCAGATAATGACTGCAGCCCAGATGGCAGACAGGCTGGGCTACGACTCGCTATGGGCTATGGACCACTCGAACGTGCCGCAGTGGAAGAACGCGGTAGTGAACGACGCGTGGCTGATGCTTGCAGCCCTTGGCACCATCACAAGGAACGTCGAGCTCGGCACATGCGTCACCGACGCGATCCGCAGGCACCCGTCGGCGATCGCACTCTCTGCCATAACGCTTGACAGGATTACGCAGGGGAGAGGCATCCTTGGCATCGGCGCCGGCGAGGCGCAAAACGTCGTCGACTTTGGAATAGAATTTTCCAAACCAGTCACAAAGTTCAGGGAGCAGCTAGAAGTGATCGAGCGGCTCTTCGAGTCCGATCCCGATCACCGCGTCAACTACAACGGCGAATACTACAAGCTCATCAACGCGTGCCTGCAGGCAAGGGCTGTGCGGAAGCCGCGGGTTCCCGTGTACATCGCTGCCGGCGCGCCAAAGACGCTCGAACTGTGCGCGACGTACGGCGACGGCTGGATCCCAATAGGCTACACGCCAGAGCTCTTCAAACACCACGCAAACGTGATCAAGAGCCACGCAAAGGAGCAGGGCAGGGACCTTTCTGACTTTCAGTTTGCAAATGACGTGGATGTGTATTTCACCGACGACGGCGAGGAGGCCTGGAACAAGATGAAGAACGCGGTCAAGGTGAGCCTCTTCAAGCCCGAGCTCTTGAAGGTGCACGACATCGAGCAGGACTCGGAATTTGACTTCCGCAAGTACTTTACCGAATACGCGATGAACAAGCCGGAGCTCATGGAGCAGATGAAGCGCGCTGCGATAAAGATACCGGACTCGGTAGCAAGGAGCGCGATAGGAGTGGGCAGGCCGGACGATGTGATAGCGATGCTGGAGCGCTTTATCAAGGCAGGGACCAACCACTTTATCATCAGGTTCTGGGGAGAGGGCTACTTCCGCAGCATCGAGCAATTTGGCAACAAGGTCATCCCCTACTTCCGCGACCAGCAGAAAAAGTAGGGGCGCGTGGGCGCGTTTCCAGTGGAGCATGTAGAGCCAGAATTAGTTCTTTTATACGCATGCGCGTTTCCACCAGTTCCAATTCTTTTAGCACTGACCAAAACTTTAAGTACGGAATTTACATGATATCGTCATAAAAAATCAAGCGCTTTTAAAAAACAGGCAAAAGGCGCATAGGCTCTTTTCTTTTATGCTAGTTTCATAAAATTCTTGTATTGAGAAAAATAACCTTATCTACCGGTTTTTGAAAAATCACAAAACACCATGGGCGATAAAATGAATCTGCCGTTTGAAGTGACGTACAGCGAAAGGCCGGCCGGCAAGTCTAGGGCGATGAAAAGGCTGGCGGTGCTCGTCAAGCCGGAAAAAGTGGACGCAATCGTGTCTGCCCTCAGGGCAGGAGGGCTCGAGGCGACGATATACGACGTCAAGGGCGCGAGCAAGGAAAAGGAAAGGGTCGCGTCAGGCAGGGGGATGGGCACGGTTGACATGACATACACCCAAAGAAGGATCATTGCAACAGTGGTCAACGCCGAGGACGTCGATGACGTCGTTGGTACGATGAAAAATGCCCTCGGCGGAAATAGCGGGGCGGTGGTCATGATCTCGGCTGTCGACGATCTGGTGCGCCTTTAGCGGAAAGAGTCGAGCGAGATCGTCCTTTCAGCTTTGTGCCCGTTGCCAACCGGCTCGGCGTCAAACCCCATTTCGCACAGCGAGTCCGCGAACTCCCTTGCAAAGCCGTGGAACGTGTAGATCTTTTCGGGCCTGCACTGCTTTACCGCGGCAACAAGTTCTTTGTAGTCGCAGTGGTCCGACAGCGGCATGACATAATCGAGGCCCATCATGTATCGATAACGGTTGCCGACTGCCCAGCCGCTAAAGCCTATAGTGACCGCGCCGAACCTGTCCTTCATCTCTTTCACAAACACGCTCCGCTCAGACATCAGCGGCGCGACCATCACCCACGGCTTGCTCTTTGACAAAAGCCCCTGCTCTTCAGCCTGCCTGTGCGTCACGCCGTCCGACAGCTTGATCCCAAGCTCTGAATACACCGAGTTTATCTTGGCGACAGAGTCGTGCACAATCGGGTCCCAGTGGCCAAACAATTTCGTAAGCAATTGCGCCTTGCCAAGGGTATAGCCCATCAAAATTACCGGGATGCCAAGGTCGAACATCTCTGAAATTATCTTGTTGGTCCTGTGCGTCACCTCTGAAAGCGGCGGAAAGACGTATTCGGGCCTGCCAAAGGTCGACTCGATTATCAGCGTCTTTGCGTGGGGCACGTTCGCCGGCTTTAGAAAAGCCCTCTCTCTCATGGAGATGTCGCCGGTGTAGTAGACGTCGTCGCCTACCAGCAGGCCGCGGGAGCCCAAGATATGGCCGGTGTCGACAAGCTGGAAACCGTCCTGCTCTTCTGAAGCGTCGGCGATTTCGTAGCCCCTTGCGCGGGCGATGAGCGCTGTTTCCTTTGACGCCAGCACCCGCGTCCTTGTCTTTTTCCTGCCGCGTCGATGCAGGTGATCGACGTGCGCGTGCGAAACAAAAGTGAAATCGCAGTCTACGGGGTGAGTGGGGTCAAGGACAATCGTGGTGTCGTGTTGCTGCACCATTATCCCTGACTGACCAAGCGTGACCCTACCCCGCATCCCGAGCTGTCATGCCTAGCTGCGCATAACTATTTTAACTTTAGCTAGGACCCAAAAAAAATGGGTCGTGAAAATTTCTAGCCGTTGTTCGTGCCTACCAGCTGCCAGCCAGCGCCGTCAAGACTTCCCCTGAACACTTCCTGATACCCTTGAGGGGCCGCGTGCCCTGCCACATACAGAACATTATTTTCAGAATCAACTGCCATCGAAGTCGTTGTCAGGCTGTCGGGCGGGCGGCTGATGCTCTGCCAAATCTCCCCGAGGTCTGAAGATTTTGCTAGGCCGAACTCTTCGGTGGAAGCATAAAGCGTGCCTTCTAAATCAAATGCCAGCGCCAAAATCCCGATCCCCTTGTACTGGTTGAGCTGTGTCCAGCTTGCGGCTCCGTCGCTGGATTGATACAAGCCGTCGGTGGCGCCGGCAAACATGATGTCAGGGTCGTCCGGCGCAATTGCAAGCGCAAAAACATAATCGCCGGGATAGTCAAAGCTTTCCCACGCGCTCCCCGCGTCTGTAGTCCTGAACAGGCCTCTTCCGCCGCTGTCAAATCCAATTATGGTGTCCGGATCACTAGCACTGACCGACATCGCGTGAAAGTCTACAGGCGGATCAAGAACAGTTGAAACAACCTGCCACGTCTGCCCGCCGTCAGCGCTCTTTATCAGGCCGGTATTCCCGCCGGTCGAAGGGTGCCCGCTGGAATACAGCGGAACGCCTTCTGCCTGAGGCGCGTCAAACGCCATATAGTCCGCCCTTTGCTTGTCCACCTTGATAGGGACGCCGCCATCCACGCTTTTGTAAAAGTCGCCATGCGTGGCTATGTAAAGAACGCTCGGATCAGACGGATCAATGCCCAACCCGTGCACATGAATCCAAGACACTGTCCGGGAATCAGAGTCTGGGGGCGCGTTGCTGCCCATTGAAAATGCAAGAGCTATGCCAATGGCGGCTGCAATGGCTATTCCTGCGCCAACCGCGACGAACTTGCTTTTGCCGGATTTCGAGCCTTCAGCTGCCGATTTTTTCTTGTCCATTCTACTAGCTCATCCTGCAAGCCCGTGTTTTCCTATAAAGGACTTTTTCCATATTCATTCCAAAAGCATCCAACGATGGCTGTGCTCAATATCCCTAGTTAAAGCCAGTAGTTTACAATTGTAAAGACGCAATTGCCAGCGACGTTTAAGAATGGGCTAGAGTCAACCTAGAACGTTTGATCAACCTTGGCATCATGATCTCCGGCAGGGGTAGCAACATGGATGAGATCCTCGCCGCGATCAAGTCAGGGAAAATAAAGAACGTCCGGCCGTCGGTCGTGATTTCAAACAAACCCGACGCCGCGGGATTAAAGATAGCGTTCGAAAAATACGGCGTGCCTACAAAGGTGGTAACGACGGACGGATTGAAAGGATGGGACTATGACAAAAAGGTCGTCGCGGCGCTGCAAGAACGCGGAGTCACGCCAGAGTCCGGCCTCGTGTGCCTCGCCGGCTTTATGCGCATATTAAGCCCCGAGTTTGTCCGGCTCTACAGGATGCGGATTCTGAATATCCACCCCGCCCTCTTGCCGTCGTTTCCCGGCCTGCACGCGCAAAAACAGGCGCTTGAAGCCGGGGTCAAGGTCACCGGCTGCACAGTCCATTTCGTAGATGAGGGTGTCGACTCGGGTCCGGCGATACTGCAAAGGACCGTGCCGGTGATGGAAGGCGACGACGAAGAAACGCTATCTGCGAGGATACTGGAGCAGGAACACCAGCTCTACCCAGAAGTAGTCAGGCTGTTTAGCGAGGGCAGGATAAAGGTGCAGGGCCGCCAGGTCTCCATAAGCTAGCCGCGTTCTCGTCTTTTGCCAAAACCATCCACAAGAAAAATATGTTCTATAACATTACCTGCTAGCTAAGTTATATAGCTAAAAATGAAATAAGAAATTCTGAGACTAATAAATGACTAGCAAATCGACCGTCATGATAGTAGACGATGAACCCGATTTGCTAAATCTGACCAAGAAATTTTTAGAAACCGAGGGCTACGAAGTGCACGCATTCAGCAGCCCAGAAGCAGCCATCCAGCATATAAAACAGGGCTGCACGACCTGCACCATAGTGGTATCTGACATTAGGATGCCCGGCATGTCGGGCTTTGAGCTTGTCAGGCAGCTGAAAGAAATGCTGCCAGACACGAGGGTCGTACTCATGTCCTATTTTGTTATCCACAAAGACGAATTCAGGAAGGTCATGCCGTCATTAAACGTGGACGAGTTCGTAATGAAGCCGTCACAAAAAAAGATCTTGTTGAAGCAATAAAGAATGTACAGCGCGAAATGGCAGCCTGATCCGCCAACGATTGCACCATAAATCTTATACGCTAAGACAATCGTTTCCCGATCGAGGCTCGGGGCAGTGCCTGCAGTAACAAGTGAAAGATTGGACAAACTGTACGTTTGCAATGAATGCAAAGCCTGCTATCTTTTCAGCTCTGACATTGCAGAACACGAAGAAAAAACCGGGCATGACAAGGGCTTTGCTGAAGTGCCCATAGATGCCAGATAGCTGCTACCTTTTCCTGATCACTGCTATCGATCCTGCCAGAATGCTTCCTGCGATAAAGAACGCAAAGTACGGGCTGCCAGAGCCGAACGCGTCCGACGAGAGCCCGGCCACCACCGGCCCGGCGGTCCACCCCGCCCCAAAGAGCGTGTTGTAGACCCCGAGCTTCGCCCCTATCTGGCCGGAAGGAGTATCCCTCGTCACCAGGCTGAACGTGACGGGATAGAATATGCTGGTGGCAAGCCCGACCAGCGCGATCGCTATGGCAAACGTCACTATCGATGCGAACATGAATGAGATCAGCATCGCTATAGCGGTGGCAGCTACGGCAAGCCCCAGCGCAAGCATGCCGTGGCCCGATATTTTTGGAACGAACATCAGGGTGGCAAAGCGCGCTATCCCGAACAGGAAGAACAGGACTTCGACGTCCTGCCCTGTCAGCGACGCTTCGCTCATGTACGCAGGATACACGGAAAGGATGACTCCGAACGTGATCGCGTAGTAAAGGATGACAGAGCTGAGCTTTGGGTGCACCGCGACTTCCTTGACTATCTGGGCAGTGCCTGCGCGGACTTCTAGGTCCTTCTGCACCGCCGGCCAGCCAAACCGGCGCAAAAGGACCGAAGGTATTATTCCGGCCGCCATTACTATTGCCGCGAGCTGGAACACCATGACAAAGTCAGAGACATCGAGGATCAGCTTGCCGATGAGGGGGCCGATCATAAAGCCCAGAATCCACGCGGCGATGAAAGTCGAGATGCTCTTGACCCGCCTGTCGGGCGCGGTGTTCGTGGAAACCAATACTTCAGCCGAGGGCCAAAAGAGCGCATGCGCAACCCCGGCAAGCGTCCTGTACAGCATTACCTCCGGCACCGACTGCGCGGTCGTCAGCATAAAGATAGAAAACACGTTGAGAAGCATCCCTGACACGAGCATGTAGGACTTGTTTAGCCTGTCGAGCAGCATGCCGATAAAGAAAGGCGCAAACATGTACGGGAGGAAATTCACGGTCCCTATGATGCCGACCTGAGAGTAGTCTGCCGCAAGCTCGTCCCTTGCGAACACGGGCACCAGGGGCGAGTGCATGCCGTACGAGACGCCCACGATGGAGGCGCAAATAGCGACTAGCAGGACAGCCCGGTTCATCGCGACCCTACTTGTACGCGGCTATTATAATAGCGCCGCCCATCATTCCGGTGTCAAATTCCACTTTGGAGAACTTTTCCTTCAGCATAGAGTCAAGCTCTGAATTTTTCGGCCACCGCAAATAAGTGCCGTAAAGCGTCTTGAATTTCAGTCCTGCCTTGCCAGCAGCAAAATACGCAAACAACCCGAGGAAATATTTCAAATAGAACGAGACAAATACCCTCGCAACCGAGCCGTCGGGCTTGCCGAGATCCACGATTACTAGCCGGCCGCCATCCTTCAAAACTCTGTGCATTTCAGCTATCGCCTGCGGGAGCTGTATCGCGTCGCGCAGGGAATACCCGCAGAGCACTGCGTCAAAGGTGTCGTCGCGGAAAGGCATGTATTCAAAGATACCAGAAGAAAGCGCGGCCTGCGAGTCAGGTAGGTAGTTTTTCACGTTTGCAAGCATCTCCTGTATTGGGTCGTACATCACTACCTTTGCGTCGCCGCCGGCCTCTGCAAGCGCCACACGGGACATGTTACCATAGCCCGAACCGGCATCCAGTATGACATTGCCGGGCTTTACCCGGCCCCGGATACCGTGCAGCCTGTACTCTTCGTCCTTGCCAAGCGAGATCACCCTGTTCACCCTGTCGTAGACCGGGATTATGGCGCGCAGTACCTCTATTACCTCGCCCCAGTACCTGCTTCCAAGGCCGGACAACTGCCGGCAATTCTGCGACGCCATTATTATAGCTAGTTTTGCCGGCCTTCGAGCGCATCCTTCCAGAGTGCAATCTCGTGATCAAACCCGGTGTTGAGCTGGTCCTCGAACTGTTCGTCGATCAGGCCGTCCGGTCTCACAAAGGTCCAGATGACCGTCGAGCCGCCCTGATTGGGGACGATCCTGACATAGACCTTCCACTCCAGTCCGCCGCCGATAAAGATGTGAACAAGAACTCCAGCTTGGCGGAACGGCACATGCTTGATCTTTGCCCTGCCTGCAACCACGTGATCGAACATCCACCAGCCGTCGCTGCCTTTTACCACGGACTTGGCAGCTCCTCCGACTTCCATGTTCTTTTTTACCTCTTCAAAGAAATCAAACACGTCATCAACGCTCCTGTTTACAGTCATGGTCTTGACGACTACTTTGCGCAGATTGCTCATGCCTGTAGATAGATCGCCAAGAAATAGAAAAGCATTTTATCTTCATCGTGCGCAAGCGCCTCTGCCGTGGTAAACTACCGCTGCCCGAAATGCAGCTCGCCCCATTCAGTCGGAGTTGACAAGATATTCGACGGCCGGCTGATATTCCGGTGTGCCAAGTGCAAGATCTGCTCCATAGTCGCAGCGGGGGCAAGTACGGACGAAGCATACCTCGACTTTCTTGACAGGTTTGAAAGCGGCACCGGCGTTGCGGACGCTTCCGACCTGAAGCTACTGATGGAGCAAGAACGAATCATCCGGCCTGCCAAGGAAATCGACGCTCTCATGGCAGCAGCAAATGCGAAAGACGATCCTCTCCTTGAAGACGTGCTCCGCTCGCAGCAGGACTATGTAGTCGACTTTCAGGCGATAGAGGAGCCGCCGCCCGAGCCCGGATCGCCGGTAGAAGACCTGCCGGTGGACGAAGCGATAATCAACGTCCTGAAGGCGAAAAAGATCGAGCACCTTTACAGCTTTCAGGAGCAGGCAGTCAAAAAAATCCTGCAGGACAGCGACGTGGTCATCACTGCACCTACTGCATCAGGCAAGACCGAAGCGTTCTGCATCCCCGTGTTGCAAAAGATAGCCGAGGAGGTGCCGCGCTTTGGTTCGCTACGGACAGGAGTAGGCAAGGTGTCGGCGATTTTCGTCTACCCAACAAAGGCGCTCTCGCGCGACCAGCTGCCAAAGATAAAAGAGCTGGCAGAACCGCTCGGCGCAAGGGCAGCGGTGCTGGACGGCGACACGCCGGAAAAGGAGCGAGCAACAATAATGGGGTCGCCGCCCGACGTGATCGTCACTAACTTTGACGTGTTGCACTACCACATGATGCACCGTACGAAATTCTCCAGAATGATAAGGACCGCCAAGTTTCTGGTGGTCGACGAGGCACACGTCTACACCGGCGTCTTTGGGGCAAACGTGCACCACATCATTGCGAGGCTTGAGAGGATCGCCGGCAAGAAAATGCAGATAGTTGCCGCATCGGCAACCCTTCCGAATGCCGGCGAGTTCTGCCAGACGCTCTTTGGAAGGAAGATGCAGGTGGTGCAGGGCAGGGGAAGGCGGGGCAGGATAAACCTTGCAATAATCTTTCCCTCACTTCGATCGTACAGATCGCTGGCGCTCGACCTCCTGCGACAGACGACAAAGAGAAAGCACAGGACTATTGCGTTTGCAAGCTCGCACCTTGGCTCGGAGCTGATGGCTTTCTACGGATCAAGGCAGGGCGTAAGCATCAGGGTTCACCGGGCAGGTTTGCCTCCAGCTTTGCGAAAAGAGATCGAGCAGCAGTTCAAGTCAGGCCAGCTGATGGCGATATCCGCGACGCCCACGCTCGAGCTCGGGATAGACATAGGCGACGTTGACGCGATAATTTCAAACATCGTGCCCGTAAACAGGCTCACGCAGCGGGTCGGGCGCGCAGCACGGCGCGGCCAGCAGGGCTACGCCTTCTTAGCGCTAGGCAACGATCCGATAAGCCAGTACTACAAGATGCACCCTGCCGACTATCTGGCCGATCACGAATATGCGTACACCGACCCGGCGAACCCGTTCGTGCAGGAGTACCAGGTGCTTGCGATGGCGTGCGACAGGCCACTCTCGATGTCAGAGAGCAAGCCGTTCTGGGAACCTCTACAGAAACTCATTTCAAAGGGCGTCATCAAAATCGACAGAGAAAAGTTTGTGCCAGACCGTAATGAAGCAATGAAAATGCTGAACGAATACAGCATCCGCGGCATCGGCAGCAGGGTCGACATCAAGTTCAACAGGAAAATAGTCGGCGACAGGTCGCTGCCGCAGGCGCTAGAAGAATTGCACCAAAACGCGATATACTTCCTTGGCGGCCGCCGCTACAAGGTGCAGGAGTTGCACTATGAGCAAAACAGCCAGCCCTACGCCGAGCTTGCCGTGATCCCGTCAGACTACCCCTACTATACAAAGGCGTTGACTGACGAGTGGCCTTCAATTCTGGAGGTATACGAGAAAAAGGTCGCTTTTGGAGTCGAGGTCGCGTACTGCAAGCTCCTGATCGACAAGCGGGTGCTGGGCTACGCCAACATCGAGATCGGGGGCGAAGTCGCGCAGGGCAAGAAGGTGATGCTGGACAAGCCGCTCGAATTCCGGTTCGAGACAAAGGGCTTTGTCTTCAGGGCGCCCCGGCCCGCAGACATTTTGCAAAAGGTGGAGGACGAGCAGTACGTGGAAATGAGCGGCTTCCACGCGTCCGAGCACGTAATAATAGAGGGAAGCGCCATGATAACCGGCGGCGCGTCGCAGGACCTTGGCGGCATTTCGCTAGGCTCGTCCGGGCTCATTTTCGTATACGACGGGAGCGTCGGGGGCAACGGCGCGAGCAAGGCACTCTTTGATCGATTGGTCAGGGCGTTTGGAAGAGCGCTGCGAATACTTTCTGAATGCCCGTGCAAGAGCGAGAGCGGCTGCCCCCGCTGCACTTATTCCTACCGGTGCGGTAACAACAACGAGTACCTGCACAAGCACGCGGCTATAGAGGTGATGAACAGGATAGCCGAGGGCGAAAAGACGGAAATTGGCGACAAGATCGTGGGCGACAGGGCGCTGGTATAGGATAATAAGGTTTAAGAGTAGTTCCAGACGGTTTTTAGATAAAATTGGAAAAGGCCGTTACTGCTACGCGTGCAAAGTGGCAGACGCTTGAGCACAAGGGCGTCGCGTTCCCGCCCGAGTACCAGCCAAGAGGCATCGTCGTTTCAATCAGGGGGGAAAAGCTGGCGCTCAACCGCGATCAGGAGGAGCTCATCTACGCGTGGGCAAAGAAAAAAGACACGCACTATGTCCAGGACCCTGTCTTCCAGCAGAACTTTATGGGCGACCTGAAAAAGTTCCTGCCTGAAAAGTTCAGGAATGTCACGATCAAAGACATTGACTTTTCGATAGCCTACAGGCTGGCCGACGAGGAAAAGCGGATGAAGGAGCGTGAGAAGGAGAGGTACAAGACCCTCGCAAAGGAGGAGAAGAAAAAACTCCGGGAGAGCAAAAAGGCCGAGCGGGAAAGGCTCAAGGCGACATACGGCAAGGCGGTGGTCGATGGGGTTGAGGTCGACATCGCCAACTGGCTCGTCGAGCCGCCGGGGCTTTTCATGGGCCGCGGCCAGCACCCAATGCGCGGGCGATGGAAGCCGCGCGTCAGGCCGCAGGATGTCACGCTAAACCTCGGGGAAAACGCGCCCGTGCCGGAGGGAAACTGGAAGGAAGTCGTCCACGACCACTCATCAACTTGGCTCGCCACTTGGATGGAAACCCTTACGGACAAGCGCAAGTACGTGTGGCTGCACGACTCTGCTGCGCTTCGGCAGGAGAACGACAAGGCCAAGTACGACAAGGCACTAAAGCTGGCGCAGCAGCTTGACAAGGTAGAAAAGGAGATAATCCGCAAGATGAAGGGATCTAGGGATCCGGCTGCGACTGCTGCGTATCTGATATTCAAGCTTGCGATGAGGGTTGGAGACGAAAAGGATCCCGACGAGGCCGACACCGTGGGCGCAAGCACGCTCAGGGTCGAGCACATCAAGTTCCCCAGCCACAACAGCAGGCAGCAGATCGAATTCAACTTTCTTGGAAAAGACAGCGTGCCTTGGCAGAAGACGCTTGAAGTCAACTCGGACGACACCAGAGCAGTTTATGAAAACCTGAAAAAGTTCATGCAGGGCAAAAAGCCATCCGAGCCGCTGTTTGACGGCATCAATTCAAGAAAAGTAAACGCGTTCTTCCAGACGATAATGCCGGGCCTGACCGCCAAGGTGTTCAGGACGTGCATCGCCACCAAGGTTGTGCAGCAGGCGCTCGTCAACCCGCCGGTAAAGGTCGACAAGAACTCCGAAGAGTCGGATAAGATCTATGTGGCCAAGTCGGCGAACCTGAAGGCGGCCATAGAGTGCAACCACAAAAAGGGAGTGGACCCGAAAAACCCGGCGGCAAAGAAGGCAATGGAGAAATTCGAGGAGACCGTCGCCAAGAGAAAGCAAGTCATCGAAGAATTGGAAAAGCAGGTCGCCGCAAGGAACTGGAAGACGGAAATCCAAGAAAAGCGCCTGAAGGAGAGGCTTGCAAAATTGAAGGTCCAACTGAAGCTCCAGCAGGAGACCAAGGACTACAGCCTCGGCACGTCGCTACGCAACTACATCGACCCGAGGGTCATGAAGGCGTGGCTCAACTATGTCGAGCTCGACTGGACCAAGGTCTACACGGCCACGCTCCAGCGCAAGTTCAAGTGGGTCGAGGCCCACAAGGACAAGAACTTCCGTACCTTCTATCCCGAAGCGAAGAATTAGCCCAAAGGTTCACAAGACTTATATCGTTTCCAGCGTTCCTTTTAAGCTTGGAAAGTCATTCTGATGATATCTACATATCCTTGGAAAAATGGAAGCAGATTTTTCATTCCAGGGATCTTGCTTCTTGCAGCTATGGCCATTCCTCCTTCTTATGCTCAGGAGGGAGACTATTCTTCGGAATCCCTCTTTATGGCGGTTTTTGCAAACGGCGACGCGCTCGTTGAATATGATGTGAGCATCGCGGATCCGCTCGACGATGAGGTAAGGATCAAGCTTTTCGGCGAAACCCGTATCAACGATCTCATCGTCGTCGACTTTGAAGACCAGCTCGTCGATTACAGGATCGGCGAAACCCCGAACGAAATAGTGCTGGACACACCCGGGGTCTCCAACGTCAGGATAAGCTACACAACGCCGGACCTTGTCGACAAGGAAGTTGGCATATGGACATTTTCGCTCAACACCACCATTGGTCTTACGGTAAGGCTTCCGCAGGATAGCGTGCTTGTAGACTACGAGCCTATCCCTTCAATCAGGCCCATCGGTGATCAGGTTCTTTTGACGTTCAACAAGCCGGGCAGCATCAGAGTTGACTACGCGATAGGCGTGTTAGGGACAGAAGAGCAAGCAAACATTGCAATCCAGTTTGCTGACGCAGCTATCAAGGAAACCCGCCGGAACCACCCCAACATAATTCTTACAAGCGCGGAGCAGCTTCTTCAGAGGGCAAGAGATGCACAGGACGACAGAAGATTCGGCGAAGCAGAATCGCTGGCAGGAGATGCAAATGAAGCGGCGCTTGACGCAGGCATGAACTATGAACCGGCGCAGAGCGAGATCGCTTCTGCCGAGAGCCAGATCGACCAGGCCGCCGGCCAGGGACGAGATATCGAAGCTGCAGAGCAGCTGCTTGAGCAGGCAAAATCTGAATTCGCAAGCGGCGACTATGCTGATGCGAGGGACACGGCTAACGATGCTATTGAAGCGATAGGCGAAATGCCGCCGGACCCGCAGGTGCCCATCGCCGCGATAATTGCGGTAGCGGCGGCAGCTGCAGGGGGCGTTGGCGCGCTGTTCTTCATGAGAATGAGAAAGCCCGCGCAGGTGCAAAGGAGGGAGCCTCCAATGGCCCCTAACAGCAGCAGGACTAGTGCCGCGGTCCGGCCACCTGAAATGAAAATGGACCACGAGCCCGCAGCCGAGCAGGAGCCGGTGGAAGAAAGCACACCGGCCGATCCGGGCACGATCCCCGAATCGCAGATCGACAGGTCGGTGCTTGGAAGAATTGTCAGCAAAGTATTGGAGGAAAGACCACACCTGCGCCCGGAGGACCAGGAGGTGTTAAAGTTCCTCGCGGAAAAGGAAGGCGCGGCATTTGAAAGCGAGATCAGGACAAAGTTTCAATTGCCAAAAACCACGATATGGCGTCTGGTCAAGAGGCTGGAGAGAGAAGAGCTGGTGGAGATACGCAAGGCCGGCGGCCAGAACCTGATCAAGCTCAAATTCGAGGACAAGATGCCGTGATCAGCGCTTCACCTTGAACGCGACGCGCATCACCGCCTGATATTCAACTATCTTGTCGTTGCTGACAATGACGTTCAACTTCGTGACTTCCGCGGTGCGGATGTCCTTGACCGTCCTCGATGTTTCTGAAATCGCGTTCTGGACCGCGTCGTCAAAGCTCTTGGTGGATTCGCCCAAGATGTCTATGTATTTGAATACCATGAGATTCCAAAATCGGCCTAGGTTTTAAACTCACCGCCTAGGGTTGGCGCAACTCGAATGAATTGGCATCATGCATAAATACTACGGAGCCGAGAAAAATTCTGTGCAAGGAACCAACGACATTACTCCTCCATCAGGCGTTCCCTCACTTCTGAACTCGCCTGTAGGCATTGTGCTGAATAACGACATCATCATACTAGAGAGCGACTCGTTCGCGGATCAGGCGGTCAAGCTGATGAAGGAGAGGAGCCAGCGCTGCGTAATCGCGTCGTACAAGGGGGAGGCCGTCGGTCTTGTGAGCAAGACGGACATTCTTAACAAGGTGATCTCTGAAGGCAGGAACCCGGGCAAGGTGCGCCTGCGCGAAATAATGTCAAGCCCAGTTCTAGCTGTCGATCCGCAAACATCTATTGAAAAGGCCCTTGCAATCATGAAGACGCGAAACGTAAGGCAGGTGATGGTCCACGCATACAGTGCAGTTCTTGGAATAGTCTACATCGAGGACATTTACAAGATGATGGAGAGCCTGACCCTTTCTACAGGAAACGCCGCGCTGCAAGGATCGCCGGCCTGCATCATTGACACGAAGGACATCACGTATGTGAAGGACCCGAGCAAGGTCAAGTTCGGCTGCCCATACTGCGGGTCGCCCTTTGACACAAAGGAAGCGCTTTCAAAGCACATCGACAGACTTCATGATGAGGCCGGAGTGCTCGAAGGCGACGTCCGGCGCATGTTTGAATAGCTTATATTAAGCAGCGCGAAATTTCAGGTTGCAAGCCGGGGTAGCTCAGCTTGGTTAGAGCGTACGACTCATAATCTCACACAATAAGAAATCGTAAGGTCGCGGGCTCAAATCCCGCCTCCGGCACCTTCCTTTCGTTAGCAATGATTAAAATATGTTGGACGGGTTACTCTTTCATAATTTGCGCTCAACTGTTGTCATCTTTGTGCTGACCTTTGCAGTGCTCGGCCTTTTGCTCGGATACGCGACCTCCAATGCCGGCAACGGAAAATTGTTGCAGCTGGCAACCGATAAGCCAGAGTACAGTAGGGGCGAGGCCGTGACCTTTATTGCAACAAGCACTGGCTCTGAAGCGCTGGTGTTCCCGGATTCCGCGCTTGGAATAAGCATAAGGAACCTAGACAGCGGCGACAGTTACGGCATAATCGCGGCCCAGGTCTTGACGCCGTTACAAGCCGGTGAATCAAAACAGATCGTGTGGCAGGAAGCTGCAGAAGCCGAGGTGGGGAACTACACTGCAACCATTACTACCGCCGGCGGCTCTCCGATTGTTTCGGCGGAAGTGAAGTTCACGATAAACTAGTACGAATGGACTTCTGACTTATGCTCGCGCAGGTACTTTTTCTTCTTGAACCGCTCGTTGCACTTTTCGCACTTGAACGGCTTTTCAAACTCCTCAAGGAACCGCCGCCTGCGCTCCTCGGGCGAGTCTATAACCGGCTTGTTATCGGCATTTATCATGACAATGGAACCTTACCTTTTTCATTTATTTACTTTAAGTAAGATGTTTCTAGCTGTCACCGCGGATGTTCTTTTTACGCATCTTTTTGTAATTTGTGTTCCCGAGGTACAGGTCTGAAAAGCTGCCCGGGTCGCGCGGCCCCTTCTCGCTGTCATAGATTTCGCGCTTTGCGCCGAGGCCCTTGCACCTGAAGCACACGATGCCATCGCCGTATATTGGCCCGCCACAGTGGACGCAGTTCGCCATCCCCAATGTTAGCAAGGCAGCGCGCTCTTAACCTGATGTATGTAACAAGCGCTTATAACGGCGCGGCGCTGTACATGCTGCATTGCCGAGAAAGACGATCTATGGCCGGTGCCCGAAATGCAAGACAAAAAGCGAACTTGAAGTCGTCTCCGGGATGCCGGGCAGGGAAAAGTTCCGGTGCAACCAATGCTACCACAACTTTGGAATGGACGAGCTATAAGCCAGACACGATTATATATGATTTGCAAAAACAGTCATGACGGTGCCGTCGTAGCTCAGCCTGGGAGAGCACTCGACCTTTTTGGGGTGAAGCTGAAGACCGAGCTGTCGTGAGCTCAAATCTCACCGACGGCACTCTATTTTACAACATTCCTGACCAGCTTGGCGACGTTTTCGATTATCCTGCCTGACGCGGCGAGGTGGTTCTTGGCTTCAAATATCGCTTTCAGCTCCTGCCTTGACAGGTGCCTTGAAATGCTTTTGTCTTTCGACGCGGCGTCGAAAAAGTGGTCGCCCGACTCAAGCGCGGCAAACGCGACGCGCTGTATGTCGCGATACGCGTCAAAGCGCGCCACTCCCTTTTTCACGAGAGCCTCGAGCACAAACTCGGCGTATATCTGGCCCTTTGTCATCTCGATGTTTGAAGTGATCCTGTCCCTGTTCACCTTCAATTCAGAGACGACCCTTGTCATCGCGTTGAGCATTTCGTCGAGCAGTATCGTGCCCATAGGGAGCGTAAAGCGCTCGTTGGCAGAGTTCGACAAGTCGCGCTCGTGCCATAGCGCGACGTTCTCCATCGATATGCTGACGAGCGAGCGCAGGATTTTCGCAAGAGAAGATACACGCTCGCTCTTGATCGGGTTGCGCTTGACCGGCACCGCGCTGCTTCCCATCTGACCCTTGCGGAAGGGCTCAGCGACTTCACCTATCTCTGTACGCTGGAGGTTCCTGACCTCTATCGCAACCTTGTCAAGAGTCGAGCCTACGAGCGCGATGTAGAACTGCATTTCGGCAAAGCGCTCGCGCGGCACCACCTGCGTGGCGGCGTCGACAGGATATAGCCCCAGATTTTGCGCGACTATCTTTTGCACTTCAAGCGCCCTATCGCCCATCAATGACCCTGTGCCGACTACGCCCAGCGTCTTGCAGAGCAAAAAGCGCTTCCTGCCCTCCCTAATCCGCTCGACGTGCTTGGCCATTTCCGCGGCCCACACCGCAAACTTCAGTCCGAACGAAATGATGCTGGCGTGCTGCCCGTGCGTCCGGCCCACCGCCGGCAATGCGCTGAACTCTACTGCCCTGTCTGCCAACAGCAATGCCAGCTTGCCTACTTTGGTCTCGATTATTGAAAACGCGTCGCGCATCTGCATGCAGGTCGACGTGTCGACTATGTCGTTGCTTGTGAGCCCGTAGTGCACCCACGGCTTGGCCTTTGCAGAGACCTGCTCGCTCAGCGCTTCTACAATCGCTGCCGTGTCGTGCTCTGATACCGACTCAAGCTCGCTCACACGCTCTAGCGTGACCTTGCCCGAGCGGGCCCTTTTTGCAATCTCTCTTGCCGCGTCAACCGGGATCATGCCAATTTGGGTCTGCGCCTGCGCAACGGCCGCCTCAAAATCGAGCTGGTATTGAAGCCGCGTCTCATCCTCAAAAATCCCGCGCATCTCCTTGCTACCATAGCGCCCAGAATCAATCGGCAGTATCGGCATTGGTGTAGAGCGGTAGCGTGGCGGAAATAAATCTTGTTAGCGTACACCTCATTCAGAATTCTGTACCAGATATTTCTTAAGGTAAATTCAGGCAGAACTTTGCGTGGATAAAACGTATGGAAGTTATGTCGCATTATTGATTATGGCCGCTATCGTGGCGCAGGCGCTAGTGCAGGTTGCCGCTGCAGAGCCTGTCGCGGACAAAAACGGCGTCATAATGTATGACTACGGCGGGTCGATAGGCACCGTCTACAACCCAAAGGTGGTTGCAATTGAAGGGATGAAATACCGCCGCGATTACCAAATCACCGGCGACTTGGAAGCAAGACAACACTACATAAACTCGGCCGACTGGCTAGTAGATCACGCGACAGACAGGCAACTATGCGCTGTGGGAATACGGCTTCAAGTGGCCGCACTACAGCGGCTTTGACGCTCCATATTCGTCGGTGCTTGCGCAGGCCGAGGGCCTTATCCTGTTGACAAGGGCGCACAACATCACCGGAAGCGACCACTACCTTGCAGCTACAAAGAAGGCGTTTGGCGCGTTCATGGTCGACTATGACGCCGGCGGGGTCGCAAGCAGCGAAGGGCCGGATTCGGCGTTCCTGCAGATACTGGCCAAGCCCGGCGCCCAAAAGACCTACGTCCTCAACGGCCACACGGGGTCGCTGATATACATCTGGCGGTACTATGAATACACGCACGACTACCGGGCGCTCATAGTGTTTGGCAAGGCCATAAACTGGCTCGTGAACAACATCGACAGGTACGACACTGGCGACTGGTCGTACTACGACCTGAAAGGGCACGTCGCGAGGGACAACTACCACAGGGGCCAGACGATGCAGATAGAAATGCTGTATGATATTACCGGCGAACCCGTACTGAAGGAGTACAGCGACCGGTTTACCGCATACGCGGCGTACTAAGCAAGGCTTATAATAACTTCTGCTGCCAAAACAGCAGCATTGGAGCTTGTAACGAGGAGCGGCAACCACCGGATCACGAAGGTAAGTGATCTAGAGTACCGGATAGACGCAAACCCTGATAGGGGTATGAAGGTGCCAGTCACGATCTATGCAAACGATTCCTTGATAACGAAAATGGTGACCGACAGGACGATAGACCAGGCGGCAAATGTCGCGACGCTGCCGGGCGTGAAAAAGCATGTGGTCGTGCTGCCTGACGGCCACGAGGGCTATGGCTTTCCAGTTGGCGGGGTTGCGGCGACTGATGTTGAAAATGGCGTGATAAGCCCCGGCGGCGTGGGCTATGACATCAACTGCGGGGTCAGGCTGATCAGGACTAACCTGACTGAAAACGACCTGCGCCCGCGGCTGAAGGATCTTGTTAACGAGCTTTTCAAGTCGATACCCTCCGGCGTCGGTAGCGAGGGCGCAGTCAGGCTGACCAAACCAGAGCTTGACGAGCTGCTGGTGGAAGGCGTCGGGTGGGCCGTCCGGCACGGCTACGGCACAGACGACGACGCCGAGGTGTGCGAGGAGGGCGGCACCATGGCAGGCGCAGACCCTGCAAGCGTTTCGGACACAGCCAGAAAGAGGGGCGCCCCCCAGCTCGGGTCGCTTGGCTCCGGCAACCACTTTCTTGAAGTTCAAAAGGTGGACAGGATTTTCGACGAGCGAGCTGCAAAGGCGATGGGTATCAACCACACCGGGCAATTGACCGTGCTGATACACTGCGGCTCGCGCGGTTTTGGACACCAGATATGCACCGACTATTTGCGCGTTTCTGAATCCGCGCTGCGCAAGTACGAGATAACGCTTCCAGACAGGGAGCTTGCCTGCGTGCCCAACAATTCGAAGGAAGGCGAGGACTATCGCAAGGCGATGTATTCCGCGCTCAACTTTGCATGGGCAAACAGGCAGATGATAACCCACTGGACCCGCAAGACGTTTGAGCGCGTCTTTCAGGTCGGCGAGGGCAAGCTTGACATGGATCTCGTCTATGATGTGGCACACAACATAGCCAAGGTGGAGCGCCACAGGGTTGACGGCGAGGGCACCCGCGACGTGGTGGTTCATAGGAAAGGCGCAACCCGTGCGTTCCCGGCAGGCATGGAACAAGTGCCCGGCAAATACCGGGGAATCGGCCAGCCAGTGATAATCCCCGGCTCGATGGGCACCGCCAGCTGGATACTTTTGGGCGGCCAAAAGTCGCTTGACCTGAGCTTTGGCTCAACCGCGCACGGAGCCGGCAGGACGATGTCAAGGTCCGCGGCAAAAAGAAGCTACACTCCAGAAGGCGTGAAGAGTGGGCTTGAGTCAAAGGGCATCTACGTCAGGGCGCTGACGAGGGAGGGCGTGGTGGAAGAGACCCCCGAAGCATACAAGGACGTTGACGCGGTTGCAGACGTGTCGCACTCGCTTGGAATAGCCACCAAGGTTGTCAGGCTCGTGCCAATAGGAGTGATAAAGGGCTGATGTCAGAAGATCCCGACATCGAGATGATAAAGGCGCGCAAGCTAAGAGAGCTCAAGGAAAAGGCTGCTGCGCTCGAACAAAAAAAATCTGCGCAGCCTGCAAAGAAAAGATCAGCCCGGGAAATCGTTTCAAGCTACTTGTACGACAGGGGCGACGAAGTGCTCAACCTTGCCTATGCGCAGTACCCCGCGCAGACTGAAGTGATCATTGCAAGGGTTGCCGAGCTGATGGCGTCCGGCGAAATCACAAGCCGGATTTCAGGGGGCGAGCTCTTGGCGCTTTTCAGGTCAGTCGGCCTGAATGTGAGGGTCAACACCACTATCAAGGTGGAGGACAAGGGCAAGCTCATCTCGTTCTCTGACAAGCTGAAACAACAGAATGATTGAATTGATAATAGGCACATTCATACTCGATTTTCAGTCGGTCGACTTTGAGCCGGACGGCAAGATTACAGTTGACCTTTTGTCAGAGTGGCAGAAGGCAAACCAGATGGAAAACGCGTTCGCGCTCGACCCTCCCATCAGGAGCGCCGGCTGGTCGTTTGCCAAGATGTTCCTTGCCGGCCAGTTCGTGGAAAAGATATACGCGTCTTACTCTTACGACATCAACGCCTCTAAGGGGAAAAAGTTCGAGGACAAGTTCATCGCGTGGCTGCAAAAAGAGCTGAAGAACAGTGGCTGCGGCGCCCAAATAAAGATGGCGCCGGAAATGAAACAGATCTAGACGCGTCTTCCCCTTCTGCCGCCCGGCTTTCTCGTGGTGTCGTGCGGTATCGGAGTCACGTCGTCTATCCTGCCTATGCGGAAGCCTGCCCTTGCAAGCGCCCTGATGGCTGCCTGCGCTCCCGGGCCGGGGATTCTTGGGCCCACGCCGCCAACAGCCCTCACACGGATGTGGAGGGCGCTTATGCCCTTTGCCTTGGCGACTTCGGCCGCCGCGACGGCAGACTTCATGGCCGCGTAAGGCGATGATTCATAGCGGTCGGCGGTGACGTGCCTGCCGCCGGAGCTGAACGAGATCGTTTCGCTCCCACTCAGGTCGGTGATGTGGACAAGCGTGTTATTGTAGCTGCTAAAGATGTGGGCTACCCCCCACTTTTGCTGGGTAATCTGATCTGTCGTTTCAGACATGCAGATACATTCGCCCCCTTAGAGGGTTAAAAACGTTATCGCACGGACAAGTGGACATAGCCCCTGTTCTCGAGCAGATTTTTCCCGGCAAATACATTGCCAGAACCCCTCTTTACCCTGCCGATGATGTGCAGGCCAACTCCTGCCTTCCTCGCCGCAGTAGCCGCCTGCTTTAGTTTTGACTTTGGGATCGTCGCCACGATCTCGTACTCTTCGCCGCCGTGAAACACCAGCTCGTGCGCGTCGAGGCCGTTTTCCTGCGCGAATTTCTCCACCCCTTCTGCCGCCGGCGCATTTTCAATGACGATGTCGACTCTACTCTGTCCCGCCAGCTCATAGAGCGATGTCGCAAGCCCATCGCTTGAATCTATGGACGACGAAAAATATTTTGCCAGCGCAAGACCAAAGCGCTGCCTTGGACTTGGCATTAGCACCGATTCTGCCGCCTGCTTTCTGAACATTCCGGCTGCCTCGGCCCCGCACATCAGGATCGCAAGGCCGCAAGGAGGCCAGCCAAACATGCCCGACACAACTACAATGTCGCCCGGTTTTGCGCCTTTCCTTGTCGGCATCCTGCCAGCGGCAAAGCCTATCATGCTGCAGTCAATTACAAGCCCGCCAGCTTCGTTGGTGTCGCCGCCCGCTATTTTCACGCCAAACTCTCTTGAAGCGCCGGCAAATCCTTTCGCCAGTCCCTCGACATAGGGCCGGGTGCAGTTCTTTGGCAGGCCAAGAGATATCATTGCGACATGAGGCTTGACGCCCTTTGCTGCAAGGTCGCTGACGCACGAGACTATGCTTTTCCTGGCGACCTGCCACGCCTCCATGCCGTCCGGCACGTCGGTGCTTGCCACTAGCATGTCAGCCTTGAAAACAATATTCTTTTCAAGCAGCGCCACGTCATCAAGGTCAGCTATTCCCAGCTTGCCGGCAAAGATCCTGATGATCTCTTTTTCATCTAACCTGGTCATAGACAGCCCGGACCTTTTCGCTTGCCTTATCGTAAAGGGACTGGACGTTGCCGGCCTTGGACTCGACAGAGACTCTGATCGCGTGCTCGGTGTTTGACGGCCTGACCAGCACCCACGAGTCCTCGTCCATTATCGCCTTGACACCATCTTCAGTCGTTATCGCTGATGATTCCTTTTTGAAAACGTCGGGCAGCCTTTCGATCACTTTGCCATGCAGCGAGGAGTCGGCGGCTATCTTGCTTCTTATCTGGGCAAACTGCGACGCGAATTTCAGGCACTGCTCTATTGTCTTTTTGTCAAGCGTCGAAATCGTGGCCGCCGCCAAGAGCCCGTCGCGGCACTTGTTAAAGCCGGGCATGATAAATCCGGCGCTGCTCCCCTCGCCTCCGGCCTCCGCCTTTGTCTCGAGCATCTTGCTGACCACGTTTGCCTCACCCACCTTGGAATGCACGACTTTTCCTTTGTGGTTGCGGACGTACTTTTCAATTGCTATACTGGTGTCGATGCTTGTCACAAACGTTTTCATGCCCATCTCGACTGCCCTTGCAACGCACAGGAGCAGGGTCGCGTCAGGGCCCAGCTTTTCGCCCTTGCTGTTCACAACGACGAGCCTGTCCGCGTCGAGGTCGAGAGCAAAGCCGTGGTCGAGCCTATTTGCAGTCACGAGCGCGCGCAGGTCTGCCAGCTCGTCTGCCGTAGGATCGGGACCCCTTGACGATACGCCCGCTACGCCGTTGATGCTGTGGTACTGGTGGCCCAGCTTTTTGAACAGCCTCTCGCCGTAGCCGCACGCGGCCCCGCCGCCGGGGTCGATCCCGACCTTGACCTTGCCTCCGCCTTTAGTGATGCTGGCGATTTCGTCGACATAGTGGGAAGAGATCCTGTATTCGCTTCCAAACTCGCCCCTGTGAGCAGCCGGCGGCTTTAACAACATCGCCCCGTGCTCGCGCTCAAAGAGCCCCCTACCCTCGATTATGAACTTCAGCCCGTTCCACTCGAGCGGGTTGTGGGAAGCAGTTATCACAACGCCGGCGCCGTACCTGCGCGCCTCCCGGAAGGCTGCCGGCGTCGGCGCGATTCCGAGGTCGTAGACGTCGATTCCGTCGGCCATGAGGCTGGCAACAACCGTCTGGGCGAGTATCCTGCCGGACGGCCGGGTGTCCCTTGCTATCACACACTTGGCGGATTTTATGACGCCGGCAAACCGGCCAGTAAGCCCGGTCACCTCGTGGAGGTTGAGATCCTGCCCGTAGACTCCCCTGACGCCCGAGATCGATACCTTCACAAGGAAAACTGATCTCGGTGGTATTTATTTTAGCACTAGCATTAAATAACGAATTCCAGAAGTTGCGTATGTTTTGCCCTAGTAGCTCAGCCTGGCAGAGCGAAGGTTTCGTAAACCTTAGGTCATGGGTCCGAATCCCATCTAGGGCTTTAATCTTCCGTGACGATCGCTTTCATTTCAGAGTTGCAATAGGGGCATGTCAGGTGATGCCTGAACGATTCGGGAACGGCGGCCGTCCTCCTGCAATTGGGGCAGAGGAAGTAGTAGACGCTGCACCTGTCCGACATTATTAGTATATGGTGGTCGTTGCGTAAAAAGGCTTCGCTATACCTTTTCAAAACTTTAATTCGTACGGGCCCGCATAACGAGGCATGGACATGTCTTCAACCTGTGGCGGGTGCGGTAAGAAGACCCAGGACTACCCCCTTTACTGCTACATGTGCGACGACTATTTTTGCTCGGAAAACTGCCATTTGCAAAAGCACGCCAAGCCGTGGCAGAAATACTAAAAAATTAAGGGGGCAGATCGACTAGTTTAGCCCCGGCGCCGCTTGGTTCTTCTTTTTTTTGATCCTGCGCCGCGGCCCCGGCGCCCTTTCCCTGAATCGCCTTTATGGCTTCCATGCACGCAGCTTTGACATCATCATAAGCGGTCACTGTCATTATTTCGCCTAAGGCCGGAAGCGCCCTGTCGCCCTGAGCCGATAGTTCCCTGATCGCAGTCTTTTTTTCTTCTGGATTCTTTGACCACTTTGCCTTCTCCTTCAACTCAAAGATCTTTGTGTCGGACAACTGGCTGACCCACATAGTTATGCACAGGGTTGTATTTATGGAAAACGCTAGTGTTATATTATCAACCATGCGCGGATCATCATTCGCATTGTGATTCCTGCGTAGCTGCACGCGTGCCTCTGTTCCCGGCTACAAACGGCTGCTGCGCGGGGCTGCTGTCACAATGCGAATACTACCTTTTCCAGTTGCCGGGCTTGCAAATGTGGTAGCCCCTTCCAATCGTGCCGTGGCACACCGGGCACAGCCTTGGCGGGGCCGGCTTTTTAGGCGCCCCTTGTATGTTTCCTCTCATTGCCTCGTTGTACATCTTGTTGAGAGCATTCAGCTCGGCTTGCAGCCTCGGGATGTCGCGCTTTGCCTTCTTGTTGTGCATCCTCAGCTGGACCTTGTGGATCTTGTAGCTCAGGTCCCTCAACTTCTTTTTTCTGATGTGGCGATCCTGCCTTGCCAAGAGACCGGTCGTTGATCTGGTAACAATATTAAGCATTCGCGAAATCCGCGGCGAAAAAAAGCCTCATCGCGGCCTGTTTTGCAGGCAAAAATAGCAGAAAAGTGTTCTATCGACAGCTGCAGCATATGTGCAGCGTTCCTTATATTAGGCAGCAATGACAATAGGGTGAAGCGTGACCTACAAGATCACCGTAAAGATCAACGAAAAAAATCTTTCAACTGAAGCGATAAAGCAGGCGGTCAACTACATCAGCGGGGCTCTGGACAGCATGCAGATCGCCCACACGATCGAGTGCCACAAGGACAAGATCGTGCTGTCAAGAATGAGCAAGCCGCCGACCATAGTCGAGCACTAAAAAAAGAAAAAAAGGTGGAAAGCTACTTCCACATTTCCCCTGTCATCGCGGTTGTGGTGTTGCCATGCATCCTGTCGCACTTGTCGCCCATCATGCCGGTCATGTTGCCTAGAGAAGACGTCATAGTGGTCTGGTTCATGATGTGCTGCATTATCTCCGGCGTTATCACCATGCCGTAGATCAGCGTGTCGCCAAAGTGGTTCTCAAGAGCCTCCGGCTCAAGCGATATCGCTATCACCTTGCCCTCGGATATCGTGATCTCTGTGCCTAGGTCTTCAACGGGACCTTCTCTCATTGTGACGGTGGACGTTCCGGTTACCGTGGTCGCGTTCCCTACGGTGGTGCTCTCGCCATCCTGCGTAAAGTTGTAAATCTCGTGGGTATGGGCCGCCGTCCCGTCGAGCATTATCATCTGGAACCCTGCGTAAAAGTCGGTGATGTTTGTGCGGGCGGTTTTGGTTGCGTTAGCCTCCGTGCCGTTTGTCATCATCCAGTGTCCCGTGGTCATCCAGGCCGGCTCCCCGTTCTCGTCGTTCTGCAAGCTAGAGATAAGGCCAAACATCTTGCCCGTGTCGTTGAACCACGACATCAACATGTTGCGGTCCATGAAGCCAGAAGCCATTGTGCCAGTTTCGTTGCCGGCCATTGTCATATTGGAAGACATTGTGTTTGAATGCTGGTATGCCAGAACTGGCGCTGGCACTACGAATGCAAGCGCGAATGAAGCTGCGACTGCCGCTACTGCAATTCCAGTCCTCATCATTCATGGCGTAAACATTGAAGATTTAAGAGCTGCACGAAAAAATTACATTCGTTTCTTCAGAAATTACTTACGCTTCTATCGCCTGCTGCTTTGCTACCTTTCTTGCGTCAAAGATCTGCCATACCCAGAACACGAATGATCCTAGGCCCACTGCGATCAGGCTCAGGTTGACGATCATATTGATGCTGAGCGCCTGCAGGTCGGTCCCCGATAGATGCTGGATGCTTGTGTACCCGGGGTATGAGATCAGCGATAGCCCAAAGCCAATAATCAAGACGGCGATGCCGCGCCTGACCTGTCCTGCGTAGATGTGTCCAACGCCGTATACTATGGCCAGTAACGTTACGACGGTTACTCTGCCTAGTCTAGATGTAACGATGTCGCCAATACCGAGGCTGAGCACAGATAAACTTCGCCCCGGGCAGGATATAATGTTCTGTATGAGATCAGGCTTACAGACTAGATCTTTCTAGCCTTCAGCTCCTGCCTCAGCTGCCTTCTCACCTGCTCGACCGCGCTGTTGAACACCTTGAGGTACGACTCTTTAAGCTCCGGCTGGGCCACTATCATTCTCAGAGCTACCTCGCCTGCCGCCGAGACGAGGCTTATTATGGCGATGTCGGCGCCGTCCTGCTTACTCTCTATCAGGCCGTGCAGGCTGTCAACCACCTCAGATACCCTGCTTGCTTCCATAACCGGCATCTGTTTGCAGAGCTATTATTACTTCTCCTGGTTCCTAGCTACGGAACCAATACTGCGCGTGCCTCTACCTGCGACTTCTTGAGCCTTGCCAGCACTTCATTAGCTTCTGTCAGCCTGTGCGTCTCAATGATCACTTTCAGGCCGTCGCCGCTTGCCAATCCCATAAGATCGGCCATATCCTTCCTGGTGCCTATGACACTTCCCTTCACTATCTTTTCTTCAAATGTCGGAAAGTTGGCAATATTGCCGAGCACGCCCAGAACTACAGTGCCCCCTTTCTTGACAGACCTTATTGCAGTATCTATCACCTTGTCGGACGGCGCAAATACGATCGCGCTGTCAAGTAGTCCTTCCTCCTTTCTCAGGTTCTTCAAGAACTGCTCTTGAGAATCCTGGTAGACTATGACATTGTCTGCGCCCAGCTTTTTCGAAAGGTCGACGTGCTTTTTCGCCCTTGACGCGGCGACCACCCTTGCTCCCTGCATCTTGGCCAGCTGTATCGCCAGGTGGCCGACGCCCCCTATGCCAAAGATGCCGACCGTCCTGCCTGCCGCCGGCTCGCTTGCCTTGACTGCCTTGTAAGCGGTGATGCCGGGGCAAAAGAGCGGAGCCGCATGCTCTGAGTCTAGGTTGTCAGGGATCGGCGTGACAAAATCCTCAACCGCGGAAATGTACTCGGCGTAGCCTCCCTGCACGCTCTCGCCGGTTATCTCGGCGCTTTCGCACAGGTTCTCACGCCCGGCCGAGCAGTATTCGCAGAGAAGGCACGAGCTGAAAAGCGGCTGGATTCCGACCCTATCGCCCATCCTGATTTTTTTCACGCCGCTGCCTGCCTGCCTGACCACGCCCACAACCTCGTGGCCGGGGACTATGGGGAGGCTGGAGGGCGAGCCAAACTTTTTCCAGTCACCTTCGATTAGGTGCAGGTTCGACCGGCAGACGCCGCATGCCTCTATCTCGAGCAAAACGCCATCCTTGCTCTTTATCGCCGGCCTGTCAATAGACATCAGCTTCAGTGGCCGGGTCTCTATCGGGGCGAGTTTGCGGAGAACCATTGCCTGCATCTTTTCTGCCATGCTTGATCATCGCCGGCTGTCAGGATTTATCTTCATTGCGCAGCAGAGCAGGTAGGCGATCAGCGTTCCAGCGTTTTCTACCTTGCCCTTTGTTATCAGCTGCTGCAACTGGCTGACGGTGATCTTCTCCATGCTGATCTCCTCGCCGCTGTCGTGGTTTGTCGCGCCGATCCTCGCCAGGCCTGTCGCCTTGAAGACGTGCACGAACTGTTTCGTCCTGCTGACCGACGGGTGGTAGCTGTAAACGTATTGCACATTTTTAGCGACGTACCCTGTTTCCTCTTCCAGCTCGCGCTTGGCGGTGTCGGCCGGGTCCTCGCCGTCATCAACGTGACCGGCCGGGAACTCTAGCAGCACCTTGCCTATTGGGTAGCGGAACTGCCTTATCATGAGAAGCTTGTGCCGGTCGAGGAATGGTATCACAATGACCACGTCAGAGGCGTGGTATTTTGTATACGTGATCACGGTGCCCTTCGGGGTCCTGACCTTGTCCTGGTATAGATTGATATAGGTGGTCTTGCCGTCGGTCGCCTTGAACACCTGTTTGCTTTCAAGGCATTCCCAGCGTTGCTCCATTTGCAGTAGGTATCCGAAGGCAGATAATAAATCTAGGCTAGCTTGCGTGGATCATGCCTTCCCTCTGGAGGAGCCGCGTTATGAAAGAAGCCATCCTGGGCAGATCCGGCTCTGCCTTTTCAAGCGTGACCAGAAGGACGTTGTGATCGGGCATTGGAAATATCAGCGCGTGGAGGTTTTCAAAATCCAGGTACATGTGCCGAAGCTCCCCGAGTTTCGGCGCGAACTTGTAAAACAACAGCGAAGCCTGGTTTGCGTTCTTTATTAGCTCGGTCATTTCATTGGTATTCAGCAACAGGTTCACGTCCTCCCGGATCTTGTACCTGAGGAGCTTTCCTGAAGGGGCGATCATGCTCACCGACCTGACATTTGACGACGCCGTCAATATCTCGGACAGCACCAGATCCACCGACTCACGGTAGCTCCGCTCTTTCAAGTAATATACAATGCCACTCTGGGTATATGAACCGCGACCATTGACGCATACGTCATCTGGTACAAACGTCGAATATTCCATATCAACTTCCTAGATATTTCTTGTAAAATTTGCATGTTCTTGTTCCAGAACAGGCTTTACCGGGGTTCACCTTAAATCCGGCTTTCTGCTATAATTGACCGTTATAATGAGCGACGATCAGAACGGCGAGCTTGAACGCCGTCTTTCCGGCAGGACGCTGCAGGTCTACCTCTATCTGCAGAAGAAAAAGGACGCTTCCGGCATCCGGGAGGTCCAGCGCGACCTGGGGCTGTCGTCGCCCAGCGTCGCCGAGTACCAGGTTGAAAAGCTAGTAGAGATGGGGCTTGCCGGCCGGGACGGTTACGGCAGGGTCTATGTCACGAGAAAGGTCAAGGTCAAGGCCATGGCGTCGTACGTCAGCTTTGGCCGGTTTACTGTGCCCCGCCTCGCGTTTTACGCAAGCGTCTTTACCGCTGTCGCCGCGTTTTACATTATCTTCAATTTCAACTCGCTGAACGCCTACGGGGTCGCGGTGCCGACCGGAGCCGCCGCGATATTTTGGTTCGAGGCGTGGAAGCTGTGGAAGTACAGCTTGCTTGAAAAGGCGAAAAAGCCTGCCGAAAAAGACTATTTCTGGATCTCCCTCATGCCTGTGCTTGCCGGAGTCGCAGCGTTCATTGCAGTCATATTCTTCCTGTTCTACTACATTGAGCCAGGCAGCCAGGCAGCCGACGGGCCGGCAGCAGTCAGCTCGAGCACCCCTCTGGCTCCTAGCCCCGGAAGCCCGGTGACGGCAGAGGACATACCGGTGGCAGACCACGGCCGGACAGCAGAGCTCTTCTGGAACGGCCTTTCGTCTACTAACTCTATGGTGCTACTTACTCTTGGGGCGCTTGCTGCCGGCTTTGTGGTCTATGTCATGCTGGAATACAGGCATACCGGCCGTGTTCTAGCACCAGAACAGAACTGGAACTAGCAGTTCGGAACGCAGGATTATCAGAATTGCGCCCGTAATGAATGCATGAAACAACTATTCATGACGGCAGTCGTAGCCGGCCTCCTAGCCGCGCTGTCGGTACAACAGGCGCATGCACAGTACGGGGACAGCTTACCCATGGCACCTGGTGGGACCGGCGTTTCAGAGGAGATGCTGCAGCGGTGCGCAGTGCTGGGCATATCAAGGGCGCAGTGCAACGACGTCACCTTGCTGCAGGCTGAGAGGATGGAGATCGCAAAGAGCGGCGACGGGTCAGGCACCTCGATGCTTGCGACAGAAACAGGCCAGATGGCCGTATTCATCGGCGTACTTGGCGCAGTCTTTGGTGGCGTTGCAGGCGCGTTCTACATGATGGGCAGGAAGGCAAGGCAGGCCCCTGCCTGACCTACTTTTTTGGTGATCGAAAAGTGAACTGCAACGGCGTCTGCTCACGCTACAGGTCGAGCAAGCTTGAAGAGTCTAGGCTGCGCTACGCCATTGGCGACAAGTGGTGCTGCTACTGCAGCGTCTTCATAAAGTGGGACGGGAGGCAGTGCCCCTGCTGCCGGACCCGGCTCCGGACAAGGCCTGTAAGAAGAAGCGTCAGCGCAGCATACTAACACTTAAGAATTAGTCAGGAAACCTAGATTCTGAAAATGGCTCTGCGCGCAAGCCAGGTCAAGTCGCCCGAATATGCCGACAAAGAGGTCACGATCAGGGGGTGGGTGTACAGGCTGCGCAAGCAGAAAGAAAACGCGTTCGTGCTCATCAGGGATGACAGGGGCGGCGTGATACAGTGTGTAATCCCCGTCGAAAAGGTCGCAAGCCTGACGATCGAGTCGTCGGTCGAGGTTACGGGCACCGTGAGCCAGGACCTGAGGGCTCCCGAAGGGGGCTACGAGATAAAGGGCAGGGACATCAAGATATTCAACATAGCCGGGACCGACTACCCGATAGGCGAGTACCAGAGCGACGAGCTCTTGCTTGACAAGCGGCACCTAGCTCTTCGCACGCGCAAGATGGTCGCGATGGCCAAGATCCGCGCTACAGTGCTCGACCTCGGCCGGCGCTGGTTCGTGGACAACGGCTGGATAGAGGTGACAGCGCCCACGATAGTAAAGGGCGCGGTCGAAGGCGGATCGACTCTGTTCAAGCTGAAGTATTTCGACGAAGAAGCGTACCTGTCGCAGAGTGCCCAATTATATTTAGAAGCGATGATATTTTCGCTCGGGCCGGTATGGAGCCTCACACCCTCGTTCAGGGCCGAGAAGTCGCGGACAGTCAGGCACCTTGCCGAGTTTTCGCACCTTGAGGCTGAGGCTCCGTGGGTCACCCTTGAAGACATCTTGAAGGTGCAGGAGCAGCTCGTGTCGTACGTGATACAGAACACGATCAAGTCAAGGTCAGAGGAGCTGGCATACTTGAAGCGCGACACGACAGACTTAAAAAAAATCGAGCCGCCGTTTGAAAGGCTGCAGTACGAAAAGGCGATTGAAATCCTGAGATCAAGAGGGTTCACGATCACGCAGGAGGACGGCAGCACGCGCGAGATCGCGACAGGAGACGATCTAAACATCGACTCAGAGCGCGAGCTGACAAAGGACGCGGTCAAGCCGATATTTGTCGTCGGATACCCGATAGCGGTCAAGCCATTCTATGTCAAGGAAGACCCGGACCACAGGGGCACCGTGCTTGCGGCAGACATGCTGGCGCCGGCCGGCTTTGGGGAGATAACGAGCGGCGGGCTGAGGGAGGACGACATTGTCTCAATTACTGGACGGATCAAAAAAGAGGGGCTCAACCCTGCTGCTTACGACTGGTACCTTGACCTGCGGAAGTACGGCTCAGTGCCGCACGGCGGCTTTGGGCTTGGCATAGAGCGGCTTATGCGGTGGATAACAAACGCGGACGACATCAAGGACACGGTGCTGTTCCCGCGCACAATGTCGAGGGTCACGCCGTAACCTTATGCTGATCTCTTTTTCTTCTTGACCAACTTTTTCTTTCTGGCCGGAGATCTCTTTTTCCCCTTTGGCTTGCTTGCCTTTTTCTTGGAGACAATGACAGGCACTTCAACTGCGACTTCCGGCGCCGCTTCAATCGGGATTTCAATCGCCGGCGCCGCTTCCACTGGCTCGTGCACGTCGGCAACCGGCTGCGCGACTACTATTGGGTTTATCTTGATAAGATGAATTTCGATGCACGACATGCGCTTGAGCTCGCCGCTTCCAACCTTGAGCTCGTCTGTGCCCAGCGTTATCGACTGGGTCGCGATGCTCGGGACCTTGCGCTTTACGATCTCCGCTACGTCGACCGCGGTAACTATGCTGAGGCTTCCGGTCGCCTTGATAATTAGTTCGCCGGTGTCGTTTATCCTGTAGAGCGCCGGCGAAACATAGTCCAGCGCACGCTTTTTGCCTATCAGGAGCACGGAAGGCGGGACCTGCACTTTTTGCGAATCTTGCTGGACTACTGATGTCATCATGTCGCCCCGTAGCTAGCTTTTTCTGACTTAGAAAATGTGCGTCAAGGATTGTTGTCAATTTACCAAAGGTTTTAAACTCCATTGGTCAACATCTATCATTATTGCCAGAGTCGTTTCTTGAGGCCGCGAAAAAGAGGATACTGCTTTTCGACGGCGCGATGGGGACAGAGATACAGCGCCTCAACCCCAAGCCGGAGGACTTTCCCGACGGCAAGGACGGCTTTAACGACGGCCTCAACATCTCGAGACCCGAATGGGTAAAACAGGTCCACCGGAGCTACCTCAAGGCCGGAGCCGACTGCATTGAGACAAACACGTTCGGCTCGAACAAGCTCAAGCTCGAGGAGTACGGGTACGGCGACAGGACTGTAGAGTTCAACAAAAAGGCGGCCGAGCTTGCAAGGCAAGTCGCCAGCGAGTTCAAGGACAGGCCGCGCTATGTCATCGGCTCGATGGGGCCGACCGGATACCTGCCAAGCTCCAACGACCCAGACCTCGGGCAAAAGCCGCTGAACGAGATAAGGGAGGCGTTTGCGCTGCAGGCAGAGGGCCTCATACTTGGAGGGGTCGACGCGCTATTGGTAGAGACGAGCCAGGACATACTGGAAGTCAAGCTGGCTATCGAGGCGTGCCACGTGGCAATGGAAAAGGCCGGCAAGAAGTTGCCGGTAATCACAAACGTCACGCTGGACCAGTACGGCAAGATGCTGCTTGGCACGAGCGTCCAGGCCGCGTACACGACCGTGAGCGACATGAAAATAGACGCGTTCGGGCTCAACTGCTCCACCGGGCCGGCAGAGATGGCACCAAGCGTCCGATGGTTGAGCGAGCAGGGCCTGCCAATCCTCGTGATGCCAAACGCCGGCATGCCCCACAACGAGGGCGGGCGCGCAGTCTACAACATGTCACCAAAAGACATTGCGGGCGCGCTTGCAGAATTTGTAGGCAAGTACAAGCACGTCAGGATGATCGGGGGATGCTGCGGAACAAACCCACAACACATAGCCGAGCTGAGAAAAGCCCTGGACACTAGTACCACGTAGCTGCTTGTTCTACAGGCTTTTTGAGCGGCTCGGAAGCAATGTCCTTGTAGAAATATTCAATCCCTACCTTGCCAAAGCCCCTTATCCTCTTGATCCGGCCCTGCACTGTAAGGCGCGTGATTGCAAACCTTACGTCCTGCTTGTTACCGATCATTTGATCAAGGTCTTTGCTCGTGACCTTGCCGCTCTTGTTCTTAATGATAGAATATACTGTCTCTATGAGGCCTGCAGAGCCATTTTTGAAATTGTATTGTTGAATCGTAGCCATGTTTTTTACTTGCTTTTTTGATATAAAACAGATAAGGTGGAATTTTCGGTAGTCTGTTTACTTTTTTTGACTTTCTGTATAGCAAATATACTGGCTTAATAAATAAAACATCACTTGGTCCCCAGGGTAAGTTCAGCTTTAAAGGCAGTAGACCTGAGGCAGGAGCCCCCGCCCCTGATAATAGGCGAGCGCCTCAATACCCAAGGGTCTAAAAAGGCCAAGGAGCTGGTGCTCAATAACGACTTTGACGGGCTGGTCGACCTCGCCAGGGCGCAGGTGGAGGACGGGGCCCACTGCCTTGACGTTTGCGTCGCCACCACCGAGAGGTCGGACGAGCTCGAGTTCATGACAAAGCTTGTCAAGCGCCTGAGCCTGGAGATAGACGCGCCGCTTGTCATCGACTCGACGGACCCGAAGGTTGTCGAGGCAGCTGCAATGCAGATACCGGGAAGGCCGATAGTCAACTCGATAAACCTTGAAGGCGACGGGTCGCGTTTTCACACGCTAGCTCCACTGATGGCAAAGTACGGGCTGCCGGCGATCGCGATGTGCATCGGGCCAAAGGGGATGGCCAAGACGCCGCAGGAAAAGGTAGAGACTGCGCAGCTGCTCTACGACACCGGCAAGCAGTATGGGCTGCAACCCTGGCAGTTCATATTCGACGTGCTCACATTCACGCTTGCAACGGGGGAGACCGAGTTTGCAGATTCTGCCAAGAGCACGCTTGAAGGCATCAGGCTGGTCAAGCAGAAATTCCCCGAGTCGTTCACGACGCTTGGTCTCAGCAACGTCAGTTTCGGGCTGCCGGCAGGTGCAAGGAAGGTTGTCAACTCTGTGTTCCTGTACCACGCGCTAAAAGCTGGCCTTGACACCGTCATAATCAACGCCCGCGACATAATCCCGTACCCAGAGATCGCCGAACAGGAGAAAAAGCTGGCGGAGGACCTGATATTCAACAGACACCAGAACGCGCTTGCAGAGCTCATCGCCCACTTTGAAGGCGCCAGGGCAGTCGCCGCCGGTCCGAGCAAAAGGGTGGAGGTAGACCCGAGCTGGGACGCGGCCAGGCGCTCTTACTTCCGGATAGTCAACAGGCTGAAGGATGGTATAGAGGACGACGTGGTGCAGGCAATAGCCGACAGGACAAAAGGTGGCAAGGCGGCCAAGCAGGACGGCAAGCTCGTCCTCAGGGCGCCGAACAAGGAGGCCGCACACGAGGCAGCGGTCGAAACGCTCAACGATGTGCTCCTGCCGGCAATGAAGGAGGTCGGTGACAAGTTCGGGGCAGGCGAACTCATTCTGCCCTTTGTGCTCAAGTCGGCAGAATGCATGAAGGCCGCAGTTGCCGAACTGGAAAAGTACCTGATCAAGCAGCAAGGGGTGAGCAAGGGCCGGCTGGTGCTATGCACGGTCTACGGCGATGTGCACGACATCGGCAAGAACTTGGTGAAGACAATTTTCATTAACAACGGCTACACCGTCTACGACCTCGGCAAGCAGGTGCCGATGCAAAAGATACTGGAGAAGATAAATGAAGTCAGGGCAGACGCGGTCGGGCTTTCCGCGTTGCTGGTGTCGACTTCAAAGCAGATGCAGTACTTTGTAGAACACGCGCGGCAGAACAACATGACTGTTCCGGTGCTCTGCGGCGGCGCGGCAATCAACAGCAGCTACATCAACAGGATTGCAAAGGAAGGCGGCATCTATGCGCCCGGCGCGTTCTACTGCAAGACCGCGTTTGACGGGCTCAAGGTGATGAACAAGCTGATGTCGCCGGATCGCAAGCAGTTTGTTGGCGAGTGGCAACAAAAGCTGGAAAAGTGGGACGAGAAGCAGGTCGTGATAGTAGACCAGTCGCAACTTCCCCACAGCGGGATCAAGCTTGTCGAGCCGCCCGTGCCGCCCCACGTCAATAAACCTGTAAGGATCGAGCCTTCCCAGGTGAAGCTGGAAGAGGTGTGGAAGTATCTCAACAAAAAGTCGCTCTTCGTGCTCCAGTGGGGAATGAAGGGCAAGGGCGAGGACAACCCCGAGGCACTAAAGCTGTTCAAGGAGTGGAAGGAGCGCGTGTTGAGGGAAAAGCTCTTCGAGCCCCGCGCGGTCTATGGATACTACAGATGCCACAACCTGACTCCAGACCAGGGAGGGGCCGGCAGGCTTGCAGTCGACATGCGTGACGGCCGGCAGGCGGTGTTCGAGTTCCCGCGCTCGTCAAAGGACAAGCACCTGTGCCTTGCGGACTATTTCGGCAGGGACGACATCGTAGCATTCCAGTCGGTAACCGCAGGCAGCAAGGTTACAAAAGTCATCGATAAGTGGAACAAGCAAGACATGTACACCGACGCCTACTATCTTCACGGTTTGGCAGTTGAGACTGCGGAGGCGATGGCCGAGTGGGTGAACGCAAAGATCCGCGAAGAGCTAAAGATCGGGAGTAAGCGGGGCCTCCGCTACAGCTGGGGCTACCCTAGCTGCCCAGATATCTTGCAGCACCACCTCATGTGGCAGATACTCGACCCGGCAAAATCCGGAATGACGCTAACAGAATCGGGCCAGATAGTGCCGGACCAGTCAACGGCCGCGATCGTGGTGCACCATCCCGAAGCAGAGTATTTCGTGCTATGAACAGTAAGTCAGAAATTACTACCTTCCTTAAGTAACGCGGACAGGATAATATCCGCATGGAACGAGCAAGCGAAGTAGTAAGGCGTGAGCTCCTAAGCTGGCCCGGGGTGACGATGCACGATCACCCGCTTTGGCGGCGTAGAATTCCGCGGCACCGGCAGGGAGATGGGGCACATGCACGGCGATGTGCTGGTGGACCTGCCCTTTCCAAGAGACGCGGGCAAAAAACTCGTAGCCGAGGGCAGGGCATCGCCGCACCACGTTCTCCCAGAATCCGGCTGGACTAGCTATTATGTCCGCGATCACGGAGTGTTAGGCGCGATAGAGCTTTTCAAGATGCAGTACGAACGCATGACAAGTTACGGCAAAAAGGCTACTCCCTTATCCTCAACTCAAACTCCTTGATGTCGGTCTGCTCGCCTTCGGCATAGAGCACTCCCTTGACAGTGTAGACTGCTTCCCTTGCAGGCGAACTGGCCGCGGTTATCGTGATCTGGGTCTGGCCGGTACGCGCGTCTCTGCTCTGCAGATCCGAGAGCTCGATGGTGGGCTTGCCTATCGACAGGTACGGCTGGTAGCCCGATGGCTCGATCACGGTGACGACCCTCGCGTCTGTGATGGCCCTCGACTCGAGGTTCTGGACGTTAAAGATGACCTTGGCCGCCTCGCCGACCCTTATGTCGATCCTGTCGGGAGTGAACTCGGTGAACTTTACGTTTGGCTTGCCGTTGCCCTGCATCGGGATTGCAAAAATGACTACTACGGCGCCACCGCGACGGCCACCGCAGCAATAGCTATTACTTTCAGAAGCAACAATCAAAATGACAGCATTTGGTATAAACGAGAATCGTGTCTTTGTGCTATAACTCAGTTGTAGAAGGAAAATTCCGATGACTTTCTTACGTAAATGACGTCCTGTGGCCTGCTCGGCTGCGGGTTTTCAGGCTTT
>DASPGV010000024.1:0-3420 GCA_035620415.1 Nitrososphaera sp.
GTATGACATGCACGCTGACTTGCTGCACGTAGGTATAAAAGCCAGACTGTAAGCATGAGCCGCATGCAGTTTGAGGATTTTAAAGTAGGACAGACCTTTGCCGCGGCGATAACGATAACCAAAGAGGATTTCGACAATTACATTTCCTTTGCGCGGACGAGGAACATCCTGCATGAAAACCCACAGCTGGCTGAAAAGGAGGGTATCAGGGGCACGATGCTGCCGGGCAGATCCATAATAGCGCGGGCCGAAGGCGAAATGACGCGTTTGCCAGAATTTTCAGATTGCATCATGCTGCTCTACGGGATGGACGGCGACCCCGCGTGGAGTAGCCGCCACACAAGGTTTCTAGGCGAAGTCTATGCAGGTGAGGAGCTGAAGGTAAAGTACACCGTGTCTGAGAAAAAGGAGGACAGGGGCTACGGCATACTTGCAATAGACTTTGAGGTGAGCAGGGCAGGGGACGGCAAGCTGGTCGTGATTTCGCGTAGAAACCTGTACAGGATAAAGACGACGTAGAGGCTATTAATAGAAAAAGCCATCACTCGATATTTCAATAAGGCGGTATACATTACGGCTGGAATGCTCCACTGCCCCAAGTGCTCAGGCGAACTCGTGAACTACCGGACGACAGTCTTGATTGGAGAGGTCAGAGGGTGGAAGTACGTCTTTTGCGAAAAGTTTTACCGCACAGAAGATCTGGTTCGGGCCATCCTGACTGTTTAGAAGAACCGTCCCAGAAATCCTATTGTCCTGCCGCCTCCAAGGAGATCTCCTCCTATGAAGAGCCCTATCGCCGCGGCCATCGTCAGCACCCAGACGATCTTGTTCCAGCCAAAGATCTTTTGCCCGTCAAGCCCCATGAAGGGTATCAGGTTAAAGAAGGCGATCCAGCCGTTGAAGCCCACGCCCACAAGCAGGATGGAACTTGCGGAATCCACCGAAGCAAGTACAAGGTAGGAGACAAGAAATCCCGTCCCCATTGCAAGGTTGGTCAGGGGCCCTATCCACGACACCCTGCCACTCCGGCCCCGGCTGAGGTTGCCGCTGACGCAGACGACGCCGGGAGCAATGAATTTGAACGGAAGTATCGGCAGTGCGGAGAATGCCGTGATCACCGCCCCGTAGAGCAGCACCCTGAACTCGGCCCACGCCCTGTAGAACTGGGCGAGAAACTTGTGGCCCAGCTCGTGTAGGATAAATGCGCTGATAAAGATGGTGATAAAGTCCCACCTGAAAGTGTAGCCGTAAAATGACATACCGACGGCAGTCACAAGCGCGGTGGCTATCACAAGGTGGAGGACTTCGGTCTTTGAGAAACGCAGGTAGACCATGTCGTACAGAGCCGACCTGATGCGCTCATGCGGCTGGCCCGCCCTAGCGCGGATGTGTTCCAGAAATTCCCTGTCCCTTTCAGGCTGCTTTAGAAAGTCCTTCAGAAACGCGCAGTTGTGGTTTGGTGGCAGCCGGTGGATGGAGCAAAAGCTGCCTTCGCAGTAGCGGCATTTGAATGGGATCATCTCATCTATGCCACAAAGTTCGCAGCGCATTTAATGCGATATTCTATACGCGGCGATCACTATTAAATGAAGATGCTGCCTGTCTAGTCATCGTCGTCTTTGTGCCCTTTGCCTTTGTTTCCATTATCCTTGTCCTCTTTTTCATCTTCATCTTCTTCAAAATCTGCAATATCATCCAGCAGATCTAGCAAGCGGTTTGGAATCTGGTCATCAGAGTCTGGATCGTCCTGATCGTCGTCTTTTTCTTCTTCCTCTTCAGTTTGCTCGGGTGTTTCTGAAGACGGCTCAACCTCGCTTTCGCTTACGTTCATGGATTCTTCTATTTCCACTTCGTTGTGCGCTGAAACCTGCTCCGTTTCAGTCGTGGCATTGACGTAGGTCAGCCTTTCTATCCTGGTGGCGCTGTCAACAAATTCGATATCTGCCTGCGGCTCGTCGACAACCCTTTCGGCAACAACCGGCTTCTCTGCCTGCGGTGTAGATTCATCAGTGCCGGCTGTTCCGTCAGGCGCCGAGTCGGAAGCCGCGTAGGCAAACAGTATGACCGAGCCGGCAATGAAGCCCACTATAGCGAGGGCGACCATCAGACCGTGCAGGCTCTTGTCTTTGTTGCCGCTCTCCTTCGGGCCGACTGGACCATTCAACATGATAGAGTTGTTGACAAAGTTATTATCCTGTACTTCAGGGCAATCTGGAAGATTCTTAGAATAGATTAGCCTTCAAAAGGGAACTCGCGCAGCTGGGTGTGGCCGGACGCCTTTTCGTGGTCGCTTGCGTCTGCCTTGAATAGAAAGACCGTCTTGCATTCGGCGCAAAAAAAGATCTTGTCGAGTTTTTCAACAGTTACCCCCGATCCTGTTGGCAACATATTGTTGCTCTTTTCCATTAAAGCTATAAACGCTGCGGATTAACATTATAGACGCACAATAGGAAGAATGTTCACCTTGTCAGGAGTCATTTGTTGCCCATGACAATTAATGGTAATGACTGGCGATCAAGCACTTTTTAAAACCGTATGTAGATACCAACGCACGACATGGACAGGCTGCAGAAAACGCTCCTTATATCCCTTGTTTCCATATCGGCTGCTGCATGGGCTGCATCTCAGGCTTTCCAAGCAAACATGATGAATGCAATGATGACCCCGTACAGCGCTCTGTCAATCTCGCTTTTTGTGGCAGTCTGGACTGCTGGGATGGCGGCAATGATGTTCCCGGCAATATCGCCTGTCGTCCTGCTGTACAACAGGCTCGTCAAGAATGGCAGCACGGCTCTGGTAGTCGGAGGCAGGGGCTCATACTCTCTTAAGATGGTGCTGTTTGTCGGCTGCTACCTTGCGGTGTGGGCTCTCACCGGCCTTGCGCTGCTCCTCGGCTGGTCGATGCTGTTGAACAGCGCGGTCGCTGCGACCGGGCTTCATACTGCCGTTTACGGCTCGATACTGGTTGCCGCCGGCGCGTACCAGTTCAGCCCGCTCAAGGCAAAGTGCCTAGGCTACTGCGAGTCCCCCATGGGCTTTTTCATGAAAAGGTGGAGGAACGGGACCGCCGGCGCGGTGAGCATGGGGACGTACCACGGCCTGTACTGCCTCGGGTGCTGCTGGCCTTACTTCCTCCTGATGGTGGCTCTGGGTTGGATGGACATACTGTGGATGGCGCTCTTTGCCGGGATAATCTTTGGAGAAAAGATGTGGTCGCGTGGCATTTGGGTTTCGAGGTCTGCGGGAATCGGGTTTGTGATAGCAGGCGGGCTTGCTATTCTTGGCATTGTAGATGTTTCAGTCCACGGCAACATAATAGATCGGGAAATGCAAGCGCAAGATCAAATGTCTGATGATGGAATGGGCATGTAGTCAAGGATCGTCCTCTGCCTCCTGATCTGGCTTTCCTCTTCGCGCATC
>DASPGV010000025.1:0-4185 GCA_035620415.1 Nitrososphaera sp.
TACGCGCACTGTTGAAGCGCTTGCAAACAACATTTCCAACCTTGCAAGGTTCGTGCTGGAAATAAAGAACGACCAGCAGTCGTCGCTTCACCAGCAGATGCTCGCGATAGAAGTCCCGATACCTGCCTCGCCAAGAAGAACGATGAGCGTCCACGATTTCAAGGAAGAGTTTGATGTCGCGCTGGCCAACTCCGGCTCGTCGATAGGCTGGGTGGAACTAGCCAAGCTCAGGAACGAGCTTTGCGACAGGTGCAACATCACCGCTGACGAATTCTACAGGCTCGTGGGCGAGCTTACAAGCATGCACCAGGAAAGGTACGAGCTTTCGACCGGCGGCAGCGAAGGCGTGATGGTAAGGGGACTTCTCCATGGACTCGTGAGGTGCATATAATGTACCCATACAAGCTGGACCGCAACCCGTACCCGAGCAGCCCGACCCCGACGCTTGTTGACGCCAAGATCCTTGGCGGCAAGAGGCACAAGGACGCCAAGGCTGCTCTGCTTTCCTGCATTTCAGATCTTTATTCAAAGGTGAGCGCAGGGAACGCCACGGACAAGGAATTTCGCCTTGTGACCGTGATACAGGATGTAGGATCCGGCAAGACGCACCTTGCGCTTCACACAAAGGGGCTCAAGGAGGTGTCAGACGCCGCGGTGGTTTCGTACGTCGACTTATCGCAGATATCGCCGCGCAACATGCACAGCCTTTACAGCGCGATGCTCGCCGGCTTTACCGATGAATATGCAACCAAGCTTCGGCAGGCAGTGGTAAATCGCCTGCAGGAAAAGGCCGAGCGCAACATAGGGAGCGCGAAAAAGGTTTTCAACTATGGCTTTATGGATTCGATCACCGGCAAGAGCATGGCCGACAAGGCTGCGCAGCTCTTGCGCAATGAAATAGTGCCCAACTATGCTGCGATTCACGAAACGCTGGCCAAAGAGTTTTCGCCGGTGGAAATCGCGATACTGAAACTTGTGATCGAAGGCAAGTTCAGGGCAGACGCGCAGAACGTAGCTACGCTTGAAGACATTATCGCTAGCTTGGCGGCACTTTCGAGCCTGAACCTAAAGTTCTTCAGCAGGCTTACCCTGTTCCAGATAGACGAGTTCGACTCTGACAAGGAATCGGTCGAGTTCGTCAAGGCAGTCATTAACGCACACCTGCCCGCGACCACGCTCATGTTGATATTCACGCCGTCTTCGTACGAAGACATACGCAGGGCTAACGCCTCCGTGTTTGACAGGCTGGAGAAGGCCAACTTCAAGATAGACATCGCCGGCTCGAACACGCTCGAAGAGATAATGGACATTGTGCTCGAATACATCAGGCACCACGACGCGACCAAGACCTTCACCGAAGAGCAGGAGCGCGAGCTCGCCGCAAAGGTCAAGGTGATCTATGACGAGTTCTCCGACTTTCGCAACGTGCGATCGATGCTCAACATACTGTACCATGCGACCGAAAACGCCAGCAAGCGCAACATCGCAACAATAGACGAGCAGGCGATAGACGACACGATAAAGAACGTCTACCCAGGCCTCAGGATAAGGGGCAGCGTGATGGACGTGCCAATATCCGACTTCATCAAGATCAGGCGCAACTGCAACGACTTTTCAATGCTAGAAAAAGGCGTCAGGGGGGCCGTCAAGGACCTCGTCAACTACGCCCACGAAGTAGGGGTGGTTGCAAGGCCGCACTCGACCGACACCAAGGGCAACGGCAACGGGATAGACGTGATGTACAGCGACCCGTACGGGACCAAGGTAGCCGTCGCGATAGTGATAAACAAGGACCACGCGAAGAGCTTTGAGCAGATATCAAACACATTAAAGTCGACAGGCTTTGTGGACAAGCTGGTGATACTGACAAACGCCAACACCACCGCCGGGACCAACGGGAGCACGCTCGTCAACATCGACAGGTGCAAGATGATAGACCTGATCTACTTTAGCAACAAGTACAAGAACAACGAAATGCAGCAGGACGACTCGCAGCGCGCGATTCTGCTGGCAAAGTCGATAAGGCTCTGCTAGCGGTTCTCTTCCTGCCAGATCCTTCTTGCTTCCTTTTCGTGGAAGATGAAGAACCTGTAATGCCAGAACAGAGTCGCGGCCATGATTATGTAGCTGGAGTTGTATAGCGGGTTCCAGATCCATATTTCTTCAGACATCCCAGCCGCGTCATAGAACGCAAACCCGCTGTCGGCCGCAGCCGTGATAAGAAGCGCAGATGACAACAGGAGCCAGGGAGTGAACGTGAGCTTGCCCTTGCGTAGCGACGCAAGGACGATTATCGCCGGGACAATGAGCATCCCATCTAGGACCAAGTAAGAGATAGAGACTGCAGTTGAAGTAACGTCCTCCGGCGTTTAAGGCTTGACATGGTGTAAACAAAGGTGGAAGAAATGCCCACAAACAGCGTTACAGCCATCGAGACGATGATTATCAAGTAAGGCTTGACCGCCTGCCCAAAGAACCTGTAAGTGGAGATAAGGTGGTAGGCAAACGTCGCGTATACGGCAATCCAGAAGGCGTCTGCCGGCGACGGGTATGGATATATTTCTGCATACAGCTCGTAATAAGTCCACAATATTTCAGCGACGAACCAGAGTGTAAGCCCTATTGCAAAGGCGGCGTATGTCCTGCCGTGCAGGCCGTCAAGCTTCTGCTGCCAGGTAACAATGAGTGCCATGCTAATCGCGACTGCGCCCGCGGCGTTTATCGTCCAGTTTGAAAAGAATGGCTTGCTTTCTTCGTCAGGGAGTATGATGAAGGCATTTGCAACAGCTAAGGACACGACAAGGGAAAGGACGAAGTTTCTGCGAACCCATGAAGGATCGAACGCATTGGCGCGGCGCATCTATTTCATCTTTTTTGCTTTCAAGACTTTGTTGATCCTGTCCAGCGCCGTAAGGCTTGGATCGGCTGCAGGATCCACTTTAAGGTTCTTGCACAGGTTACGGTAGACAAGGCTCAGCACTGACTCGGCGCCCTCGCCAAGGAGGTCCCTCAGCGCCACTGCAAATCTGTTAATGTCAAAGCTGTCTGGCGCCATCTCAGAGCCCCTCCTGCTAAGCTGCCACACCAGCGTCTGCTTGGTGGACTTGCCAAGTGAGTTTAGGGTGTCCTCAGTAGATTTCTAAAGCGTCCGGCCGGCGTCCATTACTGTTGTTTTCAGGTCTGGCGGATATAGAACAATTGTCAGCACCTAAAGGACATCGAGGCTCCGGTACATGAGAGCGTAAATCGTTTTATTAATGAGGTGTCTTTGGTTATTGTGGGAGAGAGCGGGAAAGGCGAGGGTCCCCGTTTCAAGTGCAACATATGCGGCAGCAGGGCAGAATTCGTTGTGCAGCTCGAGCTTGCCAAGGGTAGCAGGAAGTACAACGAGCTGATGCCGTTCTACCTCTGCAAGTCTCACGAATACGTGTATAAAAAGATGCAAAGCAGTATAGAACTTAAGGATTATTTCTCCGAAACTATACAGGAAAACCAGTAGATGCCCAAGAGGAACTTTAGCACGCTCGAGGAGTTCAAGGCCAACCTCCACAAGGAAGGCGCCACGCTGGTCGAGTTCTCAGGCTCCAAGGTGCCCTGCATATTGCTCAGCCAGAAAAAGTACCAGGAAATGCTGCAAAAGCTGTACGGCAAGAAGGTGCGGGCGGACACGCTCTTGGACATCTTTTACGACGGACAGGACGTCTTCGTTGACGTGCAGGTAAAGTTCCTGGACACGGACTTTGAGGAAAACTATTTGCTGTATGCAAACGACATGATAGAGTTCTTCGAGGCGCTGGCGGAAAGTGGGCTCATCTCGCTTTCGCCCGACTTGCAGGCATACACGAACTCGCAGAACGTGTTCATGATCCAGCTGCCGAAAAAGGATGCCGCGGAAAGGGCGCTTGAAATAATCAAGGCTAACGCGAAAAAGTAGGGTTAATAGCACGCCCTTGCCAATTTTAGCTGTTGGCCGAGCCGAAAAAAGAGAAGGACGATCAGGGAGTCCCGCCAGAGATCGACATCCACTACCAGATGTACGGCAAGCACGCGTGGGAGGTAGAGTACGGCGAGCGGTGCCCGACCTGCGACAAGAGGATAGACGAGTTCGGCTTTTGCGCCTGCGGCAGCAGCCAATAAGAAGAAATGCGACGGCCGGGATTTGAACCCGGGTTACCAGATTGGCAA
>DASPGV010000026.1:0-6480 GCA_035620415.1 Nitrososphaera sp.
CCGAGAAGCCATGATCAGGCTTCGAGAATTGGAAGATCTGCTGTCTGGGATTTCGAAAGAGGAAGAACGACTTGCATGGCATCAGCATTCTTACATAGATAAGGTCAAAGAAGTAATCTGAAGGATTAACCCCTCCCTCTCCTCCTGACACGAACGGTTTTTACACCAAGGTTTGTCTTGAGCACCAACCCAAGATACGTAAATTATCACAGCTAACGCTCGAGTCACTTCAGGATTCCAACCAAACAAAAGATGAAAAAACAGTTAGGAATCGCCTAGCTGCTGTTTCTCTCTTTATTACTGGTACAAGATTGTATGCGCTATCCTTGTACATAGAGAATGTGGAACAGCTTTTTTGGAACTGTGTATTTTCGGCCGCCGGCTACCATTTTTCGACGAAATGTTGCATTCCTCGGTTTTACCCTGAGCCTGCAGCCGCAGCACGGGCACCACATTCCATCCCACTTTATGAATATTTGGCACGCCCTACACCTCTTTTGCCCTAAAGAATACCTGCCCGTACCAATCGCAGGCTTTAATGCTTTATGGCGCTCGCAAATCCCCTTGCACGCCGGTGCCATCATTCCAGAGACAGGGCCCCATGATAAATTACAAGCTCAAGCTCTGTGTTGAAAATTGCTATTGGTAATTAGTAGATTCTTCATCCTTATCGGGTGAGACACAATTATCGCATACCTGTGAAGTCATGATTAATCTCCTTCGATGACAATAGATTCGCAGAATGAACAAAAGAGTTGTGATGGATTCGAACCCATTAAGACTATTGATTGGGAGTTCCGACCAACGCGTTCTAAGACCGAATGAAGACTTGGGTTTGCTAGCATCCGCAAAACTGTTGTCTTTTCACCCAAAAAGGTGAGTCCACGAAAGAGTATGAAACTGTTTCGTCCGAGACAGCGTACAGGCGTCAGGAGCGTACTTTTGTAGCGGAGGGATCCTCCGCGGATTTTATTCGGTAAGAGCTGATACTTAGGTCGGCTCTGTAGTAATCAAGCTTGTCGGGGTCGTACTTCTGGACGATCTGAATATTCTCGCCTCTTGTCATCCGCTGAATTATCACGTCGCGGTGAGCATAGCCAGTCACGAACTTGTATCCACGTTTTATTGCTTCCTCAAGAAATCGCATCCTGAGAAGGTGGCCTCCTGTTTCTCCCCAAAACCCATGTTTTATGCCGATCCCTTCCAGGTACGCCGTATTACCCTTGCCATTATTATGATCTTTCGTTCCCCTTCGGAGCCTGCATTTTTCAAGCGATTCGCCCTTTGCAAAGCCGACAATATCACCAACCTCATCATTGATCCTCAAGGTAATAAGGATAGAGCCTTCAGTCTTAAGCGATTTACCAAGATTTTTTTCGTCAAGCGGAACCAGCATTGGTTGGTCCCTCAGGATATCGAGAATAGACTCTTGGACATAAGAATCAAGTTCGGCGCCACATTTTTCCACGACTGACATCATCCTTAGTTTGTCCTTGACCAAGCTTCTTAATTCCTGTTCCATCATCAAAGTGTCCCTAAAGGTCTCGACATTACCGTTGAACACCTCCCTATATTCTTTGGGCATACCTTCCATAACTCTATCAAACATTTCTTTTTCATCTTTAAGGAGGTCGAAGTACTTTGCAGATCTTTCGTTTATGACTGATGGATGCCATCCCAGTGCATGTGCATTGCGTCTTGCAAGGTCCTTACTATGTTCAAAATCACCTAGAGCGTATCCTGCGACACGTTCCGCCACAGACAGGAACCATCCCAGTTCTGCGTAATGTTTTCTGGTTGCGGCATCATCCTTCGGTATTCCCGCATCAGTGAATAATTCTTCCATTCTCCTTGTCGCATTCTCGGCTATTTCACCTCTGAATGGATACGCGGTCCGGTGTATTATTGCGATCACGAGATTAACGCTGAGCCCCACCTCATCTATGAATCTTCTTATCCTGGCATCTCCTCTTATGAAACGCTCGATAGAATCCTCGTTTGGTTTGTCAAATGCCTTCAGCGGGTCATAGTCGTGAAACAGAGCTGCTACGAAAAGGTATAGTATATCCCGATCGCTAAACTTGTTCGCCGAATTCTGATTCTTTGCCGCCAGCATGGTAAAGTAAGCGGCCTCCAGCTCGTGGTCTATGTTGTGATAACCGTAATAATCAGCGCCAAGACCCTTTTTTGAAAATTCAGAGACAGCATGTCGGATGATCCTCTTAAGCCACATTTCTTGCAGTCCTATAGTGCTGCCGAGCTCTAATATCCTATCTCTCAGAACTGCTTGAGGAGTAGCACCGCGATGATAATGAATCCACCATGGGAATAACTTGATCCTGTTGTATAACTGGAGACGCCACGGTACCGCGTTGGCAAGAGGATTTACCAGCCCTGGGTTTGACCCATCATCATGACTCGCGCGCAACCGCTCTTCTCACCTTACTCTCAGTAAACCTATTGATATAAGATTTTTGACTCACCTGCATGGCCTTCCGTAAAAATGCTTCTCGCCAAGACTGCTAACACCTTTCTCCAATTAAGCAATAATGACTCGCAGATGAAGTTTACATCTGAGACCTTGACCTTCTTATATCCATAATTAACACACTCTCATTTAATAAGACAGGTGTAGAATCTCAAATCATCAGCGACGAGTGCACGAGTTCATTCAGGCCTGAAAGCCGCTTCGGCGGCTAGTAGGGCTTTGCTTCTGATTGGGAAGCCTTTAAACCAAGAACGTATTATCAGGGATTGGGTCCACTTTCAGAACCGCTATCGGCACGGAAACTGCTGGACTCGTACAGTATTTGACCCTAATTAGGGTCAGAGACCTCTGGGCCCGTCTTACATTTTTGAACTATGCCAAGCAAGGTTTGCATAATTATTACAAGACATCACTTTTTTATAGAATCGACGATTACTGGAATCATGGAAAACTCAATACAAGCAATAATGTCAAGCAAGGTGGAAACAATTGATATCATTGATTCAGCCAAAAACGCCGCTCAAACCATGAAGGAGAAGAAAATCAGTTCTATTATCGTTGTCGACATGAAGAAGAATCCAGACGAACCCCTCGGAATTGTAACTGAAAAGGACTTTGTTCACAAGATTTGTGCACAGGGTGCCAACAGCAAAGACATCGCAATTGGAGAAATAATGTCCTCGCCAATCGCTACGACTACTCCAAGCGCCACCATTGAAGGTGCTGCCGACCTGATGTTGCATAATAAAGTAAGGCATCTCTTGGTAGTTGACAAGGACAAAAAGCCGATAGGCATAGTTGCGCCGACCGACCTGAACAAGTATCTGAGAAGTAACCTTGACATGAATGAGGTAAATGCAAGAATCCTGAAAGCGATGCTCGAAGAAGAAGAGATGTCAGAGTCGGCCCTTTAGGAGAGCAGGTGCTTTTCTAGGTCCGCGTATCTATTCTTCTTCAAGCAGCTCGGTTTCAAACGCCACCGCCCTGTCCGGCTCCGCCGCATAGATCACGTGGTGGTGGTTCTTCAAAAGCCCGCTGATCCATTTGTCCCTCTCGAACTTCTCTATCCCCGAGATGTCATAATAGCACATCTGCGAGTTGTCAAACTCGGCAAAATGCTGGTGGCCCGTCCTTTCGACGAGCATTCCCAACTTCACCCCCCTCTATGGTCGACGTATCGGTTATCGTCTTGCCGACAAACCTGAAGGGAGGCTTCATGCCTTTCGCAGCCTCTCCCCTTATGTACTTCAGCGTGTTGAGCACGTCGCGCTTGCTGTCGTCCGACCTTTCTATGTTAAAGACGCGCAGCTGGTTTTTCCTTTTGTATAGATCAACGTTGATGCTCATGGCCGCCAGCCTCTTTTCGACTTCTTCCGGCGGGTCCGGCGTAAAGAAGATGCACGACTCTCCTTTCTCCAGCCCGTTCAAAAGATACCTTGCTATCACCATGTCCGCATACTTTTGCTCATCATACAGGACGACTATGTGGTTGCTCCCTTTCAGCCGGTCAACGAACTTGAGCGGCCTATAGTCCATAGATCTCCCTCCCCTGAATGTCGAGATACTTTACGCCCATATCTGCAATAAAGTCCCTTATGCGGTCATAGTCCTGCAGAAAGTCGTGGCCCTTGTCGGTTATCCGGAGCGGGTTCTGTCCTATCATATTCTTGCCTTCAAGCTCATTCAGATAACGCGTGAGCTTGTCGTAGGCAAGGTTGCTCATGGACTGCACCCTCGTTGGCTTTGCCTCGCCGTTTGTCAGCTCTACCTTGATTGCGCTGAGGATGTCGTTGTATATCTCCATCTTGTTTCGCTTCGGCTTGGGCAAGTATCGTTAGTTCTCGTTTCTATTTAACAAGCCTCCCCTTGGGGAGTAACGCCTTTTTATTATTTGATATAGGTATCTATGAATAGAAACGAATCCGCTACACAAGAAATCGCAGGTCATCTGGAGACCTTTTTCTACAGGGTGCCGAAAAAGAACCACGACGCCATTGTAAAGAACCTGAAAAAGTTCGTGTCGTGGTTCGAGAAGAACGGGGCAAGGGTCGAGTACTACCAGTTTGCCGGCAGCCAGACGATGGAGGGCATGCCGATGGACAGCATCGCCAAGACACTTTAAGCCGCCGAAGACGAGGGGATCTGGGTTGAGCTGCAATACTACAGGGACCGCAAGCACTGCGAGGACACATACGCAAAGATGATACAGGACAAGAGCCTCGAGCCGCTTGGAAACGAGTTCTTTGGCCTGATCACCAAGGGATCGAGCCTCGTTACGGGCGGGTTCAGCCGTCTAAAGTAAGGTTGGCCTAGGTGTCGACGGGATGACTTTACTGGCAGTACGCTAGTGTTTTGTTCCGATGTGTATTGCCAGCAGTATTTTTTCCTTGAATCCCGACTTGCAGACAGGGCACAGGTACAGTTCGGCCCTGCTTGCATTTTGCCGACGCACAGGGTGCGCCTCTTTGTTAGACAATTGATTGTTGACCAACCTTTGCAGGCCGGTCTTATTAGCCTTCAGGATAAAGGTTCACTATAAAAATAATAGTATTAGCTCCTAGCGCGGCTGGCGACATCCCATCACTTAACCGTTCAAACATCTCCACATTTACAACGTTAGCATGATGCTTCAAGATTGTTTGCAGTAGCTAAAGTTATCTCACGGGACTGGCATCCTGTAGGCATGGACAGGGAGCGCGTGATCACGATCGCAATACTGGCCGGGCTTTTTGGCGGCCTTGTCGGAGGACCGGTCGCAAGCCTTGCAGATTACTACGCGCCGCCGGAAAAAAGGTTTTGGCTCTTCATAATACCGGAGTTCATCGGGTTTGCCTGCCTTGGGCTCTTGGTGCGCTACGGCCGGTCCCGGAAGAAGCACGACGACGTGAATCCGTTGTAGAACTTTGTTCTGTATTGCGTCACCATTGTATTTTTAAGTCAAGAATTATGAATCAAGAATCCGGTTATGAGCAGCATCAAGTACAGAGTCAACCACAACCCGGTGACCTATGACCACCGCACAAGGACTTACCGGGTTGGCAAGCATGCATTCGAGTCGTACCAGGATGCCAAGTCCACTCAGTGGCAGTGCGAAAAGTGCCGGCGCGCCTTTGCCAGCTTTAAAGAGCTGAGGTCCCACAAGACAGACAACCACTCGTATTAAGGTATAATATACGGACCGCAGCCAGACACCCTGAAATTCAGGGGCCGTTGTCTAGCTTGGCAGGATGCCAGCCTCGGGCGCTGGAGGTCGCTGGTTCGAATCCGGCCGGCCCCATTTCTATAAATAAGCAGTTATTGCTGCCGATAATGTTGATGGGCGAAGGGGCACCAAGGGTTACCGAGGCTGTCAGGACGGTGGCGATTGACGTCGACTCGGTGCTGGCAGACGTGATGCTCGTGTGGACCGACGAGTATAGCAGGCGGAACAAGAAAAAGGTCACGAAAAAAGACATTACAAGATGGGACATACCCACAATCCTACCGATATCCCCCGACCAGGTCTACAAGTACTTCAGCCACGTCTGGAGGCGCCGGTGGCGAGAGATACCCCCGACAGAGCCGGGCATCGGCGACGTGACCAAGAGGATCCACCGCAAGGGCTACAGGATCTCGATAATAACAAAGAGGGAGAGGCCCACAGCGCCGTACGTCGCCCTGTGGCTCGACATGCACCGCATTTACGCCGACGAATTGCTGTTCGTGTATGACGCGGTGCCCAAGGCCAACTACCCCTTTGACGTGCTAATCGACGACGCGCCAAAGAACCTAGTAGACGTCATTGCCCCCAAGTCGGCCATACTGTTCAACCAGCCTTGGAACAGGGATTTTGAGTGGTCGGTGAGGGTCAACACGCTAAGCGAGGCGGAAAAGCTGCTCTAGTCGTTGTAGTGGTCGCAGCCACAAACCCCGAAAAGGCACTTTGAAAATCCCTGGATGTGGTATTTCGCTGGGTGCCCGCACGCGCATATCCTTTCTCTGTTAAACAGGTT
>DASPGV010000027.1:0-9145 GCA_035620415.1 Nitrososphaera sp.
CGTCAACCACGCTCCGGGCGTCAACATACTTTGCCAGATACGACGACGCGACAGCGTCAAACGATCCATCCCTGTAGGGGAGGACTTCGGCCGTGCCCTGCGCGGCTTGCAGCCTGCGCTTTGATCTATACAGATATTCAAACGAAAGATCGATGCCGACCACACTCTTGCCGGCGGCCGCAAGCATCGAAGAAAGGACGCCAGTCCCGCACGCGAGCTCGAGCACGGAATTTTTACTGCCAACTGCCTTTATGATTTCGCACTTCCAGGCAGCGTCCCTTCCAAACGTGGCCAATCGCGCCACAGAGTCGTAGCTGCCGGCGTTGGCTGGGGTAAAGAACTTCCTTGCGCTTGCGTGGCCCTCGTGGACAAGCATCAATGTTGTTTGGCGGTACTTGCTATTATGTATTGAACAAAAGTAAATCAATGCCGTGCACCAATAGCATCCGGGTCTTGTATTTCGTAAACTGGCAGCGGGAAGTTTCCGTGGAGGAACTGAACGGGCAAAAGGTGGTTGTGAAACGTAACAAGCCCACAAAAGAATTCCACGAATTTCTGCTGATCTACATGTATTCGCTGATCTCGATGCTCCTCGCTCACCCGTCAGGGCCGCCAACGTTCAGCGAAATCATGCGAAACGAAGGCCGCGACATGCGCAAGAGCCTGGAAAAGATGGGGATATCGACGCCGGAGTTGATTTCAATTTCGGATGTCGACCTGGTTGAGGAATACATCGAGGGGGGAGACCTGTACGTCGCGCTTGCCTCCGGCCAGCCCATCACGCTGGCTTTTGCCGCCGGATGCCTTACGGGCAGGATGCACAAGTCCGGCTACACGTTTGTCGACAACAAGGCACAGAACTACCTTGTAAGGGGCGATTCGGTGGTCAGGACCGACCTCGGGTTCATACAAAAGAGCAACTCGCGCTACGCGAGGAGCATGGACATCGGCTCGTTCCTTGCAAGCATCATGGATCTCGGGTGGTACCGGGAAGCTGAAACGGCATTCTTTGAAGGTTACGTGTCAGAGTTTGGCCGCAAATTTCCCTACATTTCGATAATCGTCCGCAACGTCCTTTCGCTCGGATTTTCGTCGGATAGCAGGACTACGCTTCGGAACATGGTGCTTGACGCAACAGCACTGATAGACGCCTAGATGGGCGGGAGCTCGTTTTTCTTGTCAAAGCCGCCCGAGCCGAACTTGCAGTAAAAGCACTGGTCGGACTGCATGTAGGTCAGCTTTTGTATGGATATCGCTCCCAGCTTTAGCGCGACCTTTGTCATAAAGCGGTACTTTAGCGGCATCGACGGTATGACTTCGTTGAAATACACGTCGTAGTGGTCCGGACAGAACTTGAGCGTCACCTGCGCCCGCTGCCGGAACTCTGGCGAGACATTCTTGTTGTTTTCGCTCAAGGTCTTTGCGACGTTGATCTGTTCCCTTATGTACTCGTGCTTTGGGCAGGGGCAGTCCTTGCCTCTAGGATGCTTGTATGCAGGGGTGTTTTTCCAGTCAAAGTCTGGAAAGTCCCTTTCAAAATCATCCATCGGCTGCCACTACGCACTCTGCTCTTATAAAGATGTAGTACTGCAGCAAAATGTATGCTATTTACCTGTACATGGGTGTGCAGAATGACAAAAATATGTTTGAAAAATGCAAGTCAGCGAAACAATCGCCCACCGCATCCGCCTTTGACAAAAAATAGCAGTTTTCTATAAAATAGTTGTTTTGAGTTCTTTTTAGTCACAATTCGCAAATCATTTATATTTTTGATGTTATAACAGTCCGTAAGCGACGTGGTACGAGACAGTGAAAATGGTGGCAGCGCTATATTGACAGCAACAACAGCAAACGGCAGCGATTCTGACCCTAACCTCAGGATCCTGCTCGAGTTCAAAAAGTCGGTTCTAGAAGAACAAAAGACGGGCGAGAAAAAGATAGACGAGATAAACGCCAGCTTGGAGCAGGTCAAGAAGAAGATAGACGAAGAGAGGATCCAGCTTGACGAGATGCGGTCAAAGTTAAAGCGGGTGAACGAGGAAAAGGACGCCGAGTACCCCAAGTTCATGGAGCTTCGAAACAGCCTGATAGAGACCAAAAACCAAATGAAGAACCTGGACGACAAGGTGAGTCCAGCTGCGGCCAAGTCGAGGAAGGAGCGGAGCGACATGCATAACCTGCAAAAGACGCTTGAGCAGATAGAGCGCGACATCCAGACTAAAAAGCTGTCGAAGGACGAGGAGCGCAAGCTCGTCGCAAGGTCGAAGGAGATCGCGACCAAGCTGCACACCCTGAAGATGATGCACAAGAAGGAGGACCGCTACCGCACCATGTCAACAGAGTATGATCGCCTTAAGGATCAGGTCAACCGCATTTTCAAGCTAAAGGAGGAGTACGGAAGCAAGATAGGCAAGCTGAAGGAGAGCCTCGACACCCTGATCAACCAGAGGGAGAGCCTCTACGAGGAGCGCAGGCAGGTCATCCACACTGTAAGGGAGGCCGGCGCAAAGCTGGAGATGATAGAGACCCAGCTCAACGCTATAGCGTTCAAAAAGTCGCGCATGCAGGCCGCCGAGCACCGGCAGAGGAAGCAGAAGGAGAGCGACGAGCGGCGCGTGGCAAGGCAGGAAGCAATCCAAGAGCGTGTGAAGAGGGACAAGGAGTACCAGGAAAGGTGGAACACCCTGAAGGAGGCCGCGCTCAAAAAAATGTCGAGCGGCGAAAAACTCACGTTTGACGAAATGAAGCTGATATTCGGCGACTCGGGCTCTGACTGAGATACGTTTTTGTGGCAGGCAGATGTAACCGCTCCAGATGGCAGATAGGATAGAGTACACCGGCAAGGTCTACGTCTACAGCAGCGGCATGCCGGCAGACCACGTCCAGCAGGCAAAGGAGAAGCTGGGCGAATACGGAGTGAACGAGGCCGACATCGAAGTTATCGAAGTCCCTGAAGGGGTGCCGGAGGGACACATAATGGTGACAGTCTGGCCGCACTACCTCTCGGTAGCGAAGGTCAAGCGAGTGAGGGAGGGCTCCATCTACGCGCCGCAGCTCTTCAACATCCAGATGTAGCAAACATTAAATCTTGTGCACCACAATTTCACTGCGGATGCTGACCTTCTTTTGCAAGCGCGACCGTCACGCAGACTGCCCCGGCGAGTGGCCGGTGGGCGAGTCGTGCGGGCCGGACCACGACTGCTCGTTCGACCAGAAGTTGGTCAAGTGCCAGTGTGCCTGCCATAAGGGAAAGTAACCTTTAATTGAGCTTCGGAGCACATTTGATCCGGACAAAAGGCAAATCAAATGTCAGGTTTCTCCACATTTCTATCTCAACTTGAGGGTCTGTTAGGAGGCGAGGGTTTCGACCCCAGCAGCCCATGGATGTGGATCTACATCGTTTCCTTTGCGACGATCCCAATATTCATGATGTACGCGCAAAAGTTCCAGTCGCGCATGATCCTCGGAGAGATTTCAAAGTCGCTTGTCAAGCTCAAGACGATGAGGGAGGGCGCGAGGAAGGAGGCCATAGACTACATCAAGACTGCGTTCAAGTCGACCTCGGGCGACCCGGCGGTAGGAGTCGACAGGTTCCTAGAATACTTTACCATAATGCCGGTTGAACTCGACCCGAGCGGCATAGTTCGCAAGCTGGACCACATCATGCGAACAAGGGACGAGCGGCTGCGCGCAGAGGTCAGAAAGCTGTGCGCCGGCGCAAGCGACCAAGAGGTTTCAAAGATGGAGAACATTTTAGAAGCGGCGACCGCGCTCAACATGATCTACAAGATCGTCAGGCACTTTTACCTGATGGGCAAGCGCACGACCAGCATGTTCGTGCTGGTACAGCTCCAGATGGTGATGCCGCTCCTGCTCGAAGAGGCCGAAGCGCTGCAGAAGGCGATAGCGGCGTTCAAAAAAGGCCAGCCGATAGGCGACGGAATCGGTCCGGTCGTAGTCGGCAGGATGATGCTTGGAAAGGAAAAGAAATTAGCAGCAAGGGAGACCGTGTACTGCGAGGACGAATACAAGGGCAGGAGGCTGTACCTGCTCAAGGCCGAGGGCCCGGCAGGGACGGTCGGGAGGCCCGGCGAAGCGATAGCAAGGATTGCGGTTGACATGGGCACCAAAATAGACGCGATAGTGATGATAGACGCGGCGCTAAAGCTGGAGGGGGAAAAGACCGGCGAAGTGGCGGAGGGCATCGGCGCGGCCATAGGCGGCATCGGAGTCGAAAAGTACCAGATAGAGGAGGTGGCGACGCGGCTCGACATACCGGTTTATGCTGTGATAGTCAAGCAATCGGTACAGGACGCGATCACCATTATGCGTAAGGAGATAGCCGACGCGGCAGAGAAGGTGACAAACACGGTGTACAATGTAATCGAGGACAAGACTTCCGAAGGGCAGTCGGTCATGGTGATAGGCGTCGGGAACACCATGGGGGTAGGGCAGTAGTGCTGTTTGGCAAGAAAAAGGAAGTGAAGCCCGAGATATACACCGAGGACACGTGCCAGTCTTGCGGCGAAAAGGCAAGGCGCCAGTTCGAGGAAGGCGACTATGTCTATAGGTCCGGCGTTCAGTGCAAAAAGTGCTCGTCTTCAAACACGCTTGTCACTGCGATCTATGGCGAGTACCCGGAAGAAGAAAAGCGCTAGAGCGTTATCACGTTTACGCCCGATTCAGTTGGGATGAGCGTGTGCTCTGCCTGGGCGACTACCTTGCCTTGCCCCTCGACAAGTATCGGGTAGGCGTGCACGTTCCTCTTCTTGTTCAGGACTTCGACCAGCTCACGCAGGTCCTTTTCGTCGTACTTGTCGGTGAGCCACCGGAGCGTAAACGGGAGCGTCCTGAATCTGCCCCAGATAAGCTCCAAAAGGTCGTCTGCCTCCTTGTCCTTGACCGGCTTTCTCGACGTTATGCCGAAAATGTTCCTTGTCTTGCCCTCTCTGACCGCGCCCATTCCGTCCTTTGTCGTGACAAACGGCTCGATTGCGTACGCTTCGTTTGCCTGCAGCGTGAACGAAGACCCTATGGTCCAGATGTTGGGTATCGACTTGCCGGCGTGGATGGTATACTGCTGAAGCGAGTGGCCGCTCAGGTTCTGAATCGGCCTGAGCCCGAACTTGTTTATCGTGCCTTCTATCACCCTGCCGATGTCGCTTGCCTTCGTGTTGGCCCTCGCCATCCGCACCGCTTCGCCAAGCGCAGTCTCCGCTGCCTTGACAAGCGCGTCGTACCTTGGCTCGTAGCACACCGTGACTGCCGTGTCTGCGATGTAGCCGTCGATGTGAACGCCTATGTCTATCTTTAACACGTCGCCCTCCTTTACGACCGTAGAATCGTTTGGCTCGGCCGTGTAGTGGGCAGCTATCTCGTTGAGGCTGGCGTTGACCGGGAACGCCGGCTGGCCGCTCATGCTGCGGATCTGGGTCTCGACAGACTCGCATATTTCAAAGAGTGTCGACCCCACGTGGTACTTTTTGCGGGCGTCCTCCCTCACTTTTGCTGCTATCCTGCCGGCCTGCAGATAGCATTCAAAATTCATCTGGTTTTTGTGCCCATGCTCATTATATAGAGATTAGCCCATGACGGTAAACTTTGAGATTTTAAGGTAATCACAAGAGAAAAAGTATAGATGAGGGACTAGCCTTACATAATAAGCGATTATGTTACGGTTAACAATTATTGCGCTGCAGGTGGAAGAATCACGAATTTGTCAAGCTATGATACTTGCAAGAGCTTCATCATTCACGAGCGGTAGGAGTTCTTTCATCTGGTCATAATACGATAGGAACTTGACGCCTTTTGGAGTTACTTTGTACAATATGTTGCCACCATCCTTCACTTCCTGCACTATGCCACTTTTGGTAAGCGAGTCAAGATACCCCCGGCATTGAGCATGGCTTAGCATCGCCGAATATGTTATCTTGTTGCGGGTCCCCCCTTCGCCAATGGCCTTTAAAATAGCAGCTATCACTTCGTACCGACTACGGTTTTTCATCAGACCTCAATCGCCCTCCTGGTATGCGTACGGAATTGGTGATGTGGATTGCATTCAACGTGGCTCAACAACGTAAACATGTCTTCAAGGTTGCAGCAGTTACAATCTAGGCGTACGCACTCCATTCTGGAGGAATGACCGCAGAAACCACATTTACAACGGTTCAGCCCATCTTCCACATTCGCACCGGCTTATGGTTGGAGCTGGATTAGATAAAAGCTAATTGCAAAATTGATAGCTAGCCATGCTACTAGCTAATTTACTATGAAATTTGGATATCTCGCCCAGCTTCGGCTCATATCGCAGACCACTGAAAAGGGGGCCATGATATGAATAATTGTTTCAGATGCTAGGATCCACGAGATGCATCTGATCGTTTTGTCAAAACTTGAGGCTGTGCTCAGTACCATCCTCAGAAATATTGTCAGAACTAAACTATAGTTTCCAGCTTCGACCCTTCCTTGAGCGAGCTATGAAAATTAGACTGCCATTCGTTCACTCAGTAGACGCGCATCTTGGAGGCCTTGCTCACCATGGTTATTATCAAGTTTTCGTCAATGAACTCGTTCAGTCGCTTGTGGCACCGCAGAAATTCTCTTCCCATTTCTGTAGTCCTGTACAGCTTCGAGCCATTTTCGTCAACCTTTCTCAATAGTTCATTGATTTGCAGCTTTTCAAGGTAGAATAGCAATTGTTCATAGTTCAGGTTTGCCTTTTGCATGAGCTGTGTTTTCTTTATACCCGGCATCGCCATTTCTAATATGTCAGCCATTATGTCAGTCCTGCCTCTGTTCGCTTTGAGTTCATAGGAAGTCATTTGTGCACCAGATAAAGATGCTTTTTGGTATATTAGGAACATGAAAGCGCCACCTAGGATTGTCTACCTTTAGTTTTCCTGATGGGTTTGTTATAGAGGCGGCCACTAGGACTATGTTCCAGATTCTTCCTTCGTATGAACTTACATAGCGCTTTGTCCTCTTCTAGTCTACAATCCATCTCATGGTGATGTGGGATAGTCGGCTTTAGAGACAAACCGGTTAGTGAAACAAGACAAGCCTCGAAATGGGGAAACAGAGGCAGAACTGACATCATTGGAGACATGCTAGATCTTTGAAAGCAGAGCGGCCCAATAAAGAAAACACAGCTCATGCAAAGCGCAAATCTTAGCAGCTCAATGATCAGTGAATATTTGGAGTTATTTGCTCGAAAGGAAACTAATTCAGAGGGATGAAAGAGGATTCTATGCCATAACGGGAAGAGGGGCTAGAGCATTGCATTGGTATCAAAGGATAATTGAACTTGTAAGCGAAGGAAAGAAGGGATTGGTAGCAGTAGAATGAGAAGAAAAGCAAAAAGCTAGACATTATCAGATCCAGGACGCCAAGCGCTGCGTTGACAATACCCGCCAGATTCACAGCCTAAATTGCGAGGTTATCCGTACATAAACTACATAATCACTACTTATGGAAGGAGATAACGCTATAGATAGAGATTGTGCGGCGAAAAGTGAAAAATTGTTCAGTATCCTTTCCACTAACACAACCTCTACAGCCGTTATAAATCAGCAGAGTCATCGATCTACACCAATGGATCATAGGGGAAGCATACTTGATCTTGTAGAGGAATGTAAGAGCGAGCCCAACATCGACAAGAGGATTGAACTGCTCTATTCGATAAACTCGATGCTTGAGTCGCAGCAGCTAAAGATACCGTCACTTATCACAAACGACTATGTCAACCAGGCGCTGTACAAGATACAGGAAATCTTGCTTGTGCCGCAGTAGCTAGATTTCTGCCGGCCTGTGTTTTTCATTATAATGCTGCAGATACTCGCTTTCACTAGGAAACGCTACGTTGCACTTGATGCACATCACCGGCTCGTCGTCGTCTGGCACGCCGAAGATTGCATTTCAACAGATATAACGATTAGCCAAATCCGCCGTTGCCGTACATTTCTGTGAGGGCGTCAAGCTCGAGAGTCGTTATTGGAAGCTGGTCGTCTTGTTCAAAAAAGTCAAACTGGGGCGACATTAGGTAACCCTTTTCCGACTGCATGTGCCCGAGCCCGAGCACGTGGCCCACCTCGTGCACCGCCGAGTTCCTGAAGGCGTACGTGGGCAGGTCGATCTCTGTTTCGCCGTCGCCGTGCAGCACTTGCGGGGCAAGGTAGACCCTCGCGTCAAGGTCGCCCCTGATATTGCTGAACTTTACGATAGTGTACGCGCCCGTCTGGGCGGGGTAGTCCGGAAAGTCCTTATACGTGTCGTATATGTAGAACTTGACATCGCATGACTCTAGCTCGGCCTGTGTCCTGACGTAGCGGACCGAGAAGCTCCAGGCGTCCTGATTGTCGGTGTATTCGCGCAGGGCCTGCCGCCACTTTTGAACCGCCATCTTTGCCCAGACATAGTACGAGTTTTTGACCCCATCATCCCTATATATGCAGCCGTCTATCGCGTCCTGGTCCCAGCTGTACTCTGCAGCAGGTACGGAATCTTCAGCAAAGTTGGTCTGATCCGCGTAATACCTGGCGGCAAGAGCGGGGGAAATGTTAAGGGTCGCGACAAGAAACGCCGCTGCCAGTGCAAAAAGCGACAGTTTCAGATACATTTTCAAACGATTACTTTTTCGCCCTTGTCGAGGGTAGCGATGTTGAACGCCTGTTCTACAGTAGTCACGAACACCACGCCGTCGCCGTGCTCGCCGGTCCTTGCTGACTCGATCACCGCCTGCACCACCCTGTCCGTCTGATCGTCAAGAACCACTATCTCAAATTTCACTCGTGGCAGGAGGTCGTACGCCACTGGCTGGCCGCGCCACTGCAGGTGGAGCTCGCGCTGCTTGCTCCAGCCGGACACAGTTGAAATCGTCATGCCGCCAATCCCCATCTGCCTCAGCTTCTCCTTCACGATCGGCATCCTTTCAGCCCTGATGATGGCTTCTACTTTCTTCATCCGGCTAAAGTTGAGCGTCCGCCCATAAATTGTTATTGCCCTGTGCATATTTTTATTAAAAATGCTTTTTAAATCGCCATGTCGGAGCTAGAATAATTGAGCAACAGGAAATTCGTCCTTGACACCAGCATAATAATCGACGGCGAAATAACAAAGATGCTTGAAGCCGGCGGCATAGAGGAGGGGA